>DASRQT010000129.1:0-12820 GCA_035696485.1 Polyangia bacterium | reverse complement strand
GCGTTTTCGCCCCGACATGTACGCGCCCGTGTTGGAGTGGGTTTTGCCCTCGATGTCTTCGGGCGTCCCCGAGGCGACGATGCGGCCGCCGTTGACCCCGGCCTTGGGACCCATGTCGATCACGTGATCGGCGGCGCGGATGGTGTCCTCGTCGTGTTCGACCACCAGCACGGTGTTGCCGAGATCCCGCAGCCGGATCAGCGCCTGCAGGAGCCGCGCGTTGTCGCGCTGGTGCAATCCGATCGACGGTTCGTCCAGGATGTAGAGCACGCCCATCAGCGAGCTGCCGATCTGCGTCGCCAGACGGATTCGTTGTGCCTCCCCGCCCGACAGCGTCGAGGCCGTGCGGTCCAGCGACAGGTAGTCCAGCCCGACGTTGATGAGGAACGACAGCCGGTCACCCGACTCGCGCAAGATCCGGCCCGCGATCTCCTTCTGCCGCGGCGACAGCGTCAGCCCGCCCATGAACTCGTGCGCCTCGCGGATGGTCAACGCCGTCATCTCGGTGATGCTCTTGCCGCCGACCTTGACGTGGCGGGCTTCGGTCCGCAGCCGCGTCCCGTTGCACTCCTCGCAGATGGTCTGCGACATGTAGCGGTGGAACTCGTCGTAGATCGCCTCGAAGTCCTGCTCGCTGGTTCGCCCCTGCTCGCGCCGGCGCCGCTCGTATTCGTCAAAGCGGCGTTGCAAATTCGCCAACACCCCCTCGAAGTCTTTCTTGTAGGTGTGTTTGCGCCCGTTTTTCTCGAAGGCAAATTCGATCTCGACGCCGGCCGATCCGCCCAGGATCAGCTCCCGCGTCTTGGCCGGCAGCTTGCCCCAGGCGACGTACTGGTCGATCTCGAAATGCGTGGCCACCGAATCCAGCATCTGGTGGAAGAAGGGGCTGTTGCGCCGCTCCCAGGGCTCGATCGCCCCCTCCTTCAGTGACAGCTCGTCGTTGGGGACGATGAGGTCGGGATCGAAGAACATCTTGGCGCCGATGCCGTCGCAGGCCGGGCAGGCGCCGGCCGGGTTGTTGAACGAGAACAACCGCGGCGTGATCTCCGGGTAGCTGATGCCGCAGGTCGAGCAGGCGAACTTCTCCGAGAAAACCAGATCGTCGCCTTCCAGCGGCGAGATCTTCACGACCCCGCCGGCCAGCTTGGCCGCAAGCTCCACCGAATCGGTCACCCGCTGCCGGATGCCGTCCTTGCGAACCAGCCGGTCGACGAAGACCTCGATGGTGTGTTTCTTGGCCTTGTCCAGCTTGGGCGGTTCGGCCAGCTCGTACAGCTCGCCGTCGATGTTGGCGCGCACGAACCCGTCCTGGCGCAGCTTGGCGAGCTCGGTCGCGAACTCGCCCTTGCGGTCGCGGATGACCGGCGCCAGCACGGAGAATCGAGCCCCCTCCGGCAGCTCCAGGATCTGATCGACCATCTGCTGGATGGTCTGCGACGCGATCGGCTCGCCGCACTGGTAACAGAAGACCTTGCCGATGCGCGCCCACAGAAGCCGTAGGTAGTCGTAGATCTCCGTGACGGTGCCGACCGTCGAGCGCGGGTTGCGCGAGGACGACTTCTGCTCGATCGAGATGGCCGGCGACAGCCCCTCGATGGAATCGATGTCGGGCTTGCGCATCTGGTCCAGGAACTGGCGCGCATAGGCCGACAACGATTCGACATAACGACGCTGCCCCTCGGCATAGATGGTGTCGAACGCCAGCGACGACTTCCCCGAACCGGACAGTCCCGTCAGCACCACCAGCTTGTCGCGCGGAATCTCGACGTCGATATTCTTGAGGTTGTGCTCGCGGGCCCCCTTGATCACGATCTTGTTCATGCGTCTCCGCGCTGGTGTTGCCGGCGGGCCACCCGTCTGCCCGCGTCACTCCCTAGGGGGTGACAGGACGGAAGGACGGATATTCCACCAACGACACAGTACCACAGCCCCCTTCAAGTAAAACAGGGTGCGATAAGGCGTGGCGTCGTGGTTCCAGACCTTACGCGTGCCGCGCCTTGGCAACGCCGGCGGACAGGCGGGCGGCCAGGTCCAGCGCGGCCAGGAAGCTGTCGGGACGGGCCTGGCCGGTGCCGGCGATGTCGTAGGCGGTGCCGTGGTCGGGGGACGTGCGGACGAAGGGCAGGCCCAGGGTGACGTTCACGGCTTCGTCGAAGTGCAGCAGCTTGACCGGGATCAGCCCCTGGTCGTGGTACAGGGCGATAACCGCGTCGAAGCGTCCCAGGGCGGCCTGCCGGAAGACGGCGTCGGGCACGTGGGGGCCGGTGATGTCAGCGTCAACCTGCTGGGTCAGCAGGCGCGAGGCGGCGAGGGCGATCGCAGGTGTCACCAGCCGGGCCTCCTCGTCGCCGAAGCGCCCGCCCTCGCCGGCGTGCGGGTTCAGGCCGGCGACGGCCACGCGGGGCCTGGCGATGCCGTAAGCGTCGTGTAGCGCGCGCGCCGTCAGCGTGATGGCCGTGGCAATCACTTGCGGCGTCAAGAGCCCGGGGATGTCGCGCAGCGCGACGTGCGTGGTGGCGACGGTCACCCGCAGCGCCGGCCCGGCCAGCATCATCGCGAACTCCGTGACGCCGGCGCGCGCGGCCAGGTATTCGGTGTGCCCAGGGAACGCGAAGCCGACCCGCGCCATCCAGTCCTTGGAGATCGGGGCGGTCACGAGAGCGCTGATCTCACCCGCCAGCGCCGCATCGGTCGCCGCGGTCAAGAAGGCCAGCTGCGCCCGCGCCGAAACCTCATTCGGCTGCCCGGGCGTCACCGCGTCAGCCGCGAGTGCCGTGACCGGCCAGATCAACTCGGGCGCCGGCGGCGCCACGTGGCATTGCCGGGCCGCTCGCATCAAGGCCTCGCGATCCCCGTAGACACGCAGCTCGAGCTCGGGCCGCATCGCCAGCGCGCGCGCCACGATCTCCGGCCCGATCCCAGCCGGATCGCCCAGCGATATCCCGATTGGCATCGTCCCGATACTACGACATCGCCCTGATATGACGAGATCGGGGCAAGGCTGCGTCCAAGGGTCGTGTCTGCCCCGTGGTTATTGCTCTGGCTGGGAAGCCTTCCCTGCCTGCCCGTCGAGCTTGGACGGCTGCCACCCGCCCCGGCGCCGCCGCCCGTCCAGGATGCGCCCGCCCCGCCTGCCACGCTGCCACCCCCGCCGCCGCCCCCGTTGCCTCCCTTGCCGCCCCCACTGGCGATGCGCGAGGAGGCTCGCTACCGCATCACATACGGGATTCTGGGCGGCGTCGGCGAGGTTCGCCTCTCGATCGAAGGGGAGCGCGCAGAGGGGCAAAATCGCCTGATCAAGGCCGGCGCGTTCGCCGAAGGGTCGATCGTCGGATTGGGCGCGATGCAGAAACGGATCGAGCTCGACTTTGATCCGACCGCGCAAGGCTCGCGCCGCTGGACGACGGTTCGTGTTCGCGGCGGCCAAACCACAACCGACGTGATCGATCAGCCCCGCTCGGGTTCGCTGCAGCTCGTCCGCCAGCAACAGGGCCAAACCACGGAGACTCATCAGGCGTCCTTCTCGCTGTCGACCTTCGACGCCATGGGTTTGTTGCTGCGGCTACGGACCAGTCCGCCGGTGGCCGGCCAGACGCTGGTGCTGCAGCTACTGGATGGGCTGGCGCTGTGGCGGATTACGCTGACGGCACACGGCCGCGAAGTCCTTCCCGACAGCAACGACGGGGGTGCACGCGCGATCTGGTCGCTGCGTCTGGACGGTGTCGCCCAGCCGATCTTCTACGACGGCACCCCGGATCCCGGCGATCGCCCGCGCCGCACCTTCAGCCTGTGGCTGTCCGACGACCAGCCGCGCATCCCGCTGCGGTTGTCGATGCCCGTCGGCATCAGCGACGTGATCGTTCAACTGGTCGATCTGACACGTCACGCGCGCTGAGCCAACGGCCTGGCTGGCTCAGTTTCTGACCCATATCAGCGGCTCGCGGTCCTTTATGGTTGGCTCTATCGGTACGCGGTCTTTGGCTATTTAGAAATGGCCGACTCGGTGCTGCAAATGAAACCACTGAATCGATATGGAACTCGCCTGGAGAGTTTCAGTCGCAGACGCTTCCTCGGCGGCACCGGCGCCGCCTTGATGGTGAGCATCCCCGCGCTTGATGTGCTGACGGCGCGCAAGGCGGGCGCCCAGGTGGCTGCCCCGCCGCAGCGATTGATGTGCATCGGGGCGGGCAATGGTTTTCGGATGGACGAGTTCACGCCAACCACGCCGGGGGCCAACTACGAGCTGCCCAGGATCTTGCAGTCCTTTGCACCCATCAAGAACAAGATCAGCGTCTTCTCCGGCCTTGGCATCGACGAGGCCAGGGGCCCGGGTGATCATGGTTCCGGGGTGGCGGTGACGTTCACCTGCACGACTGCGAAACCCAACGCGGGCGGCGGAACCGGCTTCAGCCTGGGCATTTCGTTCGATCAGGTCATGGCCAAACAGCTGGGCAAGCTGACGCGCATACCGTCGCTGCAGCTGGGCCTGCGGGAGGGGCCGCCGCTCGGTGACGGGCCTTACGGCCCCGTCTATCTGAAGAATCTCTCATGGGCCTCGGCCACCGAGCCGCTCGCCCCGACGGTGAATCCCGGTGTGGTGTTCGATCAAATCTTCACCGGCCTGGATCCGGCGGCGACCGCCGCCGAGAGAGCGCGCCGGCTGGCGCGAAGCATGAGCGTTCTCGACTACGTGGCGGAAGAGCGCGCCCTCTTGTATCCCACGTTGAGCGGGGCGGACAAGGCACGCATCGACCAGTATTTTACCTCGGCCCGTGAAATCGAGCGGCGCCTGGCAGCGGCCAAGACGGATGGCGGCGGCGGGGTCTCAGGGCCCGGTTGCAGCCCGGGCACGAAACCGGTCGCCAACCTGAGCTACCCGGATACCTTCAAGGCCATGGCGGATCTTTCGATCCTCGCCATGCAGTGCGATGTGACTCGAATCATCATGCTGCAGATGGGTTGCTATCGTAACGACAACTATTTCGGCTTCCTGAATGTCAGCAAAGACCACCATGCTCTCTCGCACGCCGGTGGCGAGGCGTTACCCAACTCCGAGTACCGCATCGTGAACCGGTGGATCGGAGATCAGCTCGGGTACCTGTTCAACAAGATGGACACGGTCATCGAGCCGACCGGTACCCTGCTCGATAACAGCATCGGCGTGTTCAACAACGATTGTGGCGACGGCAACAGCCATGATCACCGGAGTCTGCCGGTGCTGGTCGCGGGCGGCGCGCGTGGCAAGTTTGCCACCGGTCGCCACTACGTCTATCCCCGCAATACCCCCTGCGGCGGACTCTATGTGACGCTTCTGAATGCGATGGGCGTCAACGTCCAGACGTTCGGCGAGAAGAACAGCGGCCCCCTCGCGCTCGGCGCCTAGCAGGCCGCGCTGGGCCCGCCTACGCCAGGCCGAGGCCGTTGATCAAGCCGCTGTTGGTCAAGCCGCCGAAACCGGTGGCCGGCACGCCCATGATGTTCAGGACCGTGGCGCCGAGGCGCTGGTGCGGTTGCGCGCCGGCATCGACGACATACCCGGTGCGCTTCAAGTGTCCACGCGCGCCGCCCAGAAGAACAACCGGAATGTCCTTCAGATCGTGTGGGCCGGTGGCGATCTCGTTGCCCCAGACAACTAGCGCATTGTCGAGCGCGGTCTTGCCGTCGCCCTGTGGGATCTTGGACAGGCGCGTGGCCAGCTCGGAGACGATCGTGGTGTACCACTTTTTGATCTCGATGAAGATGCGGGCAATGTTCGCGTCGCCGTTGTCCAGGTGAGCCACGAAATCGTGCGCGTCGGAGGGCATGCCGGGGATGTCGAGCCACTTGTAGTGAAAGTGATCGCCGCCGCGGCCGAATTGAAACGACAGCACGCCCACCATGTTGCAGCCGACGGTGTTGGCGATGAATTCCATGAACAGGTGTTGCAGAACCTCGGCGTTGACCTCGTTGCCTTGCCCTCCTGAGTTGACGCCGGTCAGGGACGGCTTCGTGGTAGAGCAGGCGCCGGTCACCGGTCCACTGTTGGCGGACAGCCGACTCTCGAAGTCGCGCACGGCGGTCAGGTGAATGTCGACCTTCTGCCGCTCCTGTGGTCCCAGCCGCTTTTCCAGCGTGACCAGATCACTGGCCACCAGGTCCAGCACCGACTTTCGCTGCGCCAGTCGGGTCTGAGCCGCCGCCGGGTTGGCGGGGCTTCCCGCGCTGACGCCGAACACCTTGTCGTAAAGCGCGTACAGGTCCAGCTCGCAGGGAATTTGCTGGCCGGGTCCGACGGCGCTGAACGAGATCCGCCCGGCGTTGATCGCCATGTAATCCACCGCGTGAACCCCACAGTGGATGTTCTTGAGCTTGCCGCTGGCGAACGGCACCTCCCTGGCGATGCGCTGATCCAGCGAGATGCCTCCGCCGAAGGAACCGCCCGGGCCGGCAATGGTGTCGAATCCCGAATAAAGTCCGTGAAACCCGATGTCGTGGCCGTTGCCGCTGGGGCTGCCGATGGCGTGGTGGTTGATGCCCTTGATGAGGGTGGTGCGCGGGCCCAGAACCGGATCGGTCAGGAGGGTGTGAAGAATCACCGAATCGAAGCTACCCGCCGCCGGCCAGAACGACGCCTGGTGCGTGCCATTGCTGGTCTGCAGCAACACCAGATTTGGTGGAGCGGCCGCGGCCGCCGCGGCGAACGCATTCTTGAGAAACAGCGGCACCGCCAGCGTCGTGCCGGCCGCCTTGAGGAGATCGCGCCGCGAAAACTGCGGGCGAGGCGTTTTCATCGATCCTCCTTTCGCGCCGCGAATCCCGGGTCGGAGACGTAGCTGGCAAAGAGATCGCTGATGTGCCCACCGGCGTCGCGAAAGGCCTTGGTCCACCCGTCGATTGCGCACTGATCGGAATCGCCCGGGTCGCGCGCTTCGGCGAACCGGAAGAACTGGTGCACGAAACAGGTGGCAAACATATCGCTGCCGGCCAGCTTGTTCGACAGCTCGACGACGCCGTCGAAGGGACCGTCGACGTCGGTGCCGTTCAGTTGCCCGCTGGTGTCGACGGGCAGCCGATTTTCCGTGGTGCGATAGCGGCCGATGCCGTCCATTTCCTCCATGCCAAAACCGATCACGTCGAACTGGTCGTGGCAGACCGCGCAGAACGCCTGGGTCTTGTGTTGCTCGTACTTCATTCTCGTGGTTCGCGCGGTGTCGTTCGAGTCGATTGGGTTTGCCGCCACCTGCTGCAACACCGACGGAGGCGGAGGGGGAATTTGCTGGCAGAGCAGCTGACGGCGAACCAACAGGCCCCGTTCGATCGGGCCCGAGTGTTGATCGGCCGAGTGGTAGGTCAAAAGCGCGGGCAACGACAGGATGCCGCGGCGGTGCCGGGGGTCCAGCGTCGGAGCTCCGCCTTGCCCACTGGTCAGCTCGCTGCCGTAGATGGGGGCGAGGGCGGCCGAAACGTGCGCGCTGGTCGCCGACATCAGCGCCGACAACGTCCCTTGCCCGCCGGCGACGTTGGTGTCGATGAAGGCGTCGAATTCTTCCTGCATCGCCACTGCCATGGCGGGCGCGTAGGCGGGGAAGGTGGTGGCGTTCTTCGGGGCGCTGGACACCGGCCCCATGTCGACCCAGCCGCCCACGAAAATGCGAAGCTGCTGCCGACCTCGGGGCGTGGCGATCAGGCGCGAGACCTGGGTTTTCAGCTCGGCCGGTTTGGTCAGGCTGCCCTGGTCGGCGGCCTGCAACAGTTGCTCGTCAGGACGCGAGCCGGTCAACAAGAACGAGAGCTGCGACGCGATCTCTTGCTGCGTGAGGGTGGCGATGGGCCCCGATGCGGGCGCGTCGGCCCCCAGCTGAGCCTGGTAGATCATCTGCGGCGATTGCAGGATGACCTCGACAATCAGCTGCACGGAATTGGCGTAGCTTGCGCCCAGGGCGGCGACCGCCAGCAGGTGCTGGACCTCGTCGTTGCTCGGGCTTCGCCCGAACGCCTTGCGGGCGAAGGCGCGTGCGAACGTCTCCAGGCACGCCGTCGAACCGGCAGCGGTGGCACAGGGCGCCAGCATCGTCGCGTCCACCATGGCGCTCATCTTCTCGGCGGCGCTGGCCAGGGATTCCTGGAAGGCGGCCGAGACCAGCAGTGAGCTCGCCTGATTGTCAAAACCGGCGACGCTGGGCTCGAGCGGCAGCAGCGGCGCGGCCACCGCGGCAAATTGCGCTCCCAGAAGATCGGTCACCACGTTCAGGTACTCGCGTTGCGAGAGACGGCGCACCGTGCGGGCCGGCGCCGCCAGACAGGCACCACCGCCGGGGATCGAGCCGCCGTTTCCGCCGCCACCCGAACCGCCGCCGCCGCCAGGAGTTGCGGCGTTCGGGCTCGTGCATCCCGCGCACAGGATGCCCGCGACCCAAACCATGGTGGCCCACGACGATCGCCTGTTCATGACGTCTCCTCGGCCTCAACGGCGGGCACGAACGCCTCTGGCGCCGTCGCCCCCGATACTGCACTTGTGGCGCCCGACGACCAGTCCTGGAAGAGGGCGCCGCTACTGCCGAGATTAGGCCTTTTTCGACCGCCGCGCGTGAATTTCCTCAACCGGGATCGGTCATACAGGCTGAGTGACTGAAGGGCGGCTCATCCGTCCGAAATTCCACGGGTTGGGCCTGCTCTTGCGTGCGCGCCGCGTGGGGATGCTCTGGTAATCGGCGGTGGCGTCGGGCTGTCGTTCTAGTTAGTGCGGTGACCAGGAGCAGAGGTGGCCGTCGCCGCCGACGACGATGCGTCCCTTGACGGCGATGGGCGAGGTCCACTGACGCACGCCCGAGCAGTTTCCGGCTCCGCCGAAGATCGCCGCGCCGGTGTCGCCGTCGACGCCCTTCAGGGCGCCGCCGTTGACGTACCAGACGATGGTCTCGTCCTTCCCGTTCGTCGACGTGGCGATCGGCGAGTTGTCGCCGCCCGCGGCGCACCAGGCGGCCTTGGCCGTGGGCGGCGCGCCCGGGCTCACGAGGATCGAGATGATGCCGCCGCTGGTTCCCGCCGGGCAGGCGGCGCCGCCGGAGTTGAGCACGACATGGACGCCCGTGCCCGAGACGTAGGCGGCCGGAGTCGCCTTGGTGGCCATCGCGCCGTTCGCGATCTGGACGTCGGCGATGTGGCCGGCCATGCCGCCGAGATTCGCCGGATTAAGCAGATAGAAGTGACCGTCCTTCGCGACGGCGGCGAGGAGGCTCGCCGGCGTCGCCCCGGGCACGTTGATGAAGACGGGGCTCACGGCGCCGAAGTCGGCGTCCTGTTGATCCATCGTGCGCCAGTGCGATGGGAAGTAGATGCCTGTAGCGCGGTCGACGGTCGCCATCCCCGTGACGTGGACGACCTCTTCACTGTCCGCGTGGGTGGCCGAGTCGCCCTGCGTGCGGTTGCCGGTGGTCGCGAAGACGCCGTTCCCGTTCGACGCCATGCCGCCCGCGGCCCAGATGGCCTCTCCGATGCCGCCGGTCGCCCAGGCGCCGGTCTGCGTGGGCGTCGCCGTGTTGATGGCGATGACCCAACCTCGGTACGAGCCGCAGTCGCCGACGTGACCGCCGTACGCGACGTACAGGATGCCGTTCACGAGCGAGAGAGCGCTGCGCTGATTTTGCGCGACGGTGTTGAAGTTCACGTTGCCGGGGCCCTTGAGGGCCGACACGTTCACGGGCCAGCCCATCCGTTCGAGGCCCGTGTCGACGTTGAGCGCGTGCACCTCGTGGCGGTCGATCCCGGCGCCCGCGCCGACGCCGCCCGCGACATAGATCGTGCGCGTCGCGGCGTCGATGACGGGCGTGGAGAGGATCCCGAGCGGCCGGATGTTCCCGCAGCCGTTGACGGAGCCGTTGTTCGAGGAGGCCATTCCGATACTGTGCATCCACACGATCGCGCCCGTCGTCTCGTCCAGCGCGAAGACGTCGTTGCCCGTGGTCACGGCGAAGAAGACGCCCTTGTTGTTGGGACCGTTCTCCAGGTACAGCGGCGCCGCCCACATGGCGCCGGTGAAATTCGCCGTGAAGACCGCGTCGAGCGCCATCTTGGCCGCCATGGCCTTCGTGAGTGTCGGCTGCGTGAAGAAGGCGTCGCGCGTCTCGTGCTTGTTGCGCGTGAGGACCGACTGGCCCGTGTCGGCAGGGGGCGCGCCGCCGGCGCCGCTGGTTCCGCCAGTGGCCGGGGTTCCGCCGGTGCCTGGGGTGCCGCCCGCGGTGCCGCCGCCGCTTCCCCCTGTGCCGGTCGCTCCGCCGGCGCCCGACGACTGGCCCGGCGTGCCCGAGGAGCAGTTCAGCACCAGTAAGGTGGAGCCGACGAGGGAGACGAGGGAAAGGATGCGCACGGGAAACGTCAAGCCATGGCTCATGGAGACCGCCTCTCTTGGTGAAACGTCCCCGGTCGCGGGAACAGGGCGCTGCGTTGTGGCCGCGAGGAACCGTATCTATGGAGAAACCAGGGTGTCAATGCGCCGTGCAGTCGAAAATCATTCCGTGCATCATGTAGTCCGACGAGGTTGAATCCGATCACGGGAAAGCGATAGCGTTGCGATCACCCAAGATGACAAAGACAGTGCTTTCAACGTTTTGCGCGACTGCGCTGGTCGGGGCGCTGTTGCTTTCGACCGGATGTCGTGGCGGCTCGCAGACCCCGCCCGCGGGGTCGGCGGGGACGTCGGGCGGTGCGGGCACGGGCGGCGCGGCCGGCACGGACGCCGGCGCCTCGCCCGATGCTGGGTCCGACGCCGGGACCATGGCGGCGTGCTCTGCGCCCGCCAATGCCGCAGAGCCCATCGCGAAGCTGACCCAGACCGGCTGCGTCGATCCCAGGAACCCGACCAAGATGGCGTCCGTCGTTATTCCCTACGAGCTCAACAGCCCGCTGTGGTCGGACAACGCCGACAAGTCACGCGGCATGGTGATCCCGGCCGGCAAGAAGATCCACGTCAAGGACTGCGCGGCGACGCCGGCCGAGTGCCCGCAGGGGGCGCAGGACTCGGGCAAGTGGGTCATGCCGGTCGGCACCGTGATGGTGAAGAACTTCGGGTTCGACGGCAAGCTCATCGAGACCCGCCTGCTGGTCCACACCGACGACACGACCTGGAACGGATACAGCTACCAGTGGAACGAGGCCCAGAGCGAGGCGACGATCGTTCCCCCCGACGAGGACCCGTCGCTCAATAACATGCGCCTGCAGGCGACGTTCAACACCGGGATGCGCGCGGTGACGTGGACCTTCCCGTACCGTTTCGACTGCAACGGGTGCCACACGAAGGAGGCGGGCGGCTCGCTCGGTCCCGAGACGCGGCAGATGAACCGTGGCGCTGGCCAGATGAACCAGATCACCCGCTTTTCGGCCATGGCGTTGTTCGACACCGCGCCCACGACGCCATACCAGGCGGCGCTGGTGCTGCCCTACAGCGGGCAGCTGGGCACGGCGCCCACGGGGATGGTCGAGGCGCGCGCGCGTTCGTACATCCACGCGAACTGCGCCTATTGCCACCGCCCCGACGGCACCTTCAACACGCTGGACTTCCGTCTCGACACCGCCTTCAAGGACATGGGCGCGTGCGGCGGAACGCCGATGAAGGGCGACGTCGGCGTCGCGGGCGCTCAGATCTTCAAGCCGGGCAAGCCCATGGAGTCGACCATGTGGCTGCGCATGCACGCGCCCTGGACCGGGGACAAGACGCGCATGCCGCAGCTCGCGACCTACGTCGTCGACGACCTGGGCCTCGCCCTGCTCGGCGAGTGGATTACGTCGGTCGCCGCCTGCCCGCAGTAGCCGGGGACGGCGGAGCCGCCCCTGGCCCTTCGGCTAGCCTGGCAGGGCCGTTCCAGGCGCGCGCAACTTGTAGCCGACGTGGCGAACCGTCTCCAGCATCACGCTGCCGGGACCGAGCTTGGCGCGCAGACGGCGCACGTGAATGTCCACGGTGCGCGTGCCGCCAGCGTACCGGTATCCCCAGACCCGCGACAGCAGCTGCTCGCGGCTGAACACGCGACCAGGCCGCTCGGCCAAAAACTTGAGCAGCTGGAACTCCTGGCGCGGCAGCTTCAGCGCGCGGCCGCGGAAGGCGGCCTCGACCGCGACCGCGTCGATCACCAGGTCGCCGATCTTGATGCGCCCGGCGGCGCGGAAGGACGACATCCTCCAGTCGAGCTGCCGGATGCGGGCGTAGAGCTCGGGACCGACCACCGGCGCCAGGACGAAGTCGTCGGCGCCTGCTTCGGGGTCCAAACCCGCCAGGCGCGACACCTCGACGCACAGGAGCACCGGCACATCCGCCAGGGACCCGACCTCACGCACACGGCGGATGGCTGCCCGCCCAACCTCGAGGTGCGCTCCCGCGTCGACCACCACAACCGACGGTCGCGTCAGTTCTATGTCATCGGGAAGCTGATCAATGTCATACCCCACCGCCACCACCTCACACCCTAGCTCGTTCAGCGTCGCTGCCGGCGAGTCCGGCTCCGACACAGCCGTCGCGGGGTTGGAGGTCACCACCAAGGCTCGCATAGTGCGGCGTACACTATCCCGCGCCGCCAACGCCCACAACCTGCCCCCAAAAGGGGTGTCACGCCGCCGTCGGCGCCTACCGGCCGATACCGTCAAACTTGACGGAAAGCAACATCATCTCGCCGGGCGTCTAGAAAAGGACGTCCGGATGCTTGGCGTCGCGCGGTCCGAGTGCAATACTCTTCCTTGATGGACGATTTCCACTGCTCATTTTGTGGGAAGCGGCGTCGTGAGGTGCGCAAGCTCATCTCCGGCCCGCGCGTGTTCATTTGTGATGAGTGCGTGGCGTTGTGCAACGACA
>DASRQT010000128.1:0-2987 GCA_035696485.1 Polyangia bacterium | reverse complement strand
CTTGATCATGAGCTACAACGACAACGGCTGGGAGGCCGGGCTGCTCGAGAAGATCTTGATGCCGCCCATGCGCGGCGCCGAGGTCGCGGTCAGCGGCGCCACCGGCGATTCGGCCAACCGCAAGTGGTGCGAGAGCATCGTGATCGTCTACGACCAGCTGCTGGCCGGCAAATATCCCCTGGCCGTGGGCAAGGGGGTGCGTGAGGCGCGCGTGGCCGATCTCGACAAGTTCTTCCAGCCCAAGGGCGGCACGCTGTGGCAGTATTTCGGCGAATCACTACAGGCCGACGTCGATCATCCGGCCGGAACCACCGTCTTCCATATCAAGGATCAGCCCAGCGTCAGGTACAAACCGAACCTCGTGGCTTTCCTCAAACGCGCCCAGGAGCTGACCGATCTCCTTTACGGGCAAAACCCGTCCAAGCTGGGGATCAACGTTTCGATCCGGCTGCGCGCGTCCGCCCCCTACACCAAGATCGTGTTCGAAAGCGGCGGCAAGAAGGTCACCTACTTCAACACCAAGGAACGCTGGGAGGACGTGCCCTGGCCGGCGCGTGGCGCGCTCTTTCATTTTTACCAAAAGGCCGGCGACGGCGACCTCGGCTACACCGACAGCGAGTGGGCGCTGTTCCGCCTGCTGGAAAACGGCAAGCTGACCGCGTCCTCGGACGGCGAGGACTACCTGGCGGGGAGCTGGACGCCGCCCCTCGGTGAAGGGGCCATCCGGGCCGACGTGAAGCCGGCCGCGCTGCTGCGCGCGTTTCGCGGCCTCGAGGTGCCGCGCTCGATCGTTCAGGGCGCGGGGGGGTGCGGGCGATGAACTGGGCGACGCTGATCGGCGACGGGGGTCGAAACGGCGGCGCCGGCGACGCGACGATCGGCCTCTACGGAAAAGTACCTGGCCAGCCGGATTTCCTGCGCTCGAACGCCGGTGAATTTTCGCAGGCCGGCCTCGACCTCTGGTTTCAGGAGGGGATGGAGATCATCCGCGCCGAGGGGACGTCGCTGCCACCCTCGCCCACCGCGTTCCTGCTGGCCCGCTCCGACTCGCCGCACGCGTTTGTGGGGGCTTTCGTTCCCAGCACCGACGCCGCGGGGCGCCCGTTCCCGCTGGCCGTGTTCGCGTGCATCGGCAGCCGCGGGTTGACCGACGCCTTTCCGTCGCTGACGGATGACTACGCGCCCTTCATCGAGGCGGCCGGCGCCCTACTGCGTGAGGGCGGCGGCCTCACCGGTCCCGAGCTGGTGGAGCGGACGCGGTCGCTGACCGCCAACCTGCCCGCCGACGGGGGCCACGCTCCGGCCTCGGCGCGCCTCGGTGGTGACCCATCGCAGCCGCTGCGAGCCGGGCTGAACGGTTCGGCGTCGGCGCTGGGGTACGCCCTGCGGACCCTGGCCAGCGCCTGTGATCAGGCGGCCAAGACCGGTCCCGACGGCCGCAGCGGCGTCATCACCGTGCAGGCCCCGACGCCCGATGCGTCCGCGCGCGCCCTGTGGCTGGAACTGGCCCGGCGGCGACTCCGCTGGCGGGAGGGGGTCCCGTCGCTGCTCTGGACCGACGGCGAGGCGCCCCGAATATTGCTGACGCTGGGTCAACCATCCCCCGCCGCCCTCAGCTATCTGGCCAACCCGCGCCACCGCGCCGCGCGCTTCTGGCCGCTGCAGACCGACGTCGCCGTCGCCCGCGACCAGGCGATGAGCGCGCTCACCCCCGAACAGCGCCGCATGGTGGAAAACCCCCGCGTCACTTTGGGCGATTTGGTAACCGCCTTTTCGATCTAACTCCGTGTATGCCCGCGAAGCGCTTAACAGTGGGAAATGTCGCTAGCAACCGACGCAATAGTTCGCAGATAATTGTTACCGATGCCCAGCTCGATGCTCGTTCACGACACCCGACTATCCGGCACGGCACCAGCGATTGCGCCGAACACTTACCGGATAAACGGATCGGTACACCTCTCTGATGCGCTTGCCTGGATCGCGACCTATGCGAGGATGAACAAGGGCCTCAGCCAGTTGTCGATCATGTGCCACGGCTACGAAGGTGGCGTTCATGACAGTCGAGCGGGCGTTTCCACTATGGATTTGGGATTCGGCTTACAGTTCTGCCGTGAGGGTTTGACGCGGTCGAACGTCGAACAAGCTAGGCGCCTCGACGGATTGGTTGAGCTAATCATTCTGTATGCGTGTGGTCCGGCGAAAACCCGCTCCGGACTCGAGGGCAGCAGCGGGGACGGCCGAGAATTCTGCCGCGAACTCGCATGCAGCACGGGTGCCGAGGTTCTGGCGGCCGTAGAGACACAGTACTACTTGAAGGAGCCTCGTTCGGGAATCATCAAGCGACTGTTTCGAATTGGCGCCGACGACACAATCAATTTTGGGAACTGGGAGGGCCAACTCTATCGTTTCAGTCCGGACGGAACGGTCATGCGGACCGTCGGATATTGGTGACTGACGGATGACGGGAGAGACATCCGTGTCGTTTTTTGCTCATGCCGGGATCAGGCTCGTGGCAATCAGTCTGACCTTCTTGATGGGCGCGGGGTGTCGCTCCTGTTCCGAGCAGCGGCACCCGAAACGAGCGGCGCCTATCTGTGCCGTCCAGGACTGCGTAACCGGACAGACTATCGACGACGGTTGCTCCAACGATGGTCGATGCCTTTCGTGCATAAACGCCTGTCCGCCGTCACCAGCGCCGGCGAATCAGCGATAGGCGATTTCTGGCAGCCATTCCAAGTGATCGCCAATCGGCCCTCCAAGGGCGTGGCAAACCCGTGACATTGGTTCGGAGAACCGCTAACTCGTTTGCAGGCTCAAGATCACGTACTCGCCGCCTTCGACGACGACGAAATAGCCGCTGTTGAAGGGAGCCTTCAGGAAGGGAGTGCCGTCGAATTTCTGCTCTCGCACCGTGACGCTGTGATCATCGTGCAGCTGAACGGCCGCGCGCACGACCGGCGGCAGTCATGGTCGATTGGCGTTGGACG
>DASRQT010000127.1:0-2610 GCA_035696485.1 Polyangia bacterium | reverse complement strand
AGAGTGGTACCGAGCACTTCGGCCTGGCGGTGAAGAACTACACCCACTCGACGGCGCCGAACCGGAGGTATCCCGACCTCGTCACGCAACGGCTGCTCAAGGCGGCTCTCGCCGGCAACCCGCCGCCATATTCGGGAGCCGAGCTTGCGGCGCTCGCGCAGCGTTGCACGGTACAGGAGGACAACGCCGCAAAGGTCGAGCGGCAGGTGCGAAAGTCGGCGGCCGCGATGCTGCTCGCGACGCGCATCGGAGATTCATTCGACGCGCTGGTCACGGGGGTATCCGAGAAGGGGACCTGGGTGCGACTCTTCGCCCCGCCGGTCGAAGGCCGGGTGGTCCGTGGCTACCAGGGACTGGACGTCGGAGATCCCGTGACGGTCAGGCTCGAGCGCACGGACGTCCAGCGCGGATTTATCGACTTTTCACGGTGAGGCGGCAATGAAGCTTCTCGACGACAACGCGATTCCCATCGTCGCCTACAAGGACGAAGACTTTGTCGACAGCGACGAGGGGCGGCCCTTGCGGATCCTGGCCGAATACCTGTCGCCGCTGCGTGCGTTTTGCGAACAACGGGTCCAGGACACGGTGGTATTTTTCGGCTCGGCGCGAATCGCCGCCGATGGCCCGCTTGGCCGCTACTATGACGAGGCACGGGAGCTGGCGCGCCTCGTCACCGCCTGGTCAATGCAGCGCGAGGGGCCCGAGCATCGCCACATCGTCTGTTCGGGGGGTGGCCCGGGAATCATGGAGGCCGCCAATCGCGGCGCCGCGGAGGCCGGCGGTCGCACCATCGGGCTCAACATCGGCCTTCCCCACGAGCAGCGGCCGAATTCCTACATCACGCCTGGCCTGTCGTTTCAGTTTCACTACTTCTTCATGCGCAAGCTGTGGTTCGCGCACCTGGCGCGTGCGCTGGTGGCGTTCCCGGGCGGATTCGGCACGCTGGACGAGCTGACCGAGATCCTGACCCTGCAACAGACCGGCAAGCTGGCGCGCCCGATCACCGTGTTGCTCTACGGCACGACGTACTGGAAGGAGATCATCAACTTCGATGCCCTGGTTCGACACGGAATGATCAGCGCGGAGGATCTCAACCTGTTCAAGTTCGTCGATGATCCTGCCAGCGCCCTCGGTTTGATCCAGGCCGGGCTCGCGCCCTCGCCCGCCGCCGCGCCGGAAGCGCCGGCACCCGCTCAGATTCCCGCCTTCGCCCCCTCGCGAACGCCGTGCGACGACGACGGGTGACCGGCGAACCGTTTACTTGTTAAATGGTGCTTCCTGCGCAAGAGCCACCTTGCCGTCTGCGACGATGCGGATAGCATGGACAGATGCATCCCGGACGCCTGCTCGTGGTCCTGGCCCTGTTTGTTGGCTGCGACAACTCTCGACTCAACCCGCCCGACGCCGCCGGTCAACCTCAGGACGCCGGCGCGTCGTTCGACAGCGCTCCCCCGCCGGACGCCAGCGTTCCCCGCAAGCCGATGTGTTCGACGCCGAAAGACCGGCCGGCGATGCTGTCCAAGGCTGAATACAACCTGACCGTGCGCGATCTGCTCGGCGATCACAGCGCGCCCGGGAATGGCTTCATCTGGGACAATCACGATGAGCTTGGCTGGTTGGTCTTCGGTGACCAGCTGACGATCCAGGGAGGAATGGATCAATACGGCAAGGCCGCGGACACGCTGGCCCACGCGGCGCTCGGTCGGCTGGACGCGCTGCTGCCGTGCGATCCGGTGGCGATGGGCGAGGACGCCTGCGCGATGAGATTCATCACCGCGTTCGGCAAGCGCGCCTATCGCCGCCCGCTGACGGCCGACGGTCAGGCCCGGCTGAAAGACGCGTACGGCATCGGGCGCAAGAACGGGACCTTCGAGACCGGCATCGAGGCCGTCATCGCGACCGCCCTGAAGTCGCCTCATTTCCTTCTGGTCGAGATCGATGCCACGCCCGGGCGAACCCCGCTGCTGGACGACTACGAGATGGCGTCGCGGCTCTCGTACTTCATCTATCACTCGATGCCTGACGCCGAGCTGTTCGCCGCCGCCGACGCCGGCCAGCTGACCACCGAGGCGGGGGTGGTCGCCCAGACCCAGCGCATGTTGCAGGACAAGAAGGCGGTCGACGGCCTCAACGCCGAGGTCAGCCGCTGGCTGTCCCTCGATCGGCTGGAACAGACGGCCTCGCTGCCCGTAACCCCCCCCGCAGAGGCGGCCTTGTACCGCGACATGGAACGCGAGACGCTGCGGTTCGTTCAGTCGAACTTCTTTAACAAGAGCCCCGTCCGTGACCTTCTGCGCAGCAACAAGACCTGGGTCAACGGACCGCTGGCGTCCATCTACAGCGTGGCCGGCATCTCCGGGCCGGATTTTCAGCCGGCCAATCTGGACCCAGGCACCCGCTCCGGCCTGCTGACCCAGGCCGCGCTGCTGACGCTGACCTCGAACCCCCCGGCCACATTTCCCACGCTACGGGGGACCTTCATGATCAACAGGCTGCTTTGCATCATGGTTCCGCCGCCGCCCAGTTCGGTGCAAATCGGTCCCATCAATCTGGCGCCCGGCGAGAGCAAGCGGCAGGCGTACGCCCGCACCTTCAAAGCGGAACCCGTGT
>DASRQT010000126.1:0-2873 GCA_035696485.1 Polyangia bacterium | reverse complement strand
CAAACGCGGCGCTGGTCGGAAGCCCCAGCAACGTCGCCGACGGCTGGCCCATCAACGTCCCCGTGATCCCCCCCTGCCCGGACGCTGCTGCAGCGGGCGCGACCGCCGGCGAGCTCGGAGCCCCTGACGGCGAATGGATGGTCGATGAAGGAATGTTTGTGGCCTTGGTGGCAGACGTCGATGCGGCTGGCGCGGACTCGGCCCCCGCCGGCTTGCTGATCGCGTGGGCCACGCCCGGAAGGTCCCCCGCCGTCATCGGGACGGTGGCCTCATTGTCGACCGTGGCCGCCACGCCGCCCCCGCCACCTTGCAGCGCGTGAGACCCGGAACGGTCTTCGAGCGACCGCAGCTTGCGCAGGCTCTCGGCGACCTTGGCGTTGTCGACGACGGTCGGTCCGGAGGGCGCTTCCTTTTCGGGCGGCGGCGTCTCCTCGTCCGACTCGTCTTCGCCTATTCCTCTGAGGGTGGTCCCAGCCATATCTGTCGGGCGATTTTAGCCAAGTTCTGACGAAAGACACAGCTATACTCAATTTTTCTGCGGGTGTGCATGCGCCTCTGCTTTGTCGTCAATAATGTTCGGACGCAGCGGCCGACATATACGACGCTGCACCTCGGGTTTTCCGCGTATCGGCGTGGCCACGACGTGGCGTTCGCCTCGGTCGACGCACTGTCACAAGGCGAGGCGGAGATCATCGCGGATCTGGTACGGCCCAAGCCCGGGCGCCTGCGGGATCCTGTGGCGTATGCTAAGGCGCTGACCGCCGCGGATGCGCCTCGCGAGGATGCCCGCCTTACCGATTTCGACGTGGTTTTTTTGCGAAACAATCCCAACGCCGGGGCCAAGGACGGGGACACTTTCAACCCCGCGATCGATTTTGGCCGCCGACTAAAAAAGTCCGGAGTCATGGTCGTAAATGATCCGGACGGGCTGTTGCGCGCCGGTTCAAAGATGTATCTGGCCGGTTTCCCGGTCGAGCTGCGCCCCAAGACGCTGATTACGCGCTCCGTCGAGCGGGTGCGCGCGTTTCTGCGCGAGCTGGACGGCCCCGCCATCATCAAGCCCCTGGCCGGGTTTGGCGGGCAGAACGTCTTCTATGTCGGGCGCGGGCAGACGGCCAACCTGCAGCAGATGATTTCGACCGTACGCAGAGACGGATACCTGATCGTCCAGGAGTTCCTGCCCGCGGTGGCCAAGGGCGACAAGCGGGTCTTGTTGCTGGGCGGGGCACCGCTTGCCGTGGGCAGCCACGTCGCCGCCTACCGGCGGATGCGCCCCAAGGACGACATCCGTAACAATATGCACGTGGGCGGTGCGCGGCGGCGAACCGACTTCACCGAGACCGAGCAGCAGATCTGCGATCTGCTGCGCCCGCGCCTGGTCGCCGACGGCCTCTACTTTGTCGGCGTCGACCTGGTCGGCGACAAGATACTCGAGATCAACGTCTTCGCTCCCGGCGGCATCCACAACATCAACCAGCTTTACGACATCGACGTCGGCGCCGCCGTCATCCGCGATCTGGAACGTAAAGTCGAGCTACGAGCCGTCTACCACGACGCCATCCCCCCGCACGTGTTCATGCGCGCGTGACGCCAGGGGCCGTCACACCTGGAGGTGGAGCGGGAGATTTTTTTCGATGGATTCGACGGCGCCGTCGGTGACCAGCTGCCAGATGTGGCGGAGCTGGGCTTCGATGACGGTGCCTTCGTCCTCCTCGACGTCGTCCTCTTCCTCCTCTTCGTCCTCTTCCTCGGATTCGACGTCGAGCTCTTCCTTCATCTCTTCCAGAACCTCCAGGAGCACCTGAGACGACGCCACCCGGTAGTCTCCAATGGTCACGCGGCCGTCAAACTCGATCGGCAGGTAGATCTCGGCGCCGATGTCATGGGCGTCCAGGCGATCGAGAAACTCCGTCAGCGCGTCCTCCGACAGCCGGGCGGCGATGGTGTGCGCCGAGTGTTCGTCCGCCTTGTTCAGCCCGGGGGCTCCCACCTCCTCAAGCAATCGCACGAGCGTCTTCATCTCGTCGTCGTCCAACCGATGTGAGAGCGGCGCCAACTCAATCTCTGCCATGGCGTAACCGTGCCGCACGGGGAGACCGCCGTCAATGCAATGCGATGTTAGAGTTCGCCCCATGAGCCAGGTCGCGAAACAATTTGCCGACGCCCGCGCGCGCGCCGGAGCCGCCGTCGGGACCAGCACCGACGGTATCGCCATCGCCCGTGAGCTGGCCGCCGACGTCGATAACATTGTAATCGCGGCGGCGGGGCCCGAGGTCGCGCGCTGTTCCAACCCGGTCGCCATCTTCGCGACCGGCGGCTTCGGCCGCTGCGAGCTGGCTCCCTACTCTGACCTCGACCTTCTGGTGCTATGCGCCGACCGTCCTGGCGCGGAGGCGCAGGCGCTGGCCGAGGCGATCCTCTATCCGATGTGGGACGCCAAGGTCGACGCCGGCCACGCGGTCCGGTCGTTCGAGCAGGCGCTGGCGTTGCCGGCGACCGATCTGGCGGCGGCCACCGCGCTCCTGGACGCGCGCTTCCTGCTGGGAGACAAGGACCTGGCGGACCGGTTCCTGTCGCAGTTTCGTAGCCGCATCGCGGCCACGGCCGCGGAGGACTTCGTGGCCCGGCTGCGCGCGGAGCAACGCGCCCGGCACAGTCGGTTCGGCGACACCATCTTCTTGCTGGAGCCGGACCTCAAGAACGGGCCGGGGGGGATGCGCGATCTGTGCGTTGGGCGCTGGGCCGCCATGGCCCGGTTCGGCACCGGCGAGCCGCGTGAGCTGCAGGCCAAGGGGGTGATGACCGAGCGCGTGGCCAGCGCCTTTCAGGCGGCGCGGTCGTGGCTGCTGCGCGTGCGCACCGCCATCCACATC
>DASRQT010000125.1:0-5141 GCA_035696485.1 Polyangia bacterium | reverse complement strand
CCTCGGGATGCGGCCCGCCAACAGGCCACCGCCTCGAAGGTGATCCACGCCGCCGTCCGCCTATGATGGGTCTGGACCGGACGGTGGCCGCAGCGAGGGTCATCGCCTCGCGCTGGAACCGATGAACCCTGGTGCACTTACGATGGAGCGGGATACCGGGCTCGAACCGGCGACATTCAGCTTGGGAAAACGAAAACGGCCGTTCGATTGGTGTGGATGGCTGACACTCGGCCAGCGAGGCGTAAGTCGTTGCGGCAGTGCGACCGCCCGCGAATGGCGACAAGGAGTTTTCAAGCTGCTCGTTTCGGCGCGTTCTGTCATGTCATGTCATTGACCGAGATTACGCGTTCTGGTAGCCGCCTGGGCCCCTCCCCGACTCGCCCGTTCCCACGGCGAGTGGGACGTCGGCGCGAGCCGCGGCGACAGCGGCGGCAAACTCCGCGGACTCGCGCACGATGAGGTCGGGTCGCCAGGCGGCGATCGTCTCCAGCAGCCTGGGGAGGGCGGCGGTCGCCTTGCAGCCCGCGAAGATCTCACCCAAGGCGATGACGTTGATCTCGTCGGCGGGTGCCTGGCGGAGTCGTGCCCAGATCGGCGCCAGGGTCTCGTCCCTGGATGATCGAAGGGCGCGTGGGAAAGACCCGCCTCGCGCAGCGTCTTCTCGCCCTCGGCGGGCGCGGCGATCAGGACGTCGTGCCCGTGCGCCCGCGCGTACGGCGGCAGCGGTTGCAGATGCCCCGTACCCCGGGTGGACGAAAACAAACCCGCACAAGGCAGATCCCTATCAGTCAATGTTCAGACCGTCGACAGCAGAAAACGGAACTTGTTCTCGATGCGATAGCCGCCGTCGGACTTCTTGAATGGAACCAGCATCTCGGTGTTGGCACGGGTGACCGCTTCCTCTCCGGCAAGCTGCGCGGCCTTGACCGCGACGCCCGAGGAACCGAGGCCGTGCAGGGCCGTCGCCAGATCGGGGTAGACGAAGGGACAGGAGACGTCGATGACCTCGACGGGAGATAGACCGGCTTCCTGCGCCAGCTTGCGCAGCGTCCCCTCGTCGGACAACGCGAACGGCCCCGGCGCGCCCGGCGGCGGCGCCGGCAGCAGCGGTCGCAACGCGGCCAGCACGGCAGCGGCCTCGGTGTCCTCCGGGCGACCCCAGGTGGCGATGACGATGCGGGCGCCGGGGCCGGCCACGCGCCGGGCCTCTTGCAGGGCGACGATCGGGCGCGCGGCGAACTGAAACGAGTTGAACCCGGTGACGACTTCGAAGGTGCCCGTTTCAAACGGCAACGCCTCCAGTTCGCCGCGACGAAGGTCTGCCGCCGGAACGCGTTCTCGGGCGATGGCCAGCAGCGCGCCGGAGGCGTCCAGCCCGCTTACCTGCGCGCCTCGCTGGGCAGCCACGGCGGCGGCATTTCCAGAGCCACAACCAACATCAAGGTAGCGGGTGCCGGTTCCCACGCCTGCGCGTTCGAGCGCCGCGACATAGAGGGGCAGCGAGATCGGCTCTTGAATGTCTGCCCAGACGCGCGCCTTCCCACCCCACAGTTGTCCATTGGTCTCCGCAGCCGGGCTCAGGGTCTGTTCGCTGGTCGTCATCGTGTGCCTCCTGGTTTGAGCGCGACGTTCGTCGTCGCGTTCATCACAGAATGGCGAAGTCGACGCGTCCACACATCGGTCGGATCCCCCATTTGGCCCCCCATTTTCGGGGCCGCCGGTCGTTCCAGACCGTGTGTATAGTGACGCCATGGCCGTGGACGAATTGATCCTTGGCGCGCAGGAGCTGTCGGCCGGGCGATGGGAATCGGCGCGCGAGCGATTCAAGGCCGCCCTGGCCATCGAGGAGACAATCGAGGGCCTCGACGGTCTGGGCCAGGCGCTCTGGTGGTTGGGCAACATTGCAAGCGCGGTCGAGCTGCGCGAACGCGCCTACGCGGGGCTGGTCCGGCGCGGCGATGCGCTGAAGGCCGCGGACGTGGCCCTGTGGCTGTCGGTCGAATATTCGAGCCTGTACGGGAACACGGCGGCGGCCAACGGCTGGTTGGCCCGCGCCGAGAGGCTGGTGGAAGCGCTGCCCCGCTGCGCGGAGCAAGGGTGGGTGATCTTTCGTCGCGGCAAACGCACCACCGACGCGGTCGCCGCCGAGCATGACGCGCGCGCGGTGGTCGCCATCGCGCGCGAGGTCACCGACCGCGATCTGGAGATCGCCGGCATCAATCTGCTCGGTCGCGCGCTGCTGGGCCAGGGGCGCGCCAATGAAGGGTTCGCTCTGCTTGACGAGTCGATGGCTGCGGCCCTGGGTGGCGAGGTCGACGATCTGCGGGTGGTCGCCGAGACCTGCTGCTCGACCATCGTCGCCTGTGAACGGACGATGGAGCTGGTGCGGGCGACGCAGTGGTGCCAGGTGACCGACCATTTCGCGCGCCGGCATGGGTACCAGCCGGTGCTGGCGTTCTGCCGCATCACCTACGCCACGGTGCTCATCGCCACCGGCCGATGGTCTCAGGCCGAGCCCGAGCTTCTGGCCGCGCTGGACACCTACCGAAAGACATTTCCAGCGATGTGCGCGCACGCCATCAACAAGCTGGCCTTGCTGCGGCTGGCGCAGGGCCGCCTGGCGGAAGCCGACGAGCTGCTGAAAGGCTATGCGGACAATCCCGCCACGGCCCAGGCCGTGGCCACGCTGCATCTCGGTAATGGGGCGCTGGGGCTGGCGGTGCGGGTGGCCAGGCGCCGTCTGGATGTGGTCGGCGACGATGCGTTGCTGGCGCCCCCGTTCCTGTTCATCCTGGTCGAAGCCGCCCTGGCTCAAAAAGACGGCGTCGCGGCGAAAGAGGCCGCCAGGCGTCTGGCAGCGCTGGTCGAGCCCACGCGTTGCGCGGGGCTGATCGCCCCGGTCAAGCTGGCCGAGGGAATGATCGCCGCCTTCGAGGATGACGACCGCGCCGCAAAAGTGCTGGGGCAGGCCCTCGAGATGTTCGACCAGCTAGGCATGCCCCTGGAGGGCGCCCGCACGCGCCTGCACCTGGCCGCATTTTTGGCATCGCGCGATCCGGACCTGGCTGTCGCAGACGCGCAGGCCGCCAAGACGACGTTTGAAGAGCTGGGCGCGCGCCGGATGGCCGACTGGGCGTCAGAGCTTCTGCGCAAGCTGGGTGCTGGCGGTCGCAGCGGGCCGCGCATTGCAGAGCCCCTCAGCCGACGCGAGCAAGAGGTCGTCGAGCTCCTTGGACTTGGTCTCTCCAACGCCGAGATCGGCGCCCGTCTTTTCATCAGTCCGAAGACCGTCGAGCATCACGTCGGACACGTGCTGGCGAAACTGCACCTGAAAAACCGGGCCGCCGTCGCTGCCCACGTTGCCCGGTCCGGCCCGTCCGCATCCGCTTCGTCGTCGCGATGAAGTGCGGGACTCCTGGAGCGTGCGCATCAGGGGGTTACGGCGCGCTCCCGTGAGCTGGACAAGATTGCGCACCATCGATTCCGCGCCCAGGTGCACTCCGATCCCGCGGATCGCTTCCGCTCACTCGCGGGAGGGCTAGTGGCAACGCACGCACCAGATCGGAGCGCAATTGTTCAGGGCTTCTTGCTCGGTGGCGTAGCAGTTTTCGGTGTCCGCACACTCGTATTCGCCTGGCATGCAGGCCCGGATGGTCGGGTTTGTCGGCGGCGGGCAATTGACGTAGGGACTCCCGGATCCGCAGGGCAGAGAACCGCCACCGCCGCCACCGATGAAGGTCACCTTCGTATTTTTCGACGTGAGCTTCGCGTTGACGCATGCCAGGTTGAAGTCCTTGACCGAGTTCTCGTTCAGGTTCGCGATGTTCACGTCATCGCTGAAGAGCGAATAATCCAACTGTAGCGTGGGGTCGTTCTTCACGACGGTGGCGACCGTATTCGAATCGCTGGCGCCTCCCGCCGAGGCCGTGACCGTGTCCACGGTACCCGCCGCGCCGCCGGGGATGGGGTCGAAGGTCACGTGGCCGCTCGCGTCCGTGGTCTTCGTCTGGCTGTAGTGGTTTCCGTCGGTCCGAGAGACGCCGAGGCTGATTTCGACTCCGGCCTGCGCCGGCGCGACCGTCGCCGTCGGTGCATAGGACTGGCCGGCGGCCTGGCTACCCGGCGCCGACAGGGTGATCGAGTCGACGTTGACGGGCTTCGGTGCGAGCTTGTCAACGATCCCCGCCGCCGCGCGCGAGGCGAGGAACTCCGGCACCGCCTTGGACCAGCCGAGGAATGCCCCCGCGCCATTCAGCGTGAACGCATCCCGGAGCTGATCGCCTCCTGGAGGAGTTGGAATGGTCTCGTCGCTGTGACATGCGTCCATGTAAACCAGGGCGTTTTTGTAGGTAACGTCGGCGAAGAACTCAGGCGCGAGGGTGAGGTACGTCTGGATCGTTCCGTCCTTCTTGGAGGTGTGCGGCGACGTCCCGATAATGCTTCCAATCCTCCCCAGCTTCGCCTTCAGCGCCTGGAGGGTCGGGAACAGGTTGTCCTTGATCAAGGCGATCTGGGTCAGCAGGTGGTTGCCGCAATGGTTCTTGGTCGGGTTGCTGGGGTCGCAGCCCGCGACGACCTTGGCATTTGAGAATTCGTAAGCGAAGTCCTCGTTCATCACCCCATGAGTTCGAACGTAGATGACCCCGCAGTCCCTGAGGCCGTCATGGAATTTGAGGACGTCGTCGACCGAGGTCAAACCGTAATTCCGGATGGTAAAGCCGGCACGGGAAAGCGGATCCGTGACCGTCTTGATGTCCTGCGACATCTCCTCGCTGAACGCCCTCACGATACAGGCCGTCTTTGACGAGGGGTAATTCTTGGGATCGCACACGATGGCGGCGGGCGACCCGCACAGCTCAACGCTTGCGAGGGCTGCACGCGTCTGCCACCCGTCACTCGTCATTTCGGCGAACGCCACGCCCAACCCGATTCCATTCTTGAACACGATCACGATCGAGCTTGGGTCGAATTGACGAACCCCCGCGACCGTCGGATCGGCCTGCACCCGTTTCACGACCGACCCCACCGGATCCGGGTCATTCGCAGCCACGAGGTCGGCGAACCTCTGGAGAGCCGCCGTGCCGACCGCCATCGAGGACTGCACCAGATCCCCAGCCATCTTCACGTCCGGATCCACCGTC
>DASRQT010000124.1:0-3751 GCA_035696485.1 Polyangia bacterium | reverse complement strand
CAGGACGCGGATTCGCTGACGGCGGTGAAGTTCCAGGCCTGGCAGACCTGGGGCATCGGCTACAAGCTGCTCACCAGTGGCCTCACGCGCACGGCGACCGGCGAGGTCGAGTTCATCGACCATCACGACAGCCGTCCCAAGGCGAACGTCGACTGCTACGCGCTGATGTTCGCCCCCTGCCTGGCGCGCATGTGCGAGCAGGTCAAGGCCGCCGGTCTCTGGGACCGGACGCTCATCGCCTGCTACACCACCGACGGTGCTCGATCCCCGGCCGCCGATTCCAACGGCGATCAGGGCGAGAGCTGGGTCGTCCTGGCGGGCGGCAGGGTCAACGGCGGCTACTGGGGCGACATCCGTGTCGCCGGCCCGGACGCCGACGGACACAAGTACTCGTACCACATCCCTAACTACACCACCGGCGTGCCCGACCCGACCGGCGTGACCGGCCGAGACCAGCGCATTCCGGGCGAGGTGATCTGGAAGACGACGGCCAAGCTGATGGGCGCGTCGGACGCGGTGCTCAACCAGTTCCCCGGGATGGGCACGACGCCGGTCCTCGACTTCCTGATCAAGAAGTAGCGCGCGGCATCGGCCAAGCGAAGATCAGCCCGCCGCCGACTGCGCGAACACCGGCCGTCGGACTGCGACCGCTCTGGTCGGCGCCACGGGAAGCTGGGCGTGCAGATTCGGATCCGGCATCGCGGTTCTATAGAGCCGCGGGTTGCGTCCGGTGGTGACGTGGAATGAGTGGCCCATCTTGCGGGTTGATTGAAACCCGCTGGCGACCGCGATCTCCTTCGGGCTCATGTCGGTCTGCCGCAACAGATTCTTCGCGTGTTCAACCCGGAGCGCGCGAATGTAGCGAAGAAAAGACGTTCCGGTTCGATATCGGAAGATCTTGGCGAACGCCGGAACGGAGAAACCGGTCTTGCGGGCGACCTCCTGAATGTGAAGGCGATTGGTGAAGTTTCCCTCGATGAACGTCAACGCGGTCTCGAGCCGAAGAATCTTGAGTCCGTCAGCGGCCCGTCGGGCCACCAGCACCCGTTCGAACGTGACGTTCACGGCGTCGCTGAGCTCGCCGGCCGTGTCGGCCGCCTCGATGGCCTCCACGAAATCTTCGATCAGTTGCTGGCGGGCGGCGGCCGGCATCAACGCCCTCCGGTCCAGATACCCGAGCCACAGATACACCGTGGGCAGAAAAAACCCACGTGCCACTGCCAGCCGCTCGCCCGCGTACCCCAGAACCGACCCGACGTAGACCTCCAGCAACCGCCGCGCCTCGGCATCGTCCTTACAGCACACGGCAGCGGCCACCTCGCTGGCTGCCCCCTGGATACACCTGTAAGAAAGCGCGGTTGCGCTACCCACCCGGACTTCGCTGCCCTCGCCTACTGGCACGACAAAACCTATATGGTTGGCGCGGCAAAAGCGGCTCACCAATTCGCCCATCGTGCTAGAGTCGCGTTCGATCGGGCCGAGATCAGGAGGCAGACGTGGTGGCGAGCAGGGCCAAGACGCGTTCAGGATTTGCTCTTGGGCTCGGGGTCTCGCTGGTGTTTGTCGGCCTTTCCATCGCGCCGGGATGTCAGGGCTGGGAGGGGGACGTCATCGTTTCGGGCGACAAGCCCGTCGATCCGGCGTCGTTGCTGGTGTGTCCGCCCGAGACGTTCCAGATCCGCCTGCTGTTCTCCGATGGCCGCCTCGCCAGCTATCATCCGGACGCGATCTCGCCGCTGACGGACGTCGTGCAATTGAGCTGTGGAGCGACCGGGGCGGCGGGCGAGCCGCCGCCTTCGTTCGCCGTCGACCGACACGGTGACGTCTGGATCGTCGACGGTAACGGCACGCTTTACCGGGCTCGCCGTGGAATGGGGACTTGCGTGACGACGGGGTTCAACACCGTCAACGCCGGGGGCCCGTTCCGAATGGCGTTCGTCGCCGACGCCGCCGCGCCGGACAAGGAAGTGCTTTACGTTGCCATTGGAACCGACCGGACGGCGGCGGGAATACCCCAGAACTCGGAGCTGGCATCGCTTGGCCTCGTGGGCGCTCCCGTGCTGGGCAAGCGGGTAAGGCTTGCCGGCTGGCCGATCCTCAGCGGAACCGGCGATCTGAGCACGGGGAACGGCCGACTCTGGGGCCTGTTCCCAGCCAAGGGAACCGCCGCCGCGTACGCTGCCGAGATCGATACCCGCACCGGGGCGCTCGGCCCCAAGACTTATTCTCCGCAGAGCAGCAGTCTGAGCCCCCGTCTTTCCTCGTTCGTTTTCTGGCGGGGTAACTTCTGGGTATTTCCTGGGCGCACCGATGAACCGCCGACGGTGGAATTCGACAGCCCGCCTTCGCCGCGCAGCGCCGACGGGCTGGCGGATCTGGCCGCGCCAGGCGTCGCAGCTGGTGCGGGATCGGCCAATCTGGCCGCGTCCGGAGCCGCGGTCCCGGCCAATCTACCCACACCCCGCGACGATGTGAGCATGGCGCGTTTGACCGTCCCGGCCAGCGGCAGCGGGCTAAAGCCGGAGGTTGTATCGGCGGCGGTATCGACCTGCGCCACCGGGCAGTAGGCGATCGGCGAGGAAACTTGAGCCGCTTCGAGGGCGCCGTCACATCTATGGACAGAGGCATATGGTTCGCCGCAGCAATACCCATCTGACGCTGCTGCCGCCGGCGCAGCCCGCGGAGACCGTGGACAACACGGTTGGGCCGCTGACGCTGGCGTGGGCGTATCGCCAATACGCTCCGTATGTCGCGCGCATCGGCACGCGGATTCTGGGCTGCAACGACCACGAGATCGACGATCTGGTGCAGGACGTCTTCGCCGAGGCCGTGGCCGGTCTACGGCGCCTTGCACACCCCGCGGAGGTTCGCGGATGGCTGGCGACCGTGACCGTCCGGGTCGCCACCAGGCGAATCCGGGTGCGGCGGCTGCGACGCTTTTTCTTTCTCGGGTCCGATCGGCTGGCCAGTGAGCCGGTCTGTCCTGCGGCCAACCCCGAGCAGCGGGCGCTGATCCGCCATGTGTATCGTTACCTTGATCAGATGCCCGCGCGGCAGCGAACCGCGTGGGTGTTGCGGTACATCGAGGAGGAACGCCTGGACGACGTGGCCAGGTACTGTGAGTGCTCGCTGGCCACGGCAAAACGTCTGATTTCGGCCGCCGAAGCCTGGATTGAGAGGAACATTCACGATGCCGCCGACTGATCCCATCCACGCCGCGCTGAAGGAGGTCAACCCGGCCTGGACGCCGACGCGTTCAGCCGAGGTTGAAGCGCGCCTGACGGTCCGGCTGGAACGGACGAAACGCGTTCGACTGCTGGCCGGAGTCATGGCCACCAGCGCGACGGTCGCCGCGATGACGGTGGCCGCCGGATTCATCTGGCAGGCGCACACGTCGGCGATCGTCACGCGCGCGGAGCCGCCACTCGCGAGTGAGGTCGGGGGTCTGCGTTTTCTCGACGGGACAAGCGCGGTCGCGACCGGCCCCGACAGCGATCTGCGCGTCACCGAGGACACGCCGTCGCGACAGACGGTGAAAGTCGTCAGGGGCGGCGCCCGATTTCATGTCGCCAAGGGCAAGGGGCGGGTCTTTCGCGTCGAGCTCCGCGAGGTGGTGGTCGAGGTGTTGGGAACGACGTTCCGTGTGGAGGAAGCGGACGACCGGGTGCGCGTCTCCGTCGAGGAGGGGCGGGTCCGCGTCGGGCGCGGCGGTCACTGGGTGGAGCTCGGGACCGGCGACGTCCGTCTCTTC
>DASRQT010000123.1:0-10751 GCA_035696485.1 Polyangia bacterium | reverse complement strand
TCTCAAGGTCGATACCACGCGTCTCGGCGAGCCATTGCAGGATGAGCGCGCTGTCGGCCATCGCCACCCCGCCCATCTCGATCCACGGGACCTTGCGCTTGGGACTCTTCTTCAGGTCACCGACGCACAGTTCGTAAGCGACCCCGGCCATGCGCAGCGCCATGGCGAGCTTGAGCGAGAAGGGTCCCGTCGTCGGGAGCCCGAACCCTGGGGGGAATGTATACATGCGGATCGTGTCGTCGGTGCTTTGCATGGTCTTTCTCCTGTTACCTTACTTGTGGTAAGTAACTTACCTATGGTAAGTAACTATGTCAATCATGCCAGGCCCTTTGCCGACTGCTGATGCCCGCGCCGTCCGCGGCGCCGAGACGCGCAACCGCATCCTGGTCGCGACCCGCACCGAGCTCCGGAGGCATGGCCAGGACCTGACCCTCGATCACGTCGCGGCCAGGATCGCCCTGACCAAGCAGGCGGTCCTCTATCACTTCCCCTCGAAGGACCGGCTGCTCGTCGAGCTCGCGCTGCTCGGGCTCGCGGAGGAGGCCGACGCGATGATCGCCGCGCTGGCGCCGGCGCGCTCGGCGGCAGACGCTGTTCACCGCTTCTTGCGCGCCAACCTCGGGTTCCATCTCCAAGATCTCGAACGTTTTCGTCTGATCTACGTGCGCGCCCAGGTCGTGCCAGGCGCCAAGGACACCTTGCCGCGGTCGGAGCGCAAGGCGCGCCTCTACCCTGTCACTGCACGAATGTACGCGGCCCTTGAAGAGAAACTGGTCGCCGATCCGGCCTTTTCCCGCCACCTCGATGCGCGCACCCTCGCCGTGGCCATCCACCTCGCGGCGATCGGTTACGCGACAATGGCGGGCGAGCTGGAAGGCGCGAAGGACGCCATGAAGCTCCCCTTCCAGCGTTACGTCGACGAGCTCTCTGCTGCGATCACGGGCGGCATCGCTCGCCGACGTCGCCGGGCGTGACATTCCTGCCGCTGGCCTTACATTCGAGGCTCCATGTTCAACCTGACTGGCGAGCGGGCGCCCGGTGAGTGACGCTCAACCAACTTCCAGGATGATCGAGTCGGTGAATGGAAAGCGTACGCCGCTCGACCGTCTGGCCGAGATCGCCACCGACGAGCCCTTTCGCCTCCTCATAGAAAGCGTCCGGGATTACGCGATCTTCATCCTGGACCCGGCTGGCATCGTCACCACCTGGAACGCCGGCGCCGCACGGATCAAGGGCTACCAGGCATCGGAGATTATCGGCAAACACTTCTCCGTGTTCTACCCACCCGAGGACATCGCCACCGGCAAGACCGACCGAGAGCTCGAGATCGCGACGCGCAATGGGCGCTTCGAGGAAGAGGGCTGGCGCGTCCGCAAGAATGGCTCGCGCATGTGGGCCAGCGTCACCATCACGGCGCTTCGCAACTCGGAAGGCAACCTTATCGGTTTCGCGAAGATCACGCGAGATCTCACCGAGCGCCGGGCGGCCGAGGAGCAGATGCGCCGCTTCAGCCTCCTTGTGGAGAGCGTCAAGGACTACGCGATCTTCATCCTGGACCGCGGCGGGCACGTGAGCACGTGGAATGCCGGGGCCGAGCACATCAAGGGGTACAAGGCCAACGAGATCATCGGCAAGCACTTTTCGATTTTCTATCCACCCGAGGACATCGCCGCAGGTAAGTGCGATCTCGAACTCGAGGTCGCCGCCCGCGACGGGCGGTTCGAGGACGAAGGCTGGCGCATCCGCAAGGACGGCTCGCGCATGTGGGCCAACGTCGTCATAACGGCGTTGTACAGCCCGGAGGGCCGTCCCATTGGTTTCGCAAAGGTCACGAGAGATCTCACCGCGCGCCGGCAGGCTGAAGAAGACCAGCGCGCGCTGGCAGCGAGGACAGCGGCGCTGGAGGAGAAGGCGCGCACCCAGGAGTTTCAGGAGCGCTTCCTGGCGATCCTGGGGCACGATCTGCGAAACCCGCTGGCTTCGATTGATATGGGCGCCAGCCTTCTTCGTCGCCTGTCGCCCGATCCGGCGGTGCACGGAGTCCTTGACCGAATGCGCGCCAGCTCACAGCGAATGACGCGCATGATCGAGCAGATTCTGGATCTGACGCGATCTCGGCTCGGGGGTGGCCTTGAGCTTCATCCCCAGCCGATGGACCTGCGCGAGACCATCGCGCGAATTGTCGACGAACTGCGCACCGCCCATCCCTCCCGATCGATCGTTCTCGATTCCCCTGCCCTGCCCGGGACGTGGGACCGAGATCGCCTCGAGCAGCTGTTCTCGAACGTCGTTGGCAACGCCATCATTCACGGCGACCCGGCCAAGCCGGTCACGATCCAAGGGCGAGTGGAGGGCGGCTTCGTGGTGGTGGACGTTCACAACCAGGGTGCGCCTATCCCCGAACAACTTCAGTCCACGATCTTCAATCCGTTTCGACGAGGAGACAGAGAGAGCCGCACCTCGAAGACCGCCGGTCTCGGGCTGGGCCTCTACATCTCGAACGAAGTGGCCGTCGCCCACGGTGGCAAGATCGATCTTCGATCCAGTCTCGCCGAGGGAACGACGCTTCAGATCAGACTGACCCGATGACCCACACGGTGCTGGTGGTCGAGGATGAAGAGGATCTACGCGAGATGATGCGCGAGGCGCTGGAGCTGAGCGGCTACGCCGTGGTCACCGCCGAGGACGGGCAAGACGCGCTCAACAAGATCCTCCACATCGAGGGTCTCTGCCTGGTGATCCTGGACCTGCTGATGCCGGTCATGAACGGCTGGGACTTCCTCGAGAAGTTGCGCGAGCGCGCCGAGTTGTCGTCGGTCCCGGTCGTCGTGCACTCGTCCGCACCCAGCCAGGCGCTGGCAGGCGTTGCGCGGGTGCTGCAAAAGCCGCTCACGTTTGACCGACTGCTGTCGGTCGTGCGCGAGTATTGCGCCCAGTAGCACCGCACATATGGGACTCGTATGTGCCTGTAAATACTGACTAATAGTTCGTGCCGTATTGGTCGGCGAGCAACGGCGTCTGCCGTTCAAGTGCGTCAGACGGACGGTCGATAAGCTCGATAGCCTCGTCGTGTCTTCTCAGGCCCAACCGATCAAACCGTCAGAACCCGAAAGCATGCTCGCCCGGGGCGTGACAATCGGGCGTTACGTCGTGCTGACCCTGGTCGGTCGCGGCGGCATGGGCGAGGTGTACGCCGCGTACGATCCGGAGCTGGACCGAAAGGTCGCCATCAAGCTGCTGCGCGCACGCGGCGTCAAGGCTGACGCTGGCGCCCAGGCCACTCAGGACAGCGGCCGCGCCCGTCTGATGCGTGAAGCGCAGGCTATCGCCAAGCTCTCGCACCCAAACGTCGTCGTGGTCTACGACGTCGGCACGTTCGAAGACCAGGTGTTCATCGCCATGGAATTCGTGGACGGACACACCCTCGGATACTGGATGAACGCGCAGGCCCGCGCCCGGGCCGACGTCTTGAAGGTCTTCGCCGCCGCCGGGCGCGGTCTGGCGGCGGCGCACGACAAGAACCTGGTCCACCGCGACTTCAAGCCGGACAACGTCATGATCGGCAGCGACGGGCAGGTCCGGGTCATGGACTTTGGCCTGGCCCGATTGGCCGGCGATCGAGCGCAGGCGCCCACGCCCTTGCCCGACGGGCCCGCCGTCCCCACGACGATCGGCGAAGGTGAGTTCTCTTCGGCTACCACAATGGTGGTCGGTGTCCGGCCGACCTCCGCGGCAAAGGCTGCGGCCGAGTCGACGAATTCACGTGAGACCTTCGATCAGCGCCTGACCCAGACCGGGGCGATGCTGGGCACGCCCGCCTACATGGCGCCGGAACAGTTCCTGGGGAAGGCGACCGACGCCCGCACCGACCAGTTCAGTTTTTGCGTGGCGCTGTACGAGGCTCTCTACGGCGAGCGCCCCTTCGCCGGCAACACCCTGTTCGGCCTGACCGCCAGCGTGGTTCAGGGTAACGTGAACCCGGCGCCCGCGAAGAGCCAGGTGTCGCCCTGGCTGCGCAAGGCGTTGCTGCGCGGTCTCAGCGTCAAGCCCGACCAGCGCTGGCCGTCGATGAATGCGCTGCTGGCCGAGCTGGAGCGGAACCGTGCGGTCGCCGGCCGGCGACGGTTTGCCGACGGCGCCGCCGCCAAGCTGGCCGGCATCTGGGAGGCACCCGGACGCGGGCAGCGGGTCGAGACCACCGCCAAGACGTCGATCAAGGAAGCGTTCCTGGCGACGAACAAGCGGTACGCCGCCACTTCATTTGAAAATGCCAGCAAGGTTCTGGATCGATACGCAGCGGCCTGGACCGATATGTACGTATCAGCCTGCGAGGCCACGCACACGCGCGGGGAGCAGTCGGCGGAGATGCTGGATCTGCGGATGGCGGCGCTGCAGGAGGCGTTGCACGGGTTGCGCGCGCTGTGCGATGCTTTCCGCGGCGCGACGGCCGAGGTGGTGGAGAACGCCGTCGACGCCGCGAACTCCCTGCCCAGCATCGAACGCTGTGCCGACTTTGCTCTGCTCCGCGCTGCCGTCAAACCACCCGAAGATCCGGCGATGCGCGCGACGGTCGATCGGCTGCGAGAGCGAGTGGCGGAGGTGCGAACGCTGTCGCGCGTCGGTCGGTTCACGGACGCACTGAAGGCGATCGGCCCCCTCGAGCAGGAGGTGCGAAACACGGGCTATCAGCCGCTGCTGGCCGAGGCGTTGCTGGAACAGGGATTTCTTCACATTGAACGGCGACATCTGGAGGAGGCTAGCCTCGCGTACGAAGAGGCGCTGTGGACGGCAGAGCTGGTCCGCCAGGACGAGATGACCGCCGAGGCGGCGACAGCGCTGGTGAGCGTGTCCGCGGGCCGGGAGCGATTCGAGCTGGGCGATGTTTGGGCCCGGTACGCCGAGACCGTCCTCACGCGCATGGGCGGTCATGAACGCCTGTGGGGTTGGCTGCTCAACAACCTGGGGCAGATGCGCCAGGCGCAGGGCTTGCTGGTCCAGGCCCTGGACACTTCGCAGCGGGCCGTTGTCGCCAAGGAGAAGGCTCTGGGTGCGGACAATCCCGATCTGGGAATCACGATCGGCAACATGGCCTTCTATTACACCGAGCTCGGGAACCTGGAAGAGGCCCTCAAGCACGGTGAACGCGCGATCAAGATTCTGGAACAGGGCCTCGGACCCGAGCACCCAAGGACGGCGCTTTGCCTGTCCAACCTCTGCGAAACTTTGAACCAGCTCGGCCGATTCGCGGAGGCGCGCCAGGTCGCGCAGCGAGCGCTGGTGATCTTCGAGCGCGAGACCGAAGCCGACGGTATTTTTGTCACGGCCGCCTTGACGGCGCTGGGTCTGGCCTATCTTGACGACGGATTGGCCGCCGAGGCGCTGCCCATCCTCGAGCGCGCGGTGGCAAACCGGGAGAACCGCGAAAGCGGCGCGCCTGCTCGACTGGGCGAGGTTCACTTCGCTCTGGCGCGCGCGTTGTGGCAAGTGACCCAGGTGACGGAAGATCGCGCGCGCGCCCGCGCCCTGGCGGAACGTGCCCGTGACGAGTTCGCCCAGGCGACGGCGTCGCCGGCCGTGGAACGCGCCCAGGCCGCCATCGGGCAGTGGCTGGCGCGCTCAGGGCCGTAGCACGGGATTGCTCTGGGCGACGGCCACGATGGCCGCGCGCAGGCGGTAGCCGGAGGCCGCGAAGGCGCGCAACGCAACCTCGATGCTGGCGCGCTGGTCCTCGGGGATGTCGATGGTGATGTCCTTGCGATCGATCGCGTACTGCATCCACTGGCGGACATAGCAACGGCGGGTCTCGTCGCGATTGGCAAGCAGCTGCGCCAGCGAGGCCGGCCCTTCGAAAGTCGGCGCGTCGGGCATGATCTTGTCGGGGATCCAGCCCTGCGTCTCGTTGGCGGCGGCGCCGGGTTCGGGGTGCCAGATGCCCTTGACATCGAACCCGATGAAGGCAAAGCCGGGGCTGTTCAAATAGGCGTGGCAAGCCATGCACGTGCCGTTGGCCGTGGCGTCGATCATCTGCTGGCGAATGGATCGGCTGACGTCGGGAACTATCGACGGCAGAAAAGATCGAATGATCGGCGTGCACAGCAGCGGATCGGTCACCATCCAGCTTCGCTTGGCCGGCCAGCTGGGCCCGGACGGCAGCAGGCTGGAATAGTGCGACAACATGCCGGCGCCGCTCAGCACGCCCACCCGTGGCTGACCCGCGGGATACGGCACCTTGCGAAACGCCGGCCCGCTGACATCGGTCAGGCCGTAGTGACGGGCCAGCGTCTCGTCGACAAACGTGTACGGGGCCTGCAGCAGATCCGCCAGCGTCCCGGCGCTGTCGACGGTCAGGTACATCCCCAGCGCGGGTGCCTCTTGCTGCATCGACGCCAGCAACGATCCGGGCTCCGGGTTGGCCTCGGGCAGCAACAACAGCCAGTGCCCGAAAAATGCCGTCATGCCTCTTCGTGCCCGCGGATCGCCCAGCATTCGATCGGCGATGCCGCCGACCGCCTCGCGCGAGATCGGTGCCGCCTTCAGCTCGCTGACCAGCGCGCCGTCGGGCTCGCCGTCCCAGATCATCGCCGCCAGTCGCCTGGCGACGACGTCCGCGGTCGCGAGCGTCGGCAAAGGTGGCTCGACCACCACAGTGTCGGACGGCGAGCTACCGTCGTTTCCCATCGGCGACACGCCGGCTCCTCCGCAACCAACCAGCAGCGCCAGGGCCGGCGCGGCCACCAAACACCCGAGTCGTGTCGCCATGTGTCGCCACATTGCAGTGAGGTCGATCCAGCCCCGAAAACCTGACGGATAGCGATGCGGACGGCTCTGCGCGGCGACCAGGAGCCATGACCTGGGCGCCGCCCGAAGACTACGGCTGCTTGGTAATCGTGTGCACTTCCTGGTCAGACGAGTTCGGTTCGCTCAGCGTCTTGATCTCGGTCGCGGTCGAAGTGTACTGCAACGTGAGGGGGGCCGGCGCGCCTACGGGACAGGTGATCGTGATGACGACCATGTTACTGGCGCTGGTGAAGGTGCCGGAGTAGTGCGTGACGACATTGCCCTTGTCGCTGTCCTGGGTGACCGCCTCGACGTGTCCGGCGGTGAAGACCCAGGTCTCGCGATGCATGTTTGAGCCTTGCGTACCGTTGTACTTGTTCATCGCGGTCAGCACATAGGTCCCGAGGCTGACGGCGCCGCCGGTCATGGCCGGAGCGGGCCCCGCGTTCGTGGTCTTGGTCACCGGAGGACCCGACAACTGGAGATCGTTGCACGCGCCGGGAGCCAGGTCGGAACCACCATTGCCCGCGCTGGCGTCAACGCCCGTGCCGGCGGTGCCGCCCGTGCCCGTGACGCCGCCCGTGCCGGTCGCGCCGCCCGTGCCGGTCGCGCCGCCTGTGCCGGTCGCGCCGCCTGTGCCGGTCGTCCCGCCGGTGCCGGCCGCGCCCGCGTCATTGCTGCTGCTGCTGCTGTTACTGCCGCAGCCAGCAAGGGCAACCGACAGGGAGAGAAAGAGGACAGAAGTGAGTGTTGTATTGATCAAAATGCAGGCTCCTATGGTTTGGGGAGGCCGCATCGTAACGATCTATTCGAATTTTAGATAGTCATTTATGTAATATAAATTACTTAATATTACACATGGCAAGAGCGCGTGTCGTCTGATCCGTGACTATTGGCGTGGGTCGAGGACGCGGCCGGCGAACAGGATGGCGCCCGTCGGCTGATCGCGAATGAAAAACAGAAACGGCCGGTCGACGTTCAGCTCGATCATCGCCGCGGAGACCGACGGTGGCAGCGCGACGACCGCCGTCGCCGCGGCCGCCTCGGCGCCCTTCTCGTCGATGCCGACGAAGGCCTGGTGTACGACGTCCGAGATATTCAGGGGGCTGGAGCCGCTGATGCCCGAGAAGTCGGCCGCCGACGTGAACGCCTCGCGCATACCCAGCCTGTCCAGCGTCGGGATCAGCGAAAATCGCGAGCCGAACTTGAACTTCGGCAGCCGGAGCAAGACCGCGGTGGTCCTCTGGGCGGCTGCGATGTCCTGAATCGTCGCCGCCGTCAGCCCCACCTCGATGGCTTCCAGCGCTCCGTCCCTGGGAACCACCACCAGCATCTCCAGCTTGCCGCCCACGAATGGAACCGTGACCGCCTGGAGCGTACCGGTGTCAACGTAGGGAAAGGGGCGGTCCTTCTCCATCGTGGGGACATTGGTCATCTGGCCGCCGCGCAGATGAAACGACCGATCGGCCGTATTTGTCGCGAGGAAAGGATCCGCCCAGGAGGCCTTGAAATAGATGGCGTTGGTCAGCACCAGCGCCGTCTCCGGCTTCAAAGCCCCCATGACCAGCAGGTCCTTTATCTTCCCCGAGGTCTTGCTTTCGACCCACTGGTTGATGGTCACGCGCGACGCCTCTGCGTCGTTCATAAAATCCAGCAACTGCAGGCCGGCGCCATAGTTCACGGCCAACAGGTCCAGAAAGTCTGACGAGAACATGAAACCGCGCGCGCCCCACAAGGCGTTGGCGACACTGAGCTGAAACGGGTCGCCCCCGGTGCCGTCGGCCGGTATTTGCCCCCGCCGCACCAACTCCTGGTCCAGGGCGTTGAAGGCGCGATGCAACTGCGCCTGCGGCAGCCGAAACTCCAGCGCGGTCGCCATCTCGGACTCCGTCTTTGCTCGCGCGCCGGCATAGGTCATCGCCAGCGCAATCGAGATACTGTGCGGCGAGTAGAAGAGGTTCTCATCCGGTTGCATTTCGCGCAGGGCGCCATAAAGAGATGTGGCAAAGGCGGTGTTGCCGGCGACCAGCTCGCTCACCTCCGGCAACAGCGCGGCGAACGTCTCGCGGGGCCTGGACGACGTCAGCGCGCACGGCGTGCCGGTGCAGGTGCTGTTTGGAGGCGAACCACCCGCGTCGGGCGACGCTCCCCCGCTGTTACCGCATGCCCCGCCGATGGACAGGATCACAAGCAAGACAACCGCGGGAAGATACAGCGTTGAACGTCCACACACGCCGTATTGCATGTCAGCAGTATAAGACGAACGGACGCTACCCGGTGCCAATGCTCAATCGATCCAAGGCCCACCTCCGGCAGTGCGCCCCCCGCTGACGAGCCGGGTGGGGCGGAAAGCACGGGTGCGGCGGGAAGCTAGGCGATCGAGATTTCCGAGGACTTCTCGGTGCTGTCCCTGATGTAAGATGCCGCCACACGATCGACGACGTTGAAGGAGCTTTCTTGCGGTGCTCATCCCTGGCTCCACGGACTGCACGCGCCGCTTTGGTCTTCTTTCTCGCGGTGGGCCCAACCGTCTCATGGGCCGCTGGGCAGTAAGGAGGACGTCATATCGCGAACCACAATGTCTCTGGTCCTGTGTGTGCTCGGAGGGGCGCTGGCCTGTTCCTCCAACTCAGCGTCCCCGTCGGGCAGCGGCGGCAAGGGTGGCTCTGCGTCGGGCGGATCGGGTGGCGGGACAGCCGGCAGCGGCGGTGCGACGGGCTCCGGCGGTGCACCTGGCAGCGGCGGAGCTGGTGGTAGCGGCGGAGCGGCGCAGGACGCCGGCTCCCGCGGGTCGGGTGGAATGGGCGTGACGGATGGAGCGGCAGGCGACGCGCCGGCGACGACGGACGCCAGCGACGCGCCGGCAGCAGACGGTCCGCGCACCGTCATGACCTTCTTCATCACCAGCACCGGCTCGGGCGCGATGGGCGGGAACCTGGGCGGAATTGCGGGCGCCGACGCCAAGTGCCAGATGCTGGGCGCCGCGGCGGGCAACGGGGGACGCACCTGGCGCGCGTATCTCAGCACCAGCGCCAGCGGAGGAATGCCGGCGGTCAATGCGCGTGACCGGATCGGGATGGGTCCCTGGAATAACCAGGCCGGAACCGTGATCGCCGCCAACCTCGTGGCGTTGCACACCCCGGCGATGAATATGATCAATGCCCAGAATGGATTGGACGAGCGGGGCCAGACGGTTCCGGCGAACCAGCACGACATCCTCACCGGATCGACGGAGGAAGGGATGGCGTTCCCGGAGATACCCGACCGCACCTGCATGAACTGGACGTCGAACTCGATGGGGACGGCATGGGTTGGCCACTACAATCGAATGGGCATAGCGGCAACCGCTCCCCAGATGTCGTGGGTCTCTTCGCACGCGACGCCCAACTGTACCCAGGCCGGCATCATGCAGGTGGGCGGCGCGGCTCGCTTGTACTGTTTCGCGATTAATTGACGTTCGGGACCCTCGAAGGATCCCGCGTCCCCCGCGAACGGCACGGTCCCGAAATACGACGACGTGCCGCCCGCCCATCGCAAGAACATCGACCCCCAGCGGGGTGTGTGCAATAGCACCTATGAGCAAGCCCGACCGGATGCCGCCCGGCGCCATCCCTACGGGGGAAGGAAAACCTCGCCATCGCCACTACATAGCGCGCGAACTTTCTCGGCAGAGTACTCCCCTTGACCGTCGCTGGTCTTCGCACCAGGAAAATACCAATAGGTCTTACACCCCTGCGTCGCTACGTGTCTGCAACCACCGACTGACCCTGTTCGGTCACATGCCGCAGGCCCATACGTGCCGTCATTGCAAGCGACCTTGGCTTCGGCAGGCGTGACGGAATCGTCCCATTCGACGCAGAGGTTCCGGGAACCCGCCTTGACAGTTCCGACGGCGGAGGAGCATCTCTGAACCGAAACGCACGCGTTGACGGTGACGTTTTCGGGATTGTCCTTCCGTGCAGAAACCGGGGGCG
>DASRQT010000122.1:0-7579 GCA_035696485.1 Polyangia bacterium | reverse complement strand
ATCATCATCCTGGGACGGATGGCCTGCGCAAACGCACTCTGCGGATTGTTGGGTCCGGTGGTTCCCATTTCATAGTCGTTGATCAAGAGCGGCAGGTTCGGTTCACCCAGGTCGGTTCGCACCGCCGTCACCAGCTTGTTGATGCACTGGGGGTAGTTGGTGATGTCGGCCTGGGTGCCGTGCCGTTCGGTGATGCCCAGCAACACGACGATGGCGCCGAAGGTCACCTTACCCTTGAGCTCCTTGGCGCCGGCTATCATCCGGGCGTAAATTTGCCCGCCGGGAAGGAACTGCGAGCAATAAGCTCCGGAGCGGCCAAATCCCAGCGAAACGAAATATTTTCCAGGCGCCAGCGCCGCGGCCTCCTTGACCAACGCGGTGCCGGGACCGCCGGCGAGCATCCCGTTGACGTTCCCCGTGCCGCCCGCGGTCCTGGGTTCGACGGCGGGCGCAAAGCCAGCCCCGGAGTGATACATCCACCCGTGGGGATCGGGCGCTCCGAAGAAAAATGGACGGACGTCTACCGGGCCGACGCCCTGGCCAGCCATGTTGGAGTGCCCGAAGTGAACGAACGCGATGACGTTTTCCTTGGCCACCTGGACGCCACCAAGAGTCACGCCGCCGCCGGCGCCTGGCGCCGTGCCGCCGGTACCTCCGCTGCCTGAAATGCCGCCAGTGCCGGTGGTACCGCCGGTGCCGGTGGCGCCGCCCGTGCCGATGGCGCCGCCCGAGCCGATGGCGCCGCCCGAGCCGGTGCCAGCTGTGCCGCCCGAGCCGATGGCACCGCCCGAGCCGGTGGCACCGCCTGATGCCGCGCTTCCCGTGTCGCGGGCGGTCCCGTCCTTGCCGTTGCCGGCGTCTGGGGCCGCCACCTCGTGCACGCCGCAAGCCGGTAAGATCAGGGCGACCAGCAGAACCGTCAGCGTCGCCAAATGCGGCAGCGTTGATGGCGCCACGGCTACTTGCAGGAGTTCTCCCCGGGTCCGGTCATCGCGATTCAGCATGTTCCCTCCCAAGACTGGCTAGGGTGTGTCCTGATCCCGCCGGCACTGCGCGAGCGGACTGCGGCTAAGAAACTAACGCTTTGGCCGACCGATGCCTGCTGCCCGGTCGATGGACGCATGCGATCCGGTGGATCGCACCCCTGCAAAGCCCCAGCAATGGCTTACCATCACGTGGTAGGTGCGGCAAAGCCGCCCCCTTCGTCACGCGATTTACCCCCGGCGCGGGATTGGGGTCTTGCTGCTGGCGGCGTGGGCGGGGAAGCGCACGGTGAAGACCGTGCCGCGTCCCGGCTCGCTGTCGACGTCGATGTTACCGCGGTGATCGTCGACGATGCGGGCGACGGTGGCCAGGCCCAGGCCGGTGCCACCCGACTTGGTCGAATAGAACGGCTCGAAGATGCGCTCGAAATGGGTCTTGGGGATGCCAGCGCCCGTGTCGCCGACGGTCAGCACGGCGAAGGCCGATTCGTTGCTGACCTGGAGGCGAATCTCGCCGCCCGACGGCATGGCCTCGGCCGCGTTGCGAATCAGGTTCCACAACACCTGACGTAGCTGGCCGGCCGCGGCTTCCACGCTGATGCCGTGCGGGGCGTCCAGGACCAGGGTGATGCCGGCGCGGTGTTCCTGATTGAACGCTCGCGCGATCTCGGTGGCCTGTTCGCCGAGGTCCAGACGCTGGCGGTCCTCGGTCTTGGGGCGCGCGTAGTCCAGCAGATCCGTGATCAAGGCGTTCAGCCGATCGACCTCGCGCACGGCGATCTCCATCAGCTGGCGGCTGTCCTCGTCGGCGCCTGGTGATGTCTTCAGCATCTCCATCGAACCCGAGATGCTGGCCAGCGGGTTGCGGATCTCGTGCGCGATGCCGGCGGCCAGGCGGCCGATGCTGGCCAGACGCTCGGCGCGTTCGACCTTGAGCTGCATGCGCCGCAGCTCGGTCAGGTCCTGGAAGTGCAACACGCGCCCGACCACCTGCCCGGCGTGATCGGACAGCGGCGCCGCCGAGATCCCGAGGTTGCGAACCGCGGCGTCGGGGCGCACGGCCGTGATCTCACCGCGCCTCAACATCCCGGACGGACCCAGCCCCGACAGCACCGCCCCCAGCGGCGGGACGTGATCGCCGATCATCGCTCCCAGCAGCATCGCCGACGGGATCCCCAGGATGTCGCACGCGGCCTCGTTGACCGAGGTGATGCGGCCGCCCAGGTCCAGCGTCACCAGGCCCGAGGTCAACGACCGGATCGTGTTTTCGTGCAGGGTCGCCAGATCGCCGGCGTACCGTTCGTGGCGCGTCAGCCGTTCGCCGGCCTGACGCGTCTGCGTGGTCAGGTGCGTGGCCAGCGCGCCGACGGCGGCCAGCGCGCTGACGTTCAGCGCCAGGCGCATGGCCAGGTCGGCGCGCGCGATCTCCCACGGAAACGAGGTTTGCCCCGGCACCAGCGGCAGCCAGCCCGTGTACCCGCCGACCGAGATCGTCACCATGGCCAGCGCGCTGATGCTGGCGACCAGACCGGCGCCACGCTTCTGCGCCAGCAGCGCCACCGCGACCACGTCGATGAAATAAAGGAAGGTGAAGCTGCTTTGTCCGCCCCCGGTGGCGTGGACCAGCACCGACGCCAGGATCAGATCGACGGTGATCTGGAAATAGCCGAAGCGGATCGGATCACGCACGTACCGGAAGGCCAGGCCGTATCCCAGGCTGGCAAGATACGTGGTGGCCAGGAGGCCGAACGCGAAGCGCGCGAACGGCCGGCTCAACGCCTCGGCCCCGCCCTGGCTGACGGTGGCCAGTATCACGGCCGCCAGCAACAGCGTGGCCAGCGCCACGCGGAACAGCATCAGGTATTTGACCGTCCGCAGCGCCTCGACGTGATGGCGGCGCCCGGCGCGGCTGGCGGCAGGGTCGTCGCTGCCGGCCGGTGTGGCCCCGGCGCCGCTATCGCCGTGGGCGGGCAGCAGCAGGGCCTCCTCGGTCACCGGCCTAGCCCGCCTTCATGTTGCCCGCCATCTCGAAGATCGGCAGATACATGGCGATAACCATACCGCCGATCACGAAGCCCAGAAACACCATCATGATGGGCTCGATGAGGCTGGTCATGGCGGCGACGGCGACGTCGACTTCCTCCTCGTAGAAATCAGCGATCTTCGACAGCATCGTGTCCACCGCGCCGGTCTGTTCGCCGACGCCGATCATCTGGACCACCATCGGCGGCATGAGGCCGGTCTCCATCAGCGGCCCGGCCATGTCCTTGCCCTGCGAGATCTGCTCGCGCGCGTACATGATGCCGGCCTGCACGACCGTGTTGCCCGCCGTCTTGGCCACGATCTCCATCGCGTCCAGGATCGGCACACCCGACGTCAGCAGCGTCCCCATCGTGCGCGTGAAGCGCGCGACCACGACCTTGCGCAGGACCGCTCCCAGCACCGGCAGCTTGAGCAACATGCCGTCGAAGCCCAGCCGCCCCTTCTCCGTCCGCAGCAGCATGCGCAGCCCGAACCCGGCCGCGATCAGGAAGGCGATGATGTACGGAAGAAACTGCGCCAGCGCGTGCGAGATCTCGATGACCACCTGGGTCGGCGCCGGCAGCTTGCCGCCGCCGAAGTCCTTGAACATCTTCTCGAACACCGGGATGACCTTGGTCAGCAGGATCGTGACGACCAGCGCCGCGATGCACACGATCGAGATCGGGTAGACCATCGCGCCCTTGACCCGGCGTTTGAGCTTGACCGCCTTCTCCATGTAGATCGACAGCCGCTGCAGGATGCTGTCCAGGATGCCGCCCGCCTCGCCGGCGGCGACCAGGTTCACGAACAGGTCATCGAATATCTTGGGATGTTTGCTGAGCGCGTCCGACAGCGTGAAGCCGCCCTCGACGCTGGCCTTCACCTGCCCCAGGATCTTCCCGAACTTCTTGTTGTCCGACTGGGTCGACAGGATCTCCAGGCATTGAACGATGGGCAACCCGGCGTCGATCATGGTCGCGAACATGCGCGTGAAGATCACGACGTCGGTGACCTGAACGCCAGTGCCGAACGAGATGTTGAGCTGCTTGGGCTGCTTCTTCACCGACACCGGCGCCAGCAGCTGCATCTGCAGCTTGTTGTGGACGGCGTCCTCGTCTTCCGCCTCCATCACGCCTTTTTTCACCTCACCGGCGCGGTTCCTGGCCTCCCAGACGTAAGCTTGCGACATGGTCCGTTAACCCCGCTGCGGCATGCCGGCCCGCGCCGCCGCTGCCTTGTTCTGGGGACCGGTCGCGCCGGCGCCCGAAGCGATGATCTGCTGCAGCTCGTTCGGGTCGGAGCTGTGACCGATCGCCTCCTCCAGCGTCACCCTTCGCTGCAGGTACAGGCCCGCCAGGCACTGGTTCAGCGTCTGCATGCCAGTGGTCCCCTGGCCGATCTGCATCTGCGAATAGACCTGGTGCATTTTATCTTCGCGAATTAAGTTCCGGATTGCGGAGTTCGGGATCATCACCTCCAGCGCGGCCACGCGCCCCTGCCCGCCGGCGCGCGGCAGCAGCGTCTGGCAGACCACGCCCTCCAGCACGAACGACAGCTGCGCGCGAATCTGTGACTGCTGGTGCGACGGGAACACGTCGATGATGCGGTTGATGGTCTGCACCGCCGAGTTGGTGTGCAGCGTACCGAAGCAGAGGTGGCCGGTCTCGGCGGTGGTCAGCGCCGCCTCGATGGTCTCGAGGTCGCGCATCTCGCCGACCAGGACGACGTCCGGGTCCTGCCGCAGGACAGACCGCAGCGCCTTCTTGAACGACTGCGTGTCGGTCCCGACCTCGCGCTGGTTGACGACGCAGTTCTTGTGCTGGTGCAGAAACTCGATCGGGTCTTCAAGCGTAATGATGTGTTCGTGGCGCTCGGTGTTGATCTTGTCGATCATTGCGGCCAGCGTCGTCGACTTGCCCGACCCGGTCGGCCCGGTCACCAGCACCAGCCCGCGCGGCTTGTTGCACAGCTCCTCGATCACCAGCGGCAGCCCCAGCTCGTCGAAGGTCCGGATCTTGAACGGAATCGTCCGGAACACGGCCCCGACCGCGCCCTTTTGCATGAACACGTTGGCGCGGAAGCGGCAAAGGTTCTTGACCCCGAACGACAGGTCCAGCTCTTGATCCTCCTCGAACTTGGCCTTCTGGACGTCGGTGAGGATGGAATAACAGAGCGTCTTGATCTCGACCGGCGACAGCGGGTTCACGCGCAGCGGGACCAGATCACCGTCGATGCGCAGCTGTGGCGGCGATCCGGTCGACAGGTGCAGGTCCGACGCGCCTTTGTCGACCATCGCCTTCAGGAGCTGCTGCAGATTGACGGTCTGGGGAGGAGATGCTGTTGCCATGTTGATCCTGGTCCTGGGTCGCGCCTCTAGTCAGATGCGGTGATGCGGCCGACTTCGTCGAACGTGCTGGTGCCCTGGCAGACCTTGGTGATGCCCGACATGCGCAGCGTCCGCATGCCGTGCCGGATGGCTTCCATCTTCAGCTCGGCGCCTGAAGCGCCCTGCAGCACCAGCTCCTTGAGCGGATCGATGAAGGTCATGACCTCGTACACCGCGATGCGGCCCTTGTAGCCGCTGCCGCCGCACACGTTGCAGCCGGCGCCCTTCGCGCATTTTGCGGTGTCGATCTCCTCGTCCTTGGCGCCCAGCAGCTTGAGCTCGTCCTTGGGCGTGGGGGCAGGCTCCTTGCAGGCCGCGCAGATCTTTCGAATCAGGCGTTGCGCCTCGACCAGGGTGACCGAGGCCGCGACCAGAAATGGTTCGACGCCCATGTTCAGAAGCCGCGTGATCGTCGATGGCGCGTCGTTGGTGTGCAGCGTCGACAGCACCAGGTGACCGGTCAGCGCGGCCTTGACCGCGATCTCCGCCGTCTCAAAATCGCGGATCTCGCCGATCATTATGGTGTCGGGGTCCTGGCGCAGGAACGATCGCAGCGCCGCCGCGAAGCTGAGACCGATGTCCTCGTGCATCTGCACCTGGTTGATGCCCGCCAGGTTGAACTCGACCGGGTCCTCGGCGGTGCTGATGTTGTCGCTGACCTGATTGAGCTCCTGCAGCGCCGAGTAGAGCGTGGTCGTCTTGCCCGAGCCGGTGGGCCCGGTCACCAGCACCATCCCGAAGGGGGCGTCGATGGCCTTCTTGAACAGCGCCAGCTGCCCGGCCTCGAAGCCCAGCTTGGTCATGTCGAGCTGGAGGTTCGACTTGTCGAGGAGGCGGAGCACGACCTTCTCGCCGAACAGCGTCGGGCAGACGGAAACGCGGAAGTCCATCTCGCGTCCCTTGCCCAGCTTCAGCTTGATTCTTCCGTCCTGCGGCAGTCGCCGTTCGGCGATGTCGAGGTGGGCCATGATCTTCATGCGGCTGGTCAGCGCCGCCTTCAGCTTCAGCGGCGGGTTCATCTCCTCGTGCAAGACGCCGTCGACGCGGTAGCGGACGCGGTACTCCTTCTCGTACGGCTCGATGTGAATGTCCGATGCCCCCTGCTTGATGGCGTTGAGCAGGATGGCGTTGCACAGCTTGACCACCGGCGCGTCCTCGGACGCCCGCTCCAGGTCGAGGACGTTCTCTTGATCGTTTTCGTCCTTCGCGTATTCAACATCTTCGTCGATGCCGCTCAGCATCTCGTCCATGTCGAACTTCAGCTCCTCGGCCTTGTCCTCGTAGTAACGAACAAGCGCCTCGGTGACCGACAGCTCGGACGCGACTACCACCTCGATGTTGTATCCGGTGAGGAACTTGAGGTCGTCGATGGCCAGGATGTTCGACGGATCGCTCATCGCGACGATCAGCGTCTTCTCGGCCCGGTTCACCGGGATCACCCGATGTTTGCGCGCCACGTCCTTGGGGATAAGCGCGATGACCTCGGCCTCGATGTCGAACTCGGCCAGGTTGATGGCCGGGACGCCGTATTGCTTGGCCAGGAACTGCGTCAGGTCGTCTTCCTTGACGACCCCCAGCTTGATCAGGCTGTTACGCAGCGGTTCGCGCGTGCGTTTGCTGGTCTCCTGCGCTTTTTGTAGCTGCTCGGCCGAGATGACCTGCTCTCGGACCAGTAGCTCTCCTAGCCGACTCATGACCCCTCTTAAGTCGGGTCACGGCAGGGAAAACTTTAGTGACTGTCGGAAGTTCCGGGATAATTGCCGGCTTGCGAGCGCGGCCGTTGTCGATTCGCTACTGCGCGAACGGATCGACCCAGGTGGTCTTGGACTTACCGCCGGATGCCGACGCCGTCCGCTTGGGGCGCACCGCAGATTTGCCCGCGGTGGTGACGACACCCGGGCGCGTGGGACGTCCGGCGGTCGGTGATGACGCCTGGATGACGGGCGGCGCGGGCGGTGGCGATGCCGGCGCAGGGGGCACGGCCGCCGGCGCCGTCGCCGCGGCGGTGGGTTGCGGATCGGCAACAGCCGTCGCCGCCGGAGGTGCGGCAGGCGCCACCGCCGTTGGCGCCGCGGTTGGCTGTGGCTGCGGCTGTGGCTTTGCCTGTGGCTGTTCAGTAGGGGGGGGCGCCGCGACAACCGATGCGCCCTGCGCGGGCGGCTGTTCATGCACCGCCTGGCCCATGTCA
>DASRQT010000121.1:0-3655 GCA_035696485.1 Polyangia bacterium | reverse complement strand
ACACCAGCAGGTCGGCGAAGGCCTGCGAGCGCTGTCGCGAGATGGAACCGTCGGCGCCGCGGTTCGGATACGCCTTGTCGGGATCGGTGATGGTGCCCGTCGTCTTGGGCGCCTCCATCTGCATGATCTGCCCCTGAAGTTGGTGCAGCCCTCCGAGGTGCAGGTCGAGGCGGCGCTGATCCTCGACGCCCAGGCGCCCGCGCAGCGCCTTGGCTTCCTCCGAGATGGCGTCCAGCACCATGCGCCGGCGCAGCAGCTCCGGGTCGGGCGCCTTGGCCGGGCCGCCGGCCGGCATCGCGTACTTCACCAGCTGGGCGAACAGCTTGGCCGGGCTCAGCTCGGGCGGGTTGGGGGCGCTGGGGCCGTTGTAGGACAGGTTCAGTCCCTGTCCGGTGGCGCCGTTCGTGCTGCAGATGCCAACGTGCAGGCCGGTCTTGTACGTCGTCGTGGTGTTGGTGATGGCGCCGATGACCTGATCGATCGTCGGCAGCTGCACGACGCCGCCCCCGGTTTGCGCGCCGGTCAACGCCTGGATCGGGTGCGACTGGTGGGCGTTGGTGTCCGCGCTTTTCATGTTCAGGCCGCTCACCACCGAGATCCACGGCTTGACGTCGATCAGCGGCTCCAGCTGCTCGCTCAGCTTCCAGGCGTCGCCGACGCCCGTGCGCGTGGGGTTCCAGCGGCTGGGTATGACGCCATTGCCGAAGAACCAGGTGCCGAAGCGGACGGGCAGGGCAGCGCCCGCCGCGTACGCGGTGCCGTTGTCGTTCAGCATGCCGCACAAACGCGGCAGCGGTACCGCCACACCGACGCCGCCCGCCAGCATGCCCCGCAGGACCGTTCGACGCTTAATCACTGTGCGACTGGAACGTGCCATCTGTGGTCTCCTTCTTACGGCGAGGTCGGTTCAACGAAGCGGAAGCCGTCGCTGGCCACCAGATCCAGCATGAGCTGATCGAGGTGGTTGCCGCCGGTGGCGAAGCTCCCGGCCAGCTTGTTCAGGACGGTGCCATCGCGTTCGACTGGCGGGCGGCCGAGGGCGTGCGTGTACAGCTTGCTGACCAGGCAGGGGCCGGCGACTGTTGCGTTGCGCAGGGCGGTGGCCAGCTGCGCCAGGCCGTCGAAGGGCACGCCGTCCAGATCACCGGTGGCGTCGATGGGCTTGCCCTTGTCCATCGTGCGAAAGCGCCCGACGCCGTCGAAGTTCTCCATGCCGAAGCCCACCGGATCCATCAGCGCGTGGCAGGTGGCGCAGGAGGGATTCGTGCGGTGGTCGGTCAGGATCTGGCGGATGGTGTCGTTCGGGTTCCTGGGCGGCGGCAACTGCGCCATGACGTCCGGCGGCGGCGGCGGCACAGTCTGGCACAGCAGCGTCTCGCGCACGAACTTACCCCGGCGCGTCGGCATGGTCCGCTCGGGCAGGGCCATGCCGGTCAGAATCGCCCCGCTGCCCAGGATCCCCGCGCGCATCGAATCGGCGGGGATGGTCACGCGGCGAAAGTCGGCGTTGCCGGCGGTGGGCAGGCCATAGTGCTTGGCCAGCTCGTCGTTGACGAACGTCGTCTTGCTGTCGAGCAACGACAAGAAATCGCCGCGCGAGCCAAACACGACGTCGGCGACGCGCATCTGCAGCTCGGTCTCCATCGCCTGGCGCAAGGTCGGCGTGAAGTTCGCGTAGATCATCGGATCGGGCATCGCTTCGTTCAAGAAGTGCAACGCGTACAGATCGCCGATGAAGGCGACCAGCGCCTGGTGCGCCTTGGGATCGGCCAGCATGCGTTTGGCCTGGGCCGTGACCCCGTCGGGGGTGGCCAGTGAGGCTGCGGCGTCCAGCAGCGCCGGGTCAGGCAGCGTGTCCCACAGCATCGACGCCAGACGCGACGCCATCTCGAAGGTGGTGTATTTCAGGCGCCCGCGGTCGGGGGCGCTGGGTGCGCCCAGCTCCACGCGATAGAGAAAATTGGTCGATTGCAGGATCGCGTTCACCGCGTGACGCATGCCGATGGGCATGCTGCTTCCGGGCTGGCCGGCGATGGTGGTAGCCAGCGTGACCAGGCGGGTCGTCTCCTCGTCGCTGAGCGTCCGGCGGTAAGCGCGCCGGCCCAGCGCAGAGATGGCCTGCTTGGCACAGGCCGCGTCGGCCGCCGTCTGCGGAACGCAGGCCAGCGCCGCCGTCAGCCGCGCCGGATCGGCAAACAGCCAGGTGGTCGCCGCCGTCGTCGACGCCTCGTAAAGGCCGGTTCCCGACGGCGAGATCGCCACGAACGACGAGCCCACGCTGACAAAGCCCTCGTTCACGATATCGGGATCGACGGCGCCCACCGGTACGTCGGCACCGAGCAGATCGCGCAGGCTGTTGGCGTATTGCGACGCGGTCAGCTTGTGCAGGTGGGCGCCGGGCTGAACGCCACCTGGCGGCGGCATATTCGGTCCCGTGCCTCCGGCCCCCCCAGGCGGCACCACGCTTCCCCCGCTGCCGTCGTTTCCGGGCGGGGGCGTGCTTGGCGGGCTGCCAGGACCACTCACAGCACCCGTGCAGCCAGCGGCGAGGAGCACCGCCGCGCACATTGCCCGGGTAAGATTCATCAAAGATCGCATGACCAACAGGCCTCCATGGTTCTGACTGTCGGGTCCCAGTGGAGGGGACGGCGCTGGCGAGACAAGCCCTCCACTTGTAAGGAGTAAGACGACGCCTACCTGCCAGCCAGGCGAAAAATCAGCGATTTGGAGAGCCGACAATCTGCTGCACTGCATAGGCAAAAAATGCGGACATTTCTAACTAGCCAGAAGGCGGGAGGGGGACATTTCTAAATTGCCAGAACTGCTTGATATTGCTGGTCAGATCGGTGCTGACACGGGCGATGGGGGGTGGCTAAAGTGGCCACGTCATGATGGCGGACACGGGAGAGTCCGATCAACAGCTCGCGGTCACCACCTGCGGCTGCGCGTCCGAGATGCGGCGGGTATGCGATCTCTGCGACGGCTCGGACGGAATGTTCGTGGCCTGTTCGTTGACCTGCCTTACCCGCCACCTGGCGGACAACCATGGCGGTGACGTCGCGGCGCGCGAGAGCAGCGAGACCCGGGCCCGCCTGTACCTGGGCCGCCTCAACCGGCGGCTGACGGACAGCCGGGAACGTTACCAGCAGCACCGAGGGGAAGTGATGGCGCTGGCGCTGGCGGCGGCGGAAGCAGCGCCCGCCACCGGGGCTGCGTCCGCGGGCGACATCGCCATCTTCGGGGCCGGAAATGGCACCGACCTGGATCTGCCGCGGCTTGCGGACTCCTTTCGCGAAATCCACCTCGTCGATCTGGACGGCGAAGCGCTCGAACGTGCGCGCCAGGATCTGCCCGCGGCGCTGCGCGAGCGTGTGATTCCGCACGCGCCCGTGGATCTGTCCGGTTTCATGAGCCACCTCGATGACTGGGGCGAGTCCTTCCCCGACGACGCCACGCTGGGCCAGGCGGCGCACGGCACGGCGCGGGCGATTATCGCCGGGTTGGGGCGTGGCTTCGACGTGGTGCTTTCGACCGGGGCGCTAAGCCAGCTGATCGTCCCGTATCATCGCGCCTGGATCACGTCACAGGGCAACTGGGCGCGTCTGGATGCCGCCATCGTCGCGGTTCACCTGGCGACGGTGGTGGGCAGCACGCG
>DASRQT010000120.1:0-3467 GCA_035696485.1 Polyangia bacterium | reverse complement strand
GAGCCTTTACTGTCGGCAGTTCGGCCCGGGTGCGGGATCGACGCTTCCTGCTGATCGACGACGTCTTCACCACCGGCGCCACCTTCAGCGAATGCGCCAGCGCCCTACGCAGCGCGGGCGCCCGCGACGTGTACGTCCTGGCCCTCGCGCGCGCCGTCTAGACGCCCACTCTGGCGGCCGGCCGACGGCCCGGAAAGTCGCCGGTGACACTTTGGGCCACCGTCGGTGTTATGTGACAGGTGTAGCTGGGCAGCGGGCGATTCATGTGCAAGCCTTCGGCCGCGCTGCCGCTGCCGCTGCCGCTAGACGAACTTGGGAGGCTGTTCAGGATGCACAACGATACCGGGTCATTTGTTCAGACCATCATCGGTCTGCCAATCTTTCGCTCGGAGTGGGTGCTGTACCTCCTGCTGGCGCTGTCGGTCATCTCCATCGGCGTGATGCTGGAGCGGTGGGCCTTCTACCGGCGCCGCCGCGTGGACGTCGACGCGGTCCGTGATTCGCTGACGCGGGCGCTGGAGCGCGGGGACTTCAAGATGGCGGCGGCCGTCCTGCGCGAACACGACGCCCTCGAGACCAACGTCGTCCTCGTGGGCCTGCAGGCGTACGAGAAGGGGCCGGAGTCGGTCGAGGATCTGATCGCCGGAGCGCTGGGACGCGAGAAGGCCCGCTATGAACGGCGGCTGGACTTCCTGGCGACGCTGGCCAGCAACGCGCCCTATATCGGCCTGTTCGGAACGGTGCTGGGGATCGTGCGGTCCTTCCGCGATCTGGCCGCCAACATGGCCGAGGCCAGCTCGGCGGTCATGGCCGGCATCGCCGAGGCGTTGATCGCCACTGCGGTCGGCCTGCTGGTCGCCATCCCGGCGGTCATCGCCTTCAACGTCTTCAAGGGGCGGGTGCGGGCCTCGGTGACGGACTGCCAGATGCTGGCGCGGATTCTGCTGGCGCACCTCAAGGCGGTCGATCTCCCCGCGCGCGAGCGCGAGGCGGCGGAGTAGGGCGCCATGGCGAGCTTGAACGAGGTGTCCGATGACGACGGGCCGCTGGCGTCGATCAACATCATCCCCTTCGTCGACATCGTGCTGGTGCTGCTGGTCATCTTCATGCTGACGTCGGCGACAATCGTGCGCGCCAGCTTCAAGGTGGAGCTGCCGAAAGCGGCCAGCGGCGGCGCGACCGTCGAATCGACGGTGAACCTGGTCTACACCAAGAAGGGCGAGCTGGCGCTGAACGGCAGCGTGGTGCCGTCGTTCGCGGCGGCGGCGGCGATCATCCGCCGCGAGGCCGACGCCAACCCGAAACTGCAGGCCGTCATCTCGGCCGACAAGGGCGTCGAATACGGCAAGGTGGTCGAGATCATCGACCTGGTGAAGCAGAACGGCGTGTCTGCGTTCGCGCTGGATATCGAGCGGGGCGCGCCGCCGATTGCGCCTTCGGGACGGCCGCCGGTCCCACCGGCCGCGACGCCCTGACCCCCGTTAGGCATGTCGGACGTTAGGCCATGACGGATCCCGAGAATCAAGCGGCTGGCCACAGCTCTCACGGGCACGGGCGGTCAGCGCGCGCTCCCCTGGCAGAGCGCCGGCGAGCCGAGCGGCGGCGCGCCCGGACGCGCATGACGGCGATGACCACCGTCGCCTTGACGCCGGTAGAGCGCGATATCGATCCATTGCCGTCCCTGCGCGGGCGGGGACCGGCGCGCCGGATCTCGTGGGCGCTGGCGATCCTGTTCGCTTCGGTGGGAGTGCACGCGGGGGTGGTGGCGCTGGGGTTCTTCATCGGCGGGCGGGACAGCGGCCGCAGGCCTTCTGTCCGCCAGGAGGTGAAGATCGAGATGCACGAGAAGAAGGTGGAGCCGCCGCCGCCCCCGGTGGCGCCGCCGCCCGAGCCCGAAAAGCCGATGCGCGTGCCACCCAAGGTGGCGGCCGAATCGCCGCCGCCGGAGAAGGCGCCGGAACCCAAGAAAGCACCGCCGCCGCGCGTGATCGGCTTGAGCCTGGAATCGACGGCGGGAGAGGGTGGCTCGGGTCCGACCTTCGCGGTCGGGAACACACGGGCCGGCCAGACGGCCGAGAAGGCCGTGGCGCCGGCGGACATCCCGAAGGAGGCGCCGCCGGTGGTCGAAGACGCGCCCAAGACCAACAGGGCGGCCAGCCGGATTCCGGTGGCGGGAGTCAGCTACCAGCAGCCGAAACGAAAGACCCCCAGCAAGCCGCCGTATCCCGAGACGCTGAAGAGCCAGGGCCTCGAGGCCGAAGTCACCGTGATGGTGAGCCTGGACGCCAGTGGCAAGGTGGTCAGCGTGAAGATCATCCGCGAGTCGCCCTATCCCGAGTTCAACGAGGCGGCGCGCAAGGCGGCGCAGGCAGAGGAGTTCGAGCCGGCGACGCGCGACGGGCTTCCCATTCCCTTCACACTGAGTTTTACCTATCGTTTCAGACTGGAAGATCAATGAGAGCTCTGAAACAGACAGCGGGACGCTTCGCGATCGTCCTGGCAATGGTGGCGGTCGCGTTGAGCGCCGGCGCGGGCTGCAGCGACGACTTCGAGCCCTATAGCCGGCTGTCGTCGTTACGCGTGCTGGGCATCGCGGGCGATCCGGCGGCACCCGCGACCGGCGAGACCACCACCTTGTCGGCGCTGGTGTTCACGCCCACCGACGAGCCCGTGACCTACGCCTGGAGCTGGTGCCCGGTGCCGGGACCGTCGCGCGGCGGCTACCAGTGCCTCATCACCGAGGCGGAGGCGAACGGCTTGCTGGGCGGCGGAGTGCCACCGTACGATCTCGGAAAGGATTCGACCGCCACGTTCACCAACTCGCTGCCGCCGGCGTTTCTCAAGCAGGCGTGCACGCCCAATCCGCAGAATCCGATCGTTTTCAACTGCAGCAAGGGCTTCCCGGTCCAGATCAAGGTGGTGGTCACGACCCCGTCGAAACCCGAGGGGATCGTGGCGGTCAAGACCCTGAACCTGCGCTTCGACGCGGCCACGCCGGCTAACGGCAACCCGAAGCTGGGCGGTCTCATCGCCACCATTGCCGGGGTGGAGGTAGCCATCACCGACGATTCCGATCCGACAGTGACCCTGCCGCGATCCGCCGAGACGGAGATCAAGGTCGGCCTTCTGCCGGAAGAGGCCGAGCTCTATACGCTGCCGCCCGACCCCAAGCAAATCCGCGAGTACCTGTTGCTGAGCTGGTTTGTGGAGAGCGGCGACATCGACAATGCGCGGACGGCCTACCAGTTCAACGCCGAGCTGAAGGAGACCGTCCCCATCGACCGGGCGCGAACCAACAAATGGAAACCGGGCAAGCTTGCGGACTACCCAGGCCAGCTGGCGCGCATCGTCGTGGTGGTGCGCGACGGCCGCGAGGGGGTAAGCCTGGTGCGCGGCCGTGTTCGACTGGGAGACGTGCAGTGAGCCGTCCGACAGGGCGCGCGCGGGCGGCGGCGCTGGCCGTCGTG
>DASRQT010000119.1:0-25286 GCA_035696485.1 Polyangia bacterium | reverse complement strand
CATCGAGGACAGCCGCGGCGGCGACGTGCTTCCGGCCGCCGAATTGCCGCCGGGCGCCTACGCGCTGGTGGTGGCCGCCGCCTTCGATCCGGCCGACGTCAAGGACGTCGCCCCCCTGGCCGGCACCGCCCTGGTCAGGCTGGAGTCGCGCATCGGAAGCGACGGCCTGACCAACAGCGGCGAGGTGGTGCGCCTGCGCGGCGGCGCCACCGCCGACGCGCCGGTGATCTCCAGTTACGGTGGCTGGGTCGACACCTCGGCCACGGCGTGGTCGGGCAAGTCGGTCCACCGCGCCACGGACGACGCCTGCGATCGCCCGGCCAGCTGGAACCGCACGCCGCTGGTGGCCACCCCCGGCTGGGGATTGCCCTGATTGGGCGCGCTTCGGTGCTCTAGCCCTCCCGGTCGCGGCGACGATATGGTAGTTAGAACGTCATGTCTGGCCATAACCGGTGGTCCAAGATCAAGCACAAGAAAGAGGCCTCCGACTCCAAAAAGTCGAAGGTGTGGACCAAGATGATCAAGGAGATCACGGTCTCGGCTCGCTTGGGCGGCGGTGACATCAGCGGCAACCCGCGGCTGCGTTCGGCGGTCGACAAGGCCCGTTCCGTCAACATGCCCAACGACACCATCGACCGCTCGATCAAGAAGGGCACCGGTGACTTGGTAGGGATCTCCTACGAAGAATTCAACTACGAGGTCTACGGTCCGGGCGGCACCGCGCTGCTGGTCGAGATCATGACCGACAACCGCAACCGCACCGCCGGCGAAGTTCGCCAGGTGATCACCCGACACCACGGCAACCTTGGCGCCGTGGGTTCAGTGGCCTGGATGTTCAAGAAGCAGGGGATCATCGTCTACGAGAAGGCCGCCGTGGACGAAGACCGCCTCACCGAACAGGCGATCGAGCTGGGCGCCGACGACATCCGCACCGAAGGCGAATCGCTGCTGGTGGTCACCGAGCCCAAGGAGTTCGAGCATATCCGCGACGGCCTCAAGAAGGCCGGATTGCCGGAGCCGCACTCGGCCGAGGTGACCATGATTCCGCAGAACGTCGTGCACGTGAAGGGCAAGGAAGCCGAGGGCGCGGTCAAGCTGGTGGCCGCCCTGGAAGACAACGACGACGTTCAGAACGTCTACTCGAACATGGACGTCGACGAATCGGTCATGGAGAGTGGCGGCTAGCCCTATCCCGGCGTCCCGCCGCGGCGACGGTGTCCCCGTGCGCGCGGTGCGGTCGGGGACGCCGTTCCGCATTCTTGGGATCGATCCGGGGACCTTGCGTCTCGGCTATGGCGTGATCGAATGTCGCGGCCCGGCGCACGTCTCTTACGTCGAGTGCGGCGTCATCTCGGCGTCGCCGCGCGATTCACGGCCGGCCCGTTTGACGGAGATCGGCCGAGGCCTGCGCGAGCTGCTGGCCGAGGTGAAGCCGCACGCGGTGGCCATGGAGGAGGCGTTCTACGGCAAGAATATCCAGTCGACGCTGGCGCTGGGCGAGGCGCGCGGCGTGGCGCTGTTCGTCGCGCTGGAACAGGGGCTGCTGGTCACCGGCTACGCGCCCGCGACGGTCAAGCAGACCGTGGTCGGCCACGGCCGCGCGACCAAGGAACAGATCGGATACCTGGTGCGCGCCCTGCTGTCGCTGCGCAAGGTCCCGGAGCCGGACGCCGCAGATGCGCTGGCCATCGCCATCTGTCACGCCCGCTGCCACGCCGAACCGTCCGCGCTGCGTCGAGGGGTCCGAACGTGATCGCCTTCCTGCGCGGCAAGCTGATTGACAACGACGCCGAGACCATCGTGATCGACGTCGGCGGCGTCGGCTACCAGGTGATCATCAGCTCCGCCACCGTCGGCGAGATGCCGGCCACGGGTGGTGACGTCCAGGTTTTCATCCACTCGCACTTCGTCGCCGACGACGCCCTGCGCCTGTACGGATTCGCCGATACCCGCGAACGTGGGCTGTTCCAGACGTTGCTCTCGGTGCAGGGGGTGGGGCCGCGGGTCGCGCTCGCCATCCTGGCCGGGCTCCCGCCGGGCGAGCTGGTCCGCGCCATCTCCAGCAGTGACATCGCCCGACTGACCCAGATCAAAGGTGTCGGCCGCAAGATCGCTGAACGGCTGGCGGTCGAGCTGCGCGACAAGATCGCGCTTCTGCCCGCGGGTCGCGACGCCGGGTTGGCGCCCGCGCCGCGAACCCCGGCGCTGCCGGAAGGGAAGCTGGGCGAGGTGTTCACCGCGCTGGTGGCGCTGGGCTACCGTCCGGCCGAATTCGAGCCGACGCTGACCCAGCTGGACGCCAACCGCCCCCTGGCCGACCTGGTCAAACAATCGCTGGCCGCGCTGCAGAGACGATAACAGGCGATGTCCAGGAAGCGACACGACGACGGCTCCGCGACCGACGCGCCGAACCCCGGCAGCGCCCCGGCGCGGATCGTGTCGGCGGAGGAGGGCGGCATCGCGCGCGAGCGCGACGAGGACGCGGCGCTGCGGCCGCGAAGCTTCGCCGAGTTCGTCGGTCAGCGAAAGATCGCCGACAACCTCGCGGTCTACGTTCAGGCGGCGCGCAAGCGCGGCGACGCCCTTGATCACGTCCTGCTCTCCGGCCCCCCGGGCCTCGGGAAGACCACGCTGGCCTATCTGCTGGGGCACGAGATGGGCAGCGAGGTGCGGGTCACGTCGGGCCCGGCGCTGGAACGGAAGGGCGACCTGGCCGGCATCCTCACCTCGCTGACCAAGGGCGACATCCTGTTCATCGACGAGATTCATCGCCTGCTGCCGGTGGTCGAAGAGAGCCTCTACCCGGCGATGGAGGACTTCCGCATCGAGATCGTCACCGGCACCGGCGCCGGCGCCCGCGCCCTCCCGCTGCCCATCGAACGCTTCACGCTGGTGGGGGCGACGACGCGCACGGGTCAACTGACGTCGCCGCTGCTGTCGCGCTTCGGCATCGTGGAACAGTTTTCGTTTTATTCGCCGGACGAGCTGAGCAGCATCGTCCACCGATCGGCGGGGCTGCTGGGGATCCCCATCGATAGCCATGGCGCCAACGAGATCGGGCGCCGCGCCCGCGGCACGCCGCGCATCGCGAACCGGCTGCTGCGGCGCGTGCGCGACTTCGCCGAGGTGCGAGGCGACGGACGCGTCACGCGCGAGTCAGCCGCGTATGCGCTCGACCGCCTGGAGGTCGACCCGCTGGGCCTCGACGCCACCGACCGCAAGATCCTGTCGATCATCATCAAGCGCTTCGACGGCGGCCCGGTCGGCATCGAATCACTGGCCGCGTCGCTGGCCGAGGACCGCGACACCCTGGAGTTCGTGTACGAACCCTATCTGATTCAGGAAGGCTTCCTGATTCGAACCCCGCGCGGGCGCCAGGTCACCCGCCGCGCCTACGAACATCTGAACATTCCGCCGCCCTCTCGCTCGTCGGGCGGGCAGGGCGCGCTGTTTTAGACGAACATCGCGAGGTCGACGTCGGCGCGATAGACCGTGACCGCCGGACCGCGCATCCGGACGCCGGCCTCGTCGGGCGCGACGGTGATGAAGAGCGTGCCGCCCGGCAGGTGCACGGGGATCTCGGGGCCCGGGGATAGCCGTTCTTCCAGGCAAGCGGCCGCAACCGTGGCGCAGGCGCCGGTGCCGCACGCCAGCGTGATGCCGCAGCCGCGCTCCCACACCACGAGGTCAATCTCCCGCCCGCGCACGCGCGCGAACTCGACGTTGGTCCGCCGCGGGAAGGTCGCGGCAGTCTCCAGCAGCGGCCCGTATTTTTCGGCCAGCGCCCGCAGGTCCGCGTGCGGATCGTCGATGAAGGTGACCGCGTGAGGATTCCCCATCGACACGGCGGTGAACGTGAAGGTCCGCCCGTCGGCGACGATCGGCTCGCGGATGGCGCGCGTCTTTCCCCCCGGTGACAGCGGGATTTCGTCGCGCAGAAACCGGGGCCGTCCCATCTCGACCGCGACGCTGCGCACGGCGCCGTCGGCGACGTCCATCACGCATTCCAGAAGCCCGGCCCCTGTGTCGATGCGCAGCACAGGGCGTCGCATCGCCGCATCGGATTCGTACAGCACCTTGGCCACGCAGCGGATGCCGTTGCCGCACATCTCGGCTTCGCTGCCGTCGGCGTTCAGCACGCGCATCCGCGCGTCGCCATCACTGCCGGGCAGCACGGCCAGCACGCCATCGGCGCCGATGCCAAAGTGGCGATCACAGAGGGCGCGCACCACGGCCGGGTCCTGCGGCGACGGTCCCCCATTGGTGATTGCGCCGGGACGTCCCGGGCGCAGATCAACCACCAGAAAATCGTTACCCAACCCCTGCACCTTTGTGAACGGAAGCACGTGACTGTCCTTTCGCCGCCGGGCCGGCCGCTATCTTAGCGCAGGCGCGCCGGCCAGGCCGAACCCGCGGGCTAGGGCGCGGTCGGAGCGGCTGGGGAGGGCGCTTCGCCAGCCTTCTCGCCGGTAGGTTCCGCGGCAGGCGCCGCCTTCTTGCGTCTGACGCGCACCGGCGTGGCCGGTTTGTTCTCATCACCGGCGGGCTTGGTTCCGGCTTTCTCGATTGCCGCGGCGCCGGCTGCTGGTTTGGCGGGCGCAGGTGCCACCGGGGGTATTGCCACGGCAGGCGCCGCAGGAGCGGCCGGTGCTGCGGGCGCCGACACCGGCGGCGATGTCTGGGCCTCGCCAGCGCCCCCTTTCTCGCGGACCTTGTCCAGCTCCGCCTTCAGCTTGGCGGCGCGCTCTTCCTCGGACCTCTTGTCGGCCGCCTTCTGCTCGGCCATTTGCTGAAGACGTCGCGAATCCTGCTGGCTGGAGAAGTAGGCCAGGCCCAGCGAGGTCAGCAGGAACAGCATCGCGGTGACCGTCGTCAGCCGGGTCAGGAAGTTTCCGGCGCCGGACGACCCGAACACTGTCTGACTGCCGGAGCCGCCGAACGCGATCCCCATTCCGCCACCCTTACCGGCCTGCAGCAGCACCACGAGGATCAGGAACAGACAGACGAAGACGTGCAAGATTGTCAGAAACGTCATCATGACGTGGATCCTTCCTTAACAATTCGAACGAACGATTCGGCGATCAACGAAGCCCCGCCGACCAGACCGCCGTCGACGTCTTCCTCGGCCATCAACGCCCGGATATTGTCGGGCTTGACGCTGCCACCGTAAAGGATGCGGACGGTCGGGGCAACATCTGGGAACCGGGCAGCCAGCCGCGTGCGGATGAAACGGTGGACCTCCTGCGCCTGGGCCGGGGTGGCGTTGCGGCCGGTGCCGATCGCCCAGACCGGTTCGTAGGCGACCAGCGATCGCGCCAGGCCGTCGGCGCTGATCTCCAGCAGTGCAGCGTCGAGCTGCGCCTGCACGCGTCCCAGGGTCTCGCCGGCGTCGCGTTCACTCAGCGTCTCGCCCACGCAGATGATGGGCGACAATCCGGCCCGCAGGGCGGCGCGTGCCTTCAGGTTCACGGCGGCATCCAGTTCACCCATGAGTTGCCGGCGCTCCGAATGGCCGACGATCACGTATTTGCAGCCGGCCTCCGCCAGCTGCAGCGCGGAGATCTCGCCGGTGAACGCGCCCTTGTCCTCCCAGAAGCAATTCTGACCCGAGACGCCGACGGGACCGTCCTCCAGCCGGCGCGCGACGGCATGGATCGCCGTGAAGCTGGGAGCGACGACCACGTCGGCTTCGCGCAGGGTGGCTACTCCGTTACGCACCTCGGTTGCCAGCGCGACCGACTCTGTGATGGTGCCGTGCAGCTTCCAGTTCCCACAGAAGAACGGACGGCGAGTCGGGGTCGCCATCCGCTAGGACTCCAGCGCGGCCAGGCCCGGCAGCTTCTTGCCCTCGAGGAACTCCAGCGATGCGCCGCCACCGGTCGAGATGTGCGTGATCTTGTCGGCGATGCCGCTCTTGTGGACGGCCGCGACCGAGTCACCGCCACCCACCACCGACAGCGCCTTGGTGTTCTCGGCGACGGCGCGCGCGACCGCCAGGGTCCCCGCGGCGAACGGCTCTGATTCAAACACGCCCATGGGGCCGTTCCAGAAGATGGTCTTGGCGCGTGTGATGGCGTCGGCGAAGCCGCGCGCCGTCTCGGGACCGATGTCCAGCGCCGCCAGATCGTCGGGCACCTCCATGGCCGGGACCACGCGCCCCGATTCCGCCTTGATCCCCGCCGCGGCGACCACGTCGCGCGGCAGCAGGACGTCGACGTTGGCCTGTTCGGCCTTCTTCAGGAACGAGCGCGCCAGCGGCAGCTTGTCCTCTTCGACCAGGGAACGCCCCAGCCGCCCGCCCTTTGCCTTGAGAAACGTGTTGGCCATCGCGCCGCCGATCAGCAGTTGATTGACCCCGCCCAGCAGGTTCTCCAGCACGCCGATCTTGTCCGACACCTTGGCGCCGCCGATGATGGTGACGTACGGGCGTTCGACGTCGCCCAGCAGGCGGCTGAGAAACTTAACCTCGCGCTCCATCAGGAGGCCCATCCCCTTGGCGGCGATGAACCTGGCAATGCCGGCGGTAGAGGCGTGAGCCCGGTGCGCGGTGCCAAAGGCGTCATTGATATAGACGTCGGCGTAGCTGGCCAGGGCGCGGGCGAAGTTCTCGTCGTTGGCCTCTTCGGCGGGCGAAAAGCGCAGGTTCTCGAGCATCGCGACGCTGCCGTCGCGCAGATCCGAGACCACCTTGCGGGCGCCGTCGCCGGTCGGTTCGTCGGTCAGCAGGACCTCGATGCCCAGAAGCTCGGCCAGCCGCGCCGCCACCGGCATCAGCGAATACTTGGGATCGGGTTTTCCCTTTGGCCGCCCGAGGTGCGACGCCAGGATGACCCGCGCGCGTTTCTCCAGCGCGTACTTGATGGTCGGCAGGCTCTCGCGGATGCGGGTGTCGTCGGCGACGCCGCCAGCCGGGGTGAGGGGAACGTTGAAGTCGACCCGAATGAAGACGCGCCGGCTGCCGATGTCCAGCTCGGAGATGGTTTTGATGGGCATGTCTCGTGACTTTCGCCCGGGCACCGGACAGCGGACAAAAAAAAGCGCGCCCAGGCCTGGGCGCGCAGAGAATGCTCGAAGAGAAATCTAAAAGCTAGAAAAATTTCCGTAGCAATCTCAACCCTCTGCGACGCAGAAGACGAGACGGCCGCGGTACTTTAGTCCAGGTGGGCGTCGTCCTTGATGTCGGTGGTGACCTGGCTGATAAGCTCGGTCGCCAGCGCCACGATCTGCTTCGGCTCGTAGCCGTTCTGTCGCAGCTCCTTGTAGATCGATTTGGAAAGAATCTTCAGGGCCTTCTCGCGATTCGGAATCGCCGAAGGTTTTGCGTCACGAGTGACGGTTTGAATCATTAGTTGAGCCATTCAACCCTCCTCCCAGAAGGTCGCGCCGACATCCAGCATGAATCGTACCAGTTGCACATTATTGCAACCCATTGAAATCATTGGCGCCTGTGAATTATTTCGGGTTCTATGCGCGAAGCGGCGTACGCACCCCGAAAACGGGCTCTTTCGCGCGTGAGCCAGCGATTCCTCCATGTTCGCCGAGGTTCTCGCATATGACCCTGGTCATACGCAAGACCCGAGGCATCGGATGGTGCGAAGCGGGTTTTACACCTTCAAGGGCAGACCTCATCGCAATCCTGCAGGCGTTCCGCACGCGCCGGCGTAGAATTAGCAGGCTAATTTAGACCCTAACGGGAGAAGACGTGAAACACGCCATCGAAGTTGCGCATCTGGTCAACGGCGAGGTGCTCTCGGTTCGAACGTTGTGTCGGACGCGAGAATGGCGGCAGGTCAGCGCGGCGGTCGGCTTCGTCGCGCTGATGTTCATGGCGGCCATGGCGCTGGTGACGGCCATCGTGTTGGGTGCCCATCGCGTGCTGTACACGCCGGAGTACCTGGCGGTCTGGACCGTGGCGGCGACCGCGGTCGCGTGGATCATCGGGCGCCGGGTACTGGCGCGCGCGCGACGCTACGCCGTCGGGGCCGGGATCGACAACGACGCCTTTGCCGGCGACGAGCTGGACCTGGTTCGTCGCACGCGCGACGGCTACCAGCTGACGGTGTTGCCGGGTATGACGGGAACCTTCGCCGGCGGGCGGTCGCCGGTACCGATTGAAAGCCTCATGGGCGGCAGCGGCACGGGCTCGCGCGGGACGCGGCTTCATCTCGGGCCCGATACCCGAGCCGAGATCAACACCGGGACCACGACCTTCGTCGTCCGGTCGATCGAGGAGCCGCGCGCGCGGCAGACCCCGGGGCGTGCGTTCTTCAAGGGGCTTGCGCGCCCCGTGCTGACCGCGATGCAGCTCACCGCGGTGGTCAGCCTCCTTGGCGCGACGCCGATGGCGGTCCCCATCTCCGAGGCCGACATGCGTTCTTCGATCCCGGCCGACGCCACCCCCTGGGAGATCGAAAAGATGCTGCGCGTTCAGGCGCAGAACCAGTCGCACACGCTTTACCGTTGCTTTGACGTGATGCCGCTGGAATGCCACCGGCCAGGGTACGTCGCGGTCGGGCTGTCGCTGTCGCGGCAGGGTGAGGTCCGGTCCAACTGGGTCTCGCGGTCGACCTTCGGTATCGACTGCCCGGTCGAGCAGTGCATGGCCGACGTCATCTCGAACTGGTTCTTCGAACCGCTGCCGGCCTCGATGCGCGTGGTCTTGCCGGTTCAAGTTTTACGTACGGAAAAGCTCAAACCCGCCGCCCATGCCGACGCCGAGAGTTGGCGGAGGTGTGGTCGTTCCCGCGAGGTGAATTGACCGCCTCTGACGACGACGCCCGGCAGCGCGCGATTGACCTCCTCGAGGCGAACCATGTTTTTCCGGGAGAGTTCTCGCTGTCCGTGATCGCGCGCAGCGATGCCAGCATCACGGACGCGATCCTGGCCGGCGCACGGCAAGGGTTGGCGGAGCCGCTGCGGCCAGAGGCTCACCAGATCAAACCGTCGGCGGGGGGACGATACCTGAGCCATCGGCTGCTGGTCCCCTGCCAGTCGGCCGGCGACGTCCTGAACCTCTTCGCGCGAATGCGCGCGATCGAGGGGGTCGTCACGGTGCTCTAGCGGTGTCTGGCGGGGGGCAGCGGTGACCGATTCACGCGACGCCAAGCTCGACGACGAGACAATGGTCCTGGTCTCGGTCGCCAAGCGGCAGTGGGAGCGTACCTTCGACGCCATCTCGGAGTCGTTGATGATCGTCGACAACGATTACGTCATCAGGCGCGCGAACGTGGCGCTGGCGGACGAGCTGGGGCTGGCGATCCAGCGTGTTGTCGGCCAGCGCTGCTATGAGGTGCGATCGCAATCTCCGCGCGCGTTCTTGCGCAGCACAGAAGGGGCGTGCGACGGGTGCCCGGTCGCTGACGCGCAGCGGACGCGCGCCGCGACCGAGGGCGAGGTTCGGTCGAAGGAGGGCCGGACCAACATCCTGCGGGCGTTTCCCCTGCCCGACGAGAAGACCCCGATGACGGTCTGCCACTACCACGACGTGACAGACGAACGCGAGATGACCCGCGAGCTGGCCAGCGCCGAGAAGCTGGCCTCGATCGGACGGCTGGCGGGCGGCGTCGCGCACGAGATCAACAACCCGCTGGCGGGGATCCTGGCCTGCGCCGAGGTCCTCCAGCGCGGTGACGTTAGCGAGGAAGAACGGCGCGACTACCTGGCCGACATTCGAAAGAGCGCGCTGCGATGCAAGGCGATCGTGGAGTCGCTGCTGCGGTTCTCGCGGCAGGTGCACCAGACCCATCAGCGAAAGCTGTCGTTGAACGACGTCGTGGAAGAGGCGGCGCGCCTGTTTGGTCACAAGCTGACGCGCGCGATTCCGGCGTCGCTGGCGCTGGCGTCGGACCTGCCGCCCGTCCTGGGCGACGCGAATCAGTTACAGCATCTGGTGATGAACCTGCTGGGAAACGCCTACGACAGCACCGATCAAACCCGCCGGGGCGGCCAGATCCAGATCGCGACCAGCAGCAACGAGACCGACGTGATCTTGACCATCAGCGACAGCGGCAGCGGGATCGCCGACGAGAACCTGGCCAAGCTGTTCGATCCCTTTTTCACCACCAAGGAAGAAGGGAAGGGCGCCGGCCTCGGCCTGGCGGTCAGCTACGCCATCGTGCAGGAACACGGCGGCCGCATCACCGCCGCCAATCGCCCCGAAGGCGGCGCGAGCTTCGTCGTGACGCTGCCGCGCATGCACGAGTAGGCCGAGTGCGGGTCTACTCCGTCGACCAGCGTCGTGACATGGCGACGGCGCGGCCGTAGGCGTTGACGCTGGCGGCGCGGCGGGTGGCGGTCCAGCCGAGAACGCCCGCCATGAGATCGGCGGCGCGTTCGGCGGCGGCCAGGCCCTGGTCGCGCGCCTCGCGGAAGATGGGGATGCGGCGGGCCAGCGCGTCCTCGACTTCACGGGCGTGCTCGTGGCGTGCGGCGTGGACGACCTCGGCCCACAGATACGGGAGCTCGGGATCAATTCGCTGCGCCAGCGCCTGCGTGTCATCGGCGATGGCCAGGACGGCGGTCGCGAGCGACCCGTAGGTACGGGCCAGATGGCGCGCTACCTCGGGGGCCAGCTCGTGATCAGCCAGCGCCGGCGCAGCGGCGCCGCCGCCGGGCAAGGGCTGCGTCGCGGTCACGCACGGACCGATGGGGCGATCGAACCCGCGATCGCGCAGCAGCTCGGCGACGCGGTCGACCACCTGCTCGCCCATGCGGCGCAGGGTGGTCAGCTTCCCACCCACCACGGTGATGAGGCCGTCGGCTTCGCGGATGATCTCGTGCTCGCGCGAGGTGGATGAGGGGGTGTGGGCGGGAGCCGCGACCAGCGGGCGCAATCCGGCGTATGTGGAGATGACGTCTCCGTCGCCCAGACCGGCCGCCGGGAAGGCGTGGTTGGCCGCCTCCAGCAGGTAGGTGACGTCCGAGCGCCGGGCGCGGATTTCGTCGGTGATGGCCGGGGGCAGCCGGGGGGCGTCCGCCGGCGCCCAGTCGGTGTCGGTGGTGCCGATGATCGAGCGGGCTCCGGCTGGGATCGCGAAGAACAGGCGGTTGTCGCGCGGTGTTCGCAGCACCACGGCCCGGCCGTGGAGCGGCAGGCGGGCGGCGTCGAACACCAGATGGACGCCCAGCGTCGGGCGCAGGTTGTGCCGGCCCAGATCAAAGGCGTCGGAGAACGGCCCGGTGGCGTTGACGATCGCGCGGGCAGCGACGTTGATCTCGGCGCCGGTCTCGCGATCGACGAGGCGTATGGCCCGCGCACGCCCGGTCCGGTCGCGGACGACGGAGCGCGCGTACGCGTACGAGACGACGGCGGCGCCGGCTGCTTCGGCGCCCAGCACATTTTCCAGGACCAGCCGCGCGTCGTCGGTCTGGCAGTCGACGTAGAGCTGCGCGCCGCGCAGGCCGGCCGCGCGCAGCAGGGGGCTGGCCTCGAACACGTCGCCGGGCGACAGCCGACGCGCGGCCACCGGCGGGCGCCACAGCGCCAGCGCGTTGTAGACGGCGATCCCCAGCCCCAGCGTCGTCAGCCCGGGAGACTCGCCGGCGTAGGCCGGGAACAGAAACTCCAGCGGGCGGCAGAGGTGGGGCGCGATGGCCATCAGCCGCCGGCGTTCCGACAGCCCCTCGAACACCAGCTCGAGATTGCCGTACTGCAGGTAGCGCAGGCCGCCGTGAATCAGCTTTGACGAACGGCTGGAGGTCTGGCCCGCGAAGTCGCCGGCGTCGCACAGCGCGACGTCGAGCCCGCGCAGGGCGGCGTCGCGGGCGATGCCGGCGCCGGTCGCCCCGCCACCGACGACCAGCACGTCGACCTCGTGGTCGGCCAGGCGGGCGAGGGCGGCCGATCGGGTCACTTGAGGGCGATGTGCAGCTCGTCGAGTTGTCGGGTCGCGACCGCCGAAGGGGCGTCGGTCATGAGATCCGTCCCTTTCTGCGTCTTGGGGAAGGCGATCACGTCGCGCAGCGAGTCGGCCCCGCACAGCAGCATTGCCAGACGGTCGACACCGGCGGCGATGCCGCCGTGGGGCGGCGGACCGTACTTGAAGGCCTCCAGGAGGAAGCCGAACTTGGCGCGCGCGTCTTCCTCGCTGAGCCCCAGCGCACGGAACACGCGCGACTGCACGTCCGACTGGTGAATACGGATCGACCCGCCCGCGATCTCGTTGCCGTTGAGCACCAGATCGTAGGCGCGCGCGCGGACCTGTGCCGGATCGCTCTCGAGGCGGTCGAGATCGGCGGGTTCGGGTGACGTGAACGGGTGGTGGGAGGCGACCAGGTGACCGTCGTCGCTCACCTCGAACAGCGGGAACTCGGTGATCCAGCAGAATTTCCACTGGCCGGCGGGGACCAGGCCGAACCTTGCCGCCAGGTGCAGGCGCAGTCCCCCCAGCACCGCGTAGGCCAGCTTGCGTGCGCCGAACTGGAAAAAAAGGATGTCGCCGTCCTCGGCGCCGGCCACCGCGTTGATCTCGGTTCGGAGCGCGTCGCTGATGGTCTTCATCGGGCTTTGCGCCCAGGCGCCGCCGGCGGCGACGCGCGCGCGCGCCAGACCACGGGCGCCGAAACCCTTGGCGAACTCCTCCAGCTTGTCGAGGTCGGTGCGCGACATCTGGCTGGCTTGCGCCGCCGGAAGGCGCCAGCCCTTGACCACGCCGCCCGGTTGGTTCACCGCCGCTTGCAGGAGGCCGACGCCACCGCCGTCGTGCCTCTTTACGGCCTCGGTGACGTCGCAGAGCGGCAGGTCGAAGCGCAGGTCGGGCTTGTCCGAGCCGTACTTGCTCATGGCCTCGCCGTAGGTCAGGCGCGGGAACGGCAACGACAGCGTCATACCGTGGACGTCCTTCCACAGCGCGGCCATCAGCTTTTCGATGATGCCCTGGACGTCCTCCTCGACGACGAAGCTCATCTCGAGGTCGATCTGCGTGAACTCGGGCTGGCGGTCCAGGCGCAGGTCCTCGTCACGGAAGCAGCGCACGATCTGAAAGTAGCGGTCGAAACCGGAGACCATGAACAGCTGTTTGAAAATCTGTGGCGATTCCGCCAGCGCGTAGAACTGCCCCGGGTTCAGCCGCGACGGGACCAGGAAGTTGCGCGCGCCGCCGGGCGTGTACTTGACCATGAACGGCGTCTCGATCTCGGCGAACCCCGCGTCGGCCAGCGTGCGCCGCGTCGTCTGGTAGATGGTCGACCGCACCAGGAAGTTCTTCTGCAGCGCCGGGCGGCGCAGATCCAGGTAGCGATGCTTGAGGCGCACCGATTCGCCGGCCAGCGTGTCGTCGGTGATCTCGAAGGGGGGCGTCTCCGACGATGAGAAGATGGTGAGCTCGTCGGCCTTCACCTCGATCTCGCCGGTCGGAAGATTGGGGTTCTTGTGGCCGCCTCGTTCGTGCACCATGCCGGTGACGCCGATACAGAATTCCCCGCGCAGCTCGCCGGCCAGGGAATGGGCGCGTGCGTCGATCTGCGGCTCGAACACCACCTGCGTAAGCCCGCCGCGGTCGCGCAGGTCGATAAAGACGCAGCCACCGTGATCGCGCCGCGCGGCGACCCAACCAAAGAGCACAACACGCGTGCCGGCTTCGCGCGCGCGCAGGGTGCCGCAGTCGTGAGTGCGTTTCAGATCTCTGAGAAATTCCGACATGTCGTTGGTCCGGGACTCTATATGTTACATGGAAGCGCTGCGAATTCTCCCTTGCCCTGACGTAGGGGGTCCCCTACCTTGGCAAGGTGCGGCTTCGCGTCCTTTATCACGGCAACTGCTTCGACGGGTGCAGCTCCGCGGGAATCTTTACCCAGTTTTATCGCGAACGGATCGCGAAGGGGCCGGTGGACGTGGCTTTCCGGCCGCTGGAGCACAAGGGCGACACGCAGGCGCTGGCCGGGGAATACTTTGACGGCGATGAGAACGCCTGCGTCGATTTCCGGTACTCACAGGATCCCCGGCTGACCTGGTGGTTCGATCACCACGCCTCGGCTTTTCAGCTGCCCGGGGACGAGGCACACTTTCGCGCTGACGCCACCGGCCGCAAGTTCTACGACCCGGCGGCCAAGAGCTGCGCCAAGTTTCTGGCCGACACGGTTGCGGCCAGATTCGGCTTCGACCCGCAGCCGCTGGCCGAGCTGATCGAATGGGCCGAGATCATCGACGGCGCACTTTTCCCCGACGCGCAGATGGCGGTCGAGCTGAAACAGCCCGCCTTGCGCCTGATGACCTGGATCGAGAACAACCGCCAGCCGGCCCTGGCCGACCGGTTCATCCAGGATCTGATCACCCGCCCACTTGACCAGATCGCCGCCGATCCCTACGTCACCGAGCCGCTGGCGGAGATTCTGGCGCAACACCACAAGAACATCGACGCCATCGGCCAGGTGGCCAGGGTCGACAAGGGCGTCGTGCACTTTGACGTGGCCGATCAGAACATCGGCGCCTTCAACAAGTTCATCACCTATTACCTGTTCCCCGAGGCTCGCTATTCGGTCGGGGTCACGCTGGGCGCGCGCGCCAAGATCTCGGTCGGGTCGAACCCCTGGTCAACGGCGCCGCGCACGCACAAGATCAACGAGATCTGCGAACGCTACGGCGGTGGCGGGCACCCGGTCGTGGGCGCCGTCTCGCTGCCCAAGACCGAGCTCCCACGGGCGCGCCAGATCGCCGCCGAGATCATCGCCGAGCTGCAGAGTTAGCGTCAGCGGCGGACGGGGCGATGCGGGCGGGGGCCGCGGCGGGTCAGGGGGCGGGGGCGCTTGGCCTTGCGCGGGGTGCCGCGGTCGGGTGTGCCGGGCGACAGGGATCCAGCTGAGTCCAGGCGAGCCTCGAGCTTCTCGATGCGCTCGCGCAGGCTGGCGCTGTCGGCGCGCAGGCGGTCCAGCTCGTCCTGCGCCTTCTTGAGCTGTTCGATGGGGCGACCACCTTCCTGGAGATCGCGGATGGCGTCGCTCATGCGCCGCCTGGCGCGGCCGTCCAGCTCGGCGGCGCGCGCGCGTTCGATGGCCGGCACGGCCTCCACCTGACCCATGCGGGCCAGCGATGAAGCGGCCTCGGCCCGCACGCGGAAGTCGTCGTCGTCCAGACAGCCCTCGATGAAGTCGCGGGCCTGCCGGGCGCCGGGCATCCCGGTCCCCAGCTCCGCCATCGCCATCACGATCGCCCGCCGCGCCAGAAACGATCCGCCCGGGCGCCACTCCGCCTTCAGCAGCGCCATCGCCCGCTCATCGCCGGTCGCGCCCAGGCCCTCCAGGGTGCGAGTGCGAATCACGTCCTGAAACGATCGCCGTCCCAGCAGCGACGGCAAGGTGGCTATCGCCAGCGGCGAGCGTGTCCGCCCCAGGCTGTGGGCCGCCTCGGCCTCGACGAAATAGCTGGGGTCGCCCTTTTCCAGCCAGCGGGCCAGCGCCTCGGCCACCCGCTGGTTGTCGCGCTGTTCGCCCAGGCCCGCCGCCACCGCGCGCCGCACGCGCGGGTGGGGGTCAGCGGCCGCGGCCAGCAGGTGATCGACGGCGTCCGCGCGCCGCATGCGGCCAAGCGCCCGCGCCGCCGACGCGCGCACCGCCCAGAAGCGATCGTCGCGCAGGGCCGCAGCCAGGGCCTTCACCGACTCGGGGTCGACCTGCTTGGCCAGGCCGGCGGCGGCCAGGATGCGATCGACGCCCAGGCGCGCGGCGGCAAGCTGCCGTTGCCACAGGGGGCGACTCTTCTCCATCTTGATCGATTTGAGGACAACGTCTCCGGGGTCGAAGACCACCTGCGTGGGGCGCCCCGGCAGCCTGAATTCAAACGCGTGGACGGCGTCGGTCACCGCGACGCGTTCGTCGCGCTCCTGGCCCTCGACCTCGAAACGCACGGCCGTGGTGAACTGGAACGGAGGCAGCTCCGGGGTGATCGCCTGCTTCTGGGCCAGGCGCAGGGTGCCGAGTTTGCGATCGTCGTCCCATTCCCAGGAGGCCTCCAGCTCCGGGTGGCCGGGGCGCGTGATCCAGCGGTCGAACAGCCCGTCCAGGCCGCGGCCGGTCACGGTCTCGATGGCGCGTGCCAGGTCGCGGGTTTCGACCGACTTGCGCGCGTGGGTCTCGGCGTAGAACTTCAACGACCGCCAGAACTGCTCGTCGCCCAGTTCGTGCCTGACCATGTGCAACACCCGGCCGCCCTTTTCGTACAGGTGCGCGTCGAACAGATGAATCGGCTCGTCATACTGGCGGCACACCACCGGGCGTTGATAGCGGCCGCTCTCGTTCAGATAGTTTTCGGCGTCGGCCAAGAGCTCGACGTCGGCTTCGTCACGCCCCTTGGCATGTTCACGCCAGACGTATTCGAAGTAGGTCGCGAACCCTTCGTTGAGCCAGGCCTCCGACCACTCGCGGCAGGTCAGCAGGTCGCCCCACCACTGATGCGCCAGCTCGTGCGAGACCAGCGCCTCGACGTCGTGATCCAGCGCCGCCCGTTCGTCGAGAAGTGCCAGGTCGGTGAGGGTCGCCGCGCTGGTGTTCTCCATGCCGCCAAAGATGAAGTCCGGGACGGCGATCTGGCTGTATCGCGCGTGCGGGTAGGGGACGCCGATGACCTGCGAGAAGTAGTCGATCATCTCGGGCGTGCGGCCAAAGCTGCGCCGGCCGTCGGCCTCGCGACCGGGAGCGACGAAGTAGTAGACGTCGACGCCGGTCTTGGCCGCCCGGTCCTTGATCTCGACGAACGGGCCGCACACCAGGGTGACGAGATATGCGGGGTGGGGAAAATCCAGCGCGTAGTGCCACCTGGTCTTTCCACCGGGAACGTCGCGCCGGTCGCGCAGCTCTCCGTTCGACAGGACGAAGTTGCCGGCGGGGGCGGTGCACAGGATCTCCGACGAAAACTTCTCGATCGGGGCGTCGACGCACGGCCAGTAGTGGCGAGAATCGTCGTCCTGACCCTGCGACCAGCACTGCAGCGGCCGGTCCGGGTGGCCGGCGTCCGGTCCCATGAAGTAAAGCCCTCGGCGCGGCGAGCAACGATAGCGGATCTCGGCGCGGATCCGGCTGTCGCCAGCGAGAGGCTGCGCGAGGCGAATGCGCAGCTTCTCCCCGTCGTAGTCGAACGCCGCCGGCTGCCCGTCCAGCGAGATCGCCTGGATCTCCATCTCGACGGCGTCGAGGACGAAGCTTGTGACCTGACCGCGACGCGCGACCAGCGTCAACGTCGCGATGCCGTTCAGACTCTTGCCCGCGAGATCGAGCTCCAGCTCCAGCCGGACGTGATCGACGCGAATCGGGCGATCACCGGTGAAGTTGAGCTTGGTTCCCGGCGGGGCGAAGGGTCGTTGCATGGCTAGGGCGCGCGGACGGGAGCGCTTTGCGGCGCACGCGAGCGCAAATACCCTACGCGCCCGGGGCGGGGATCGTCAACGGAACGCCTACGCCTTTGCGTGGGGCGCGCTCATCTGGTCAAATCGTCCCCGTCATGGACGCCCGAGAGCCCGTACGGCGCAGCTTCTTCATCGCCGGGGTCTCGCCCGGCAGGGTCTACGACGTGGTGGTCGATTTTGCCGCCTACCCGCAGCTGTTCTCCGAGATCAAGGGGGCGCGCGTGCTGTCCCGCACGCCGGTGGCGGGCGATGGAGCCGCAGAGGTGCACCGGGTCGAGTTTCGCGCCCAGGTGGTGCTGCCGGTGCGGTACGTCCTGGACCTCACCTGCCGTTCGGAGCCGGCCGAGACGCCGTCTGTCGACTGGCGTTTCGTGGAGGGGGAGATCGTCACCGATTCGACCGGGAGCTGGCGGTTCTCCCCGGAGGGCGGGGGCACCGCGGTCGTTTACCAGGTGGCCCTGGATATCCGCGCGCCGCTGCCCGGCTTTGTGTTGCGCAAGGTGACCGACGGCCTGGTGGCTGCGTCGATCCCGAACATGTTCACGTCGATCGAGCGCGAGGTTCGCCGGCGGGCGGCGGTCAGCCCCGCAGGACCCGCAAAATAGCTGAAGTGATACTTTAGCTCCTAACGGGGACGGCCGGAGACGTGCGGGTTTCCGGGCACGAAATAGCGAAGCTTGCGGTCGGCCCAGGGGCCGGCGTAGGCGACGCCAATGCGGGGCGAAACTGCCCGCCGTGGCGGCCGGCTGCCGTCGTCGGCGACAAAGAACAGGTCCGACCGCGTAAGATCCAGGCCCTTGTCACGCACGCTGATGTTCATCCCCGCGCACACCTTGCCCGGGCCGCTCAAGATCGGGCGCGAGGTGGGGATCCCTGGGGCAAAGCCGGCCAGCGGTTCGGCCGCCCGGATCAAGACGGCGCCCGCCGTTCCCGCAGGCTCGGTCACGAAGTTCATGCAGTGGTGCATGCCGTAGATGAGATAAACGTAGAGGTGTCCCGGCGGTCCGAACATGATGGCCGCCCGCGGGGTCGGGCCGCGGCGGGCATGCGAGGCGGCGTCTTTCAGCCCCAGGTAGGCTTCCACCTCGACGATCCGCGCGGTCAACAAGCGACCGCCCTGGCGCCGCCCCATCACCTTGCCCAGCAGCTCACGCGCGACCACGGCAGTCGGCCGCTCGTAAAAGCCTCGGGGCAGGGGGACGAGCGCGGCCGCCCCGGCGAGGGCCTCAGTCGCCAAGCAGCAGTCGCTGTCGATTGACGCCGTCCAGGAGTGTACCGAACCGTCCGTCGGCCTCCAGCGCGGCCAGCAGGCCGGTGGCCGCGTGGCGGTAGGCGTCGCGGTCCAGGTCGCCGGCGACCAGGCGGTAGCGCAAGAACAGGAAGGCGGTCTGGGCGACGTCAGACAGACAGTAGTGACGCAGGGACTCGAGCTGCCCGGCGTGGAACAACCCTTCGACCTGGCTGCCGTCGACCGCGCCCTTGCCGGGCAGTCCGATGACGCGGGCGGCGCCGTCCAGCGACGTCATCCTGGCGGCGCCGTGGTCGGATATGACGTCGCACAGGTCGAGGTGGCCCTCCTCTGAATAGCGATAGCGATACCCGGCCCCGCGGTAGTACCAGCTGAACGACACCCCGAAGCGCAGGGCGCGCAGCGCCAGCACCGGCAGGTCAAAGCAGCGCCCGTTCCAGGTCACGAGGTGCGGCTTCCACTTGTTCATGAAGTCGGCGAAGTCCGAGATCATGCCGGACTCGTCTTTCCCGTCGCCGAAGGTGCCGATGCGCTTGCAGGTCAGCTCCTCGTCCAGCCACATGACCCCCAGCACGACCGGGCGGCAGGCATACAAGGGGGGGAATGCCCGTTCGACGCCGGCCGGCGGCTCGGGCGGGGTGTGCAGCTCTCGGTCGGGGATGGTCTCAATGTCGAGGATGAGATAACTGGTGCCGTCTGCCATGTGGCGGCATCTTAGCGTGTTCACCGCGCGCTATCTTGCGGCGTCCGCACCCGGCACGGTAAAAGGAGCTGGTATGCGCCGCTGCTTCACCGTCTCACTCCGGCCGCTGTTGCTGGCCGCCGTGATCGCGCTCGCGGCCGTCGCCGGATGCGCGGGCCTGCCGCCGCCGGTGCAGCCGTGGCAGCGTGAGTACCTCTCGAAACGCGCGCTACGGTTTGACGCCGATGGGCTGGAGCAGCGGTTTCGCCAGCACATGTTCGGTTCCCGCGAGGCTGCCGATCTCGGTTACGGCCAGCCGGGCGGCGGGTGCGGCTGCAATTGAGAACGGGCGCGCTGCTGGCACCGGCAGCGGCGGTGATGCTGCTGGCACCGGCGGTGTCCGCGGAGGATCAGGTCACGATACGATCGGCGTATTTTCGCGAACCCTCGACGCGCGTTGTTCAACCAGTGGTTGAGATCTCCAAGGACCTGCCCAACGGCTACGGCGTGACCGCGCACTATTTGCTGGACGCCATCACCTCGGCGTCCGCGTCGGCGGGGACCGGCGTCGACTCGATCTTCACCGAGTTCCGCAACGAGGTTGGCCTCAAGGCCTTCAAGGACTTCGGCTACACGCGGCTGACCGCCCGCTATAACTACAGCGCCGAATCGGACTACTGGTCGCACACGGTGTCGGCGGCGCTGTCGCAGCGGTTCTGGGGCGACACCGGGGCCGTGACCCTGTCCTTCGGGCGCAGCTTCGATTCGGTGGCGCCGCGCGGACGGACGCCCGCCTGCGCCAAGAGCGGCGAGTTCTCCTGCACGCTGGACGCCTATTTCGGGGGCGTCGGATACAGCCAGGTGTTAGGCCCGCGGCTCATCGCCCAGGTCAGCTACGAGCTGGCCTACCTCGACGGCTTTCAGGCCAACCCGTACCGGTCGGGGGCCAACGGCTACGAGAACCTGCCGTCGCAGCGTACGCGGCAGGCCGTCTCACCCAAGGTCGCCTATTACTTCCCCAGCGCCAGCGTCGGCGTCCAGCTGCACTATCGCTACTATCACGACTCCTGGGCCATCAACAGCCACATGGCCGAGGGGCGCGTCTACCTGACCGTCACCCAGGCGTTGGAGGTACGGCTGTCCTATCGACACTATTTCCAGACCGCCGCGAACTTCTGGTGCGACTTCGTCGCGCGGCCGGACTGCTACGGCGCCGGCGCCCTCATCTACGGCTACGATCCCAAGCTGGAAAATGTCCGAACCAGTATGCCGGAGGCGAAGCTGGTCTGGGAGGCGGCCGCGCTGCGCGGCACCCCATTTCTGGGCTGGTTCGCCGCTGGCAGCGTCGAGCTGTCCTACGCACGTTTGTTCCAGAGCACGGCGTTCAACAACGCAGACCTGCTCCAGTTCGGCTACACGATGCCATACTAGGCGCGATGGCCGATTCGCCGACGGCGCTGCGGTATGTGCGGGCGGCGCAGCTGCGCGCGCGGGTCATCCGCGGCGCGATCGGGAAGGCGGCCCTGGGGATGGTGTTCCTGGTCGGGGCGCTGGCGTATGCGCGCGCTCCCGATCGCCATGATCAGCAAAATCTGTTGTGGATGACGGGCCTGCTGATTCTTTCAACCGTCAACGTCGCGCTGGGGCTGCGGGCGCTGGTGCGGGTCCGCCGCCGCGCGCCCCGGCTGTGGATCGCCGCCACGGCGGCCTGGGGTCTGCTGTCGACGGTCCTGGTCGGATTTCTGCTACGGGGGTGAGGCATGAGCGCAGGGCAAGAGATTGGTTCTCAGCACGCGGCGGCTCCGTCGCCGGTCGTCCTGATCACGGGATCGTCGTCGGGTATCGGGCGCGCGACCGCCATCTCGTTTGCCCGCAAGGGATGGCGCGTCTTCGCCAGCATGCGACATCCGGAAACGGCGGCCGACCTGCGCGACGAGGCGGCGCACCAGGGATGGGCATTGACGACGCCGCAGCTTGACGTCAACGACGACGCCTCGGTCACCGACGCGGTCGGCGCGGCGCTGGGCGAGACCCAGGGACGGCTGGACGTGGTGATCAACAACGCCGGCTTCTATACCTTCGGGCCGCTGGAGGAGACCTCGCCCGACGAGCTGCGGGCGCAGCTTGAGACCAACGTGGTCGGCGTTCACCGGGTCACGCGCGCGGTGTTGCCCGCCATGCGCGCGCGCCGCGACGGCGCCATCGTCACCCTCGGCTCGATCTCGGGCCGGGTCGCGGTTCCCATCGCGGGGCCGTACCACGCGTCGAAGTGGGCGCTGGAGGGGATGGTCGAGACGCTGCGCTACGAGCTGTTGCCGTTTGGAATACGGGTAACCTTGATCGAGCCGGGACCTTTCCGGACGGCGCTTCACCACAAGGAGGTCCAGGCGCTGGCGTCGCAACGTCCGGACAGCCCGTATGCCTCGCTGCTGGCCGCCTACAAGCACCAGGCGATGAAGATGCACCGCGCCGAGCTGGATGAGGTGGTCGAGGTCATATACCGCGCCGCCACCCATCCGGATCCGGGGCTGCGCTGGCCGGTGGGGCCGACCTCGTTCTCCGCCGGGCGCCTGCGCGCGTTCTGCCCGGACCGCCTCTACGAGTGGGTCCTGCGGATCGGGTTTCCCATCCGGACGTCTAGCTCGGGTGGATGAAGCACGCGCGGCGGTTGCGGCTATAATCAAGTGATCGTGTCCGAGAAGCTGTCGCGCAAACAGGTCGATTTCATCCTGCGTCGAGCGGCCGAGATCGACACCACCAACGTGGTCGCGCAGGAGCAGGAGCGGACCTCCGAGGCGACGCTGAGCTTCCGCGAGGTGATGCGCCTCGGTGAAGAGGCGGGACTGCGCCACGACGCCATCATGCAAGCGATGACCGAGCTGCGGCGCGGCGCGGTGGTCGAGCCTGAAGCTGGCGGGGCGCTGACCCGGACGCTCGGGCCAAGCAAGATCGTCGTCAGCCGCGTGGTCCCGGGGTCGCCTGACATCATCCGGCGCGCCGTCGATCGGTTCTTGCGCGACCAGTTGATGACGGTGCGGCGCCATCACGGCGATCGGGTCGAGTGGGAGCGGGCCCAGGGGCTGTGGCCCGGGCTCGTCCGTTCGCTGGATTTCTCCAAGCGCTACGCCTTTGGGCTGGTGAGCCACGTCGAGACGGTCATCACCGTCGAGGACGACGACGCGACCTGCGTCACCTTCCACATTGACCTGTCGGAGATGCGCCGCGAGCGCCTGACGCACATGGGGGTCCGTTCGGCGATCGCCTTCGCGCTGCTGGGTCTGGGTGGCGCCGCCATCCTGCCCGGTTTCGGCATCAGCGACATCGTGGCGCTGGCCAGCGGGGGCGTCGCCGCCGGCGGCCTGTTCGCGCTGGACCGCCGCCGCTATCTGGAGAGCCGCGGCCGCGTCGCGCTGGCCCCGGAACGTTTCCTGGACCTGCTCACGCAGCGCCATCGGCGCCGTGGTGGTCTCGCCGCGCGCCTCGACGAGCTGACGCCGCCACCGGAAGAACCCATCTAGGAACTAAAAATTCGGGGTCGCGAGGCCGTCTTCGTCGGGGGCGATGCGGGTGCGGCGGCTGGGGCGCGGTGTCGAGCGCTTGCGTGTTTCGGCCGGCGGCGAAACCGGGGTGGGGGCCACCACCGGCGCGGGCGGAGCCGCCGTCGGCTCCTTGTGCAACGACACGTGCAGGGTTCGATCACGACTGAGGTCCGCGGTCAGTGTCTTGTCCTTGTAGCCTTCCAGCTGGAAAAGGAACTCTGGCTTGCCGCCGTCCCTCGGCAGCTTGAGCTCCACCGGGACGGGGCCGAGGTCGTGATCGTCGGAGGCGCGCACCACGTGAACGCCGGCGGGTTCGGCCTCGAAGCGAATCGTCACGGTCTCCGGCTCGGCGGGCTTTGGCGGCGGCGTCGGGGGCGGGGTAGGGACAGCCTGCTCCCTGCCGGGTGGTGGTGAAACCTCGGACGACGACTTCCTGATGAAAATCGCGGCAACCACGCCCGCGGCCACCAGCGCCACGGCCACAATCGCCAGGCCTGAGCGGTTGCGGCGGGGAGCAAAGTCGTCCTCGATCTCCGAGGACGCGGAGGACATGGTGGTGGAGGCCGGCGGCAGCGTCAGGTTGCTGGGCACGACCGTGCCGGTGGGACGGACGGAGACGCTGCGGATGTTGGTTCGCTCGGGGGTCGACGGGAACATGTCGCCCAGCAGGGCCGTGCGGAACTCCTCCATGTTGGCGTAGCGATCGTCCAGGTTCTTGGCCAGCGATCGCATCACCGCCCTTGCCATGTGGGGCGGCGTGTCGGGCGCGAACTGCAGCAGCTCGGGCGGCTTCTCCAGCATGTGCATGGCGAACAATTCGCCGACACCTTCGGCGTTGAAGGGCGGCTGTCCGGCCAGCATCTCGTACAGCATGACGCCCAGCGAGTAGATGTCGGTGCGATGGTCGAGCTTGCCGGCGCCCTTGCACTGCTCCGGCGACATGTAAAGCGGTGTTCCCATCAGCGAGCCGGTTCGCGTCTTCACCGACTGGCCGCCCTCCTGGCTGGTCATGATCTTGGCCACGCCGAAGTCGAGCAGCTTGACGTGAATGCTGCCGTTGCTGGCGGTCAGCAGCTGAACGTTGTGCGGTTTGAGGTCGCGGTGGACGATCCCCTTCTCGTGCGCCATCGACAGGGCCTGGCAGATCTGGTCGGCGACGTGGGCAACCTCGGCCGCCGGCATCGGACCGCGCTGCACGCGATCGTTGAGCGACTCGCCGGTCAGGTACTCCATGATGAAGTACGGCTGACCGTCAGGGGTCTGTCCGAAGTCCAGGATCTCCACGATGTTTTCGTGGCCGATCATGTGAATCGCGCGCGCCTCGTTGAAGAAGCGGGCCACGATGTCGGCGTCCCTGGACAGCGAGATGTGCAGGACCTTGATCGCGACCTTGCGCCCGATCACCGGGTGCTCGGCCAGGTAGACGATTCCCATCCCGCCTTCGCCGAGGAGGTGCGTCACCTTGTAGTTGCCGACGGTCTGACCGATCATCAGAAATCGAACTCCGCCACGATCCCCCCTGCGGACGCGCTGGCCGTCGGAAATATTCGCGGCCCACGGTTGTGGCTGGTCTTGCTGTCCCCGTCACCCTCCAGGTAGCCCTTGTAAAGCAGGTAGGCGCCGGCGATGGCGAACGGCGGGACCATGGCAACGAACACCCACTGCAACGTCTGCGCGTGGTTGCCCTCATCGGTCTTGCGTGACGCGTCGAGCGTCATCTGCGGCGTTAGCGGGATAGCGACGTTGCCCTGGTCGTCGCAAAGCCCGCTGGCGGACTTGTCACACGAGTAACGCCGGTAGGTATCCAGCTCGCGGTTGATGCGGCGCACGTCATTGCCGAACTTCAGGGCCAGCGCCGCCGAGACACTGGCACCGACCAGCGCGGTCCAGAACCCAACCCGCGCCAGCGTTCGCGAGCTGTCGTCCGCCCCGTCGCCGGTGTCGTCGCCGGGGCGCGTGATGGCCACGGGTTCAGCGCTGCTTTCCGCCGCGCCCAGCGACAGCGGGGAGAGCGAAAGGCTCAGCGGCAGGCTCTGGCCCGCTGCCAACGAGAACTCCTGCCTGGTCCTCGTGAACCCCGACTTTTCGACCGACACCTCGTGTTTGCCCACGGCGACGTCGGTGACGGCGACCGGCTTGTCGCCCGTCGTTCCAATCACCACGCCATCCAGGCTGACCGAGGCGCCTGCGACATTGGCGCGCACGGCGAGGCTTCCGGTGCCGGGCTTGCCGCTCAAACGCGTGATCCACTTGGCGGTCAGGGGGCGGATGGTCGCCGCGTCGGCGCGGCGCTTGACGATGGCCTCCGTCATTGACGATTCGACGACGGCGCGGCTGACGTCCAGCAGCTTGAGCGTGATCACCGGGTCGCCGCCGAGGCGTTTGATGCTGCCGAACAGGAGCTTGGCCGCGCCCAGACTCTTGCCCGCTTGCGCCATGCAGGCGGGGGCCTCGTCCGAGCAACCGAAGACCAGCTTGATCTC
>DASRQT010000118.1:0-6019 GCA_035696485.1 Polyangia bacterium | reverse complement strand
AACAGGAAGAATCCGCCGCCAAGACCGCGCGGCGGCGTTCCGGCAGCGGCAGCGCGGCGCCGGAGGTGGCGAGCTACGAAGCCGGAACCTGGGGTCCACCGGCCGCCGATCGCCTGCTCGGCGCGGATGGCCGGCAATGGCGAAGGCCGTAGGCAAGGAAGCAGCGGGATGCGGGAGGCGTCAAACGTCGAACGGTTTTCGCGCGGCGAGGCGATCTCCGTTGAGGTCGACCGGATCGAGAGGGAGCTGGCGGCCCTGTGGCAAGCTGCCGGCCGCGCCGAGGTCGCGCCGGCCACCTCGGCCGACGGCGATGCCACGCCCGTGCGTCCGTCCACCGTCCTGTCACGCGCCTCGCTGTGGAACATCGTGGTGCCCGCCCACGGCAGCGAGTCGCTGGGACGGACCAAGAAGCTGGTCGACGACCTCACGCCGTCCATCCCGGCGCGCGTGATCGTGCTGAACCAGGCCGCGGGCGACGGCGAACAGAGCCTGCGCGCCACCATCGAGAGCAACGTCGTGTCACGCCCGAGCGGCGCGCGAACCGTCTACTCGGAAGAGATCACCTTGACCGGCACGGGCGGCGCCGAGGAACACTTCGGCGCCCTGGTCAGATCGCTGCTGATCCCCAGCCTGCCGACCGCGACCTTCTGGATCGATTCGACCGTGGCGGAGACCTTGCTGACGCGCGAGCTCTTGCCGGTGTCTGAACGCCTGGTGGTCGACACCGGGCAGTGCACCCGCGTGCGCGACCTCGGCGAGGTCTACCGGCTGACCACGCTCCACCAGGTGGTGGTCGCTGATCTCGGCTGGCTGCGTCTGGCCAGCTTTCGTACGCTGTTCGCCGGCCTCTTCGACCCGCCGATCGGTGGCGGCCCGCTGGCTGCCGCGCATCGCGTGATCATCCGTCACCGACGGGACAGCGTGCCGAGCGCGCTGCTGCTCTCCGCCTGGCTGGGCAGCCAGCTTGCCTGGGAGGCGCTGGGCGCCGACCCCGAGGAATCGGGCGGCCTGCACCTTCGCTTCCGCCGTTCCGGGATCGAGCGCGCGACGGCGGCCGACGACGTATCGCTTGATCTGGTCCCCTCTGACGGCGAGTGCGGCACCAGCGGCATCGTCGGGCTGGACCTGCTGGCCGATTCGCCGGTTCACGGCGACGAGGAGCGTTACGGTATAAACCGAACCGGCGGCAATCACGCCGAGCTGGCCATTCCCATCGCCCCGCCCCGATCCATCAAGCTGGATTCGCGCAGCGACGCGGAGCTGTGCGTGGCGGCCTTGGGTCCTGCGGGCCGCGACCCCTTGCTGCGCCGGTGCCTGGCGTATGCGGCGCGACTTTCCGATCTGGTGGACGGGCCGGGCCGCGGGTAAGGTTCGCCAAGATGCGCGCCGCGGACGAGACCCACCCGGACGGCAGGGGCAACCCGGAGATCGTCGTGTGCGCCGACGCCGCGGCCGTGGCCGAAAAGGCTGCGCGCCGCGTTCGTCAGCTGGCGGCGGCAGCGCTGCGCGATCGCGACCGCTGGCGGCTCTGCCTGGCCGGCGGCTCCACGCCGCGTCTGCTGTACCGGCGTCTCGCCGAACCGGCCGAGTCGCCCGGGACAACCGCCCACGTCGACGCCCATGCCGACGTCATTGACTGGTCACGAACCGAGATCTTCTTCGGTGATGAACGTGCCGTCCCGCCCGATCATGCTGACTCGAATTACGCGATGGTGTCGTCGACGCTGTTGTCGTCAGCGGAGATCCCCCCGGCGAATGTTCATCGTATGAAGGGCGAGGCGTCCGATCTCGATGCCGCCGCGCGAGAGTACGAGACCGCGATGATCGGCGCCGCGGGCCCGCGATTCGCCCTGGATCTGGCGTTGCTGGGCATGGGGGCGGACGGCCACACCGCTTCACTGTTCCCGTGGACGACAGCCCTGACGGAGCGCAAGCGCCTGTGCGTGGCCGTGGATGTCCCCAAATTGGGCGCGCGCCGTCTCACGCTGACGTACCCGGTGTTCGAACAGGCACGCCGGGTGTTTTTCCTGGTCGCCGGGCGGGACAAGGCGGCGACGTTGCGCGCCGTCATCGAAGGCCCGGCGCTGTACCGCGATTTTCCTGCGCAGCCGATCATGCGCCGGCTGGCTCCCGTCACCATCTTTTGCGATCGAGACGCAGCGTCCGAACTATCAAGCGAGGAACCATGATCGTTCTAGCAGGCGACATCGGCGGCACCAACACACGACTGGCATTGTTCAAGTGCGAGCCCGGCCCGCCCGACGGTGAGCCGACCTTCGAGCCGCTGGTCGAACGGACGTACCCGTCGAGCGCCCACGTGTCGCTGGACGTGATCGCCGAGACGTTCCTGGCCGAGGCCGGCGGAGGGCGTGTGGTCGGCAGCGCCTGCTTCGGCATCGCCGGCCCGTGCGAAAACAACATGTGCCGTGCCACCAACCTGCCGTGGGTGATCGATGGCCGCGGTCTGGGCCGGCGCCTCGGCATCCCGCGCGTCACTTTGGTCAACGATTTTTACGCGGCCGCGCTGGGCGTGACCGCCGTCGGCCCCGACTCCCTGGTGTCGCTGGGCGGAGGACCACCGGCGCCGCGTGGTCCGGTCGCCGTCGTCGGGGCCGGAACCGGGCTGGGCGAGGCCTTTCTTGTCTGGGCGGCGGCCGAAAACCGTTACCAGGTGATCTCCTCCGAGGGTGGCCACACCGACTTTGCGGCGCGAACGCCCATCGAGATCGCGCTATCGGCGCATCTGACCGCCAAGTACGGCCGCGTCTCCAACGAGCGGGTGCTGTCCGGGCAGGGGCTGGTCGACATCTTCACATTTCTATCGCTGGATCCTGCCTGTCAGCCGCTGGTTCAGCCCGAGACCATCGCGGCCCTCGGCGCCCACGCGGTCTCGCAGGACCCGGCGGCCGTCATCTCGGAGCGAGGGCTAAGTGGCCGCGATCCAATCTGCGAGATGTCGCTGGCGCTTTTTTGCTCGGTGCTGGGCGCCGTCGCCGGGAACCTGGGCCTGACCGTGCTGGCCACCGGCGGCGTCTTCGTCGCCGGCGGGATCGCGCCGCGAATCCTGGCCTACCTGCAAAAGGGGGGCTTTCGCGAGGCCTTCGAGCGCAAGGGGCGGCTGCACCCGCTGGTGGCGCGCCTGCCGGCGTTCGTCGTCACCCATCCGCAGCCGGGATTACTCGGCGCGGCCAAGGTCGCGGCCGGGCTGTAGGTCTACCCACCCGCACCCACCTCGTCCTTTTGGACTTCCAGAGGTCAAGGTATCGGGCATTACGGTCGATGTCCCGTCCGTGGGAAATGGGCCTCAAGGTGCACGCGCGACCCTTGCCATCAGCAATGATTCGCACCGTCTAGACCAGTCGCCCGTTGACCGGGCGGCGACAGAGCGCGAGCGATTCGGAAAGATGGTCGGGCGGTCGCACGCCATGCAGAGCGTGTTTGACGTTCTCGGCAAGGCGTCCCTCGGCGACGCCACTATCCTGCTGGAGGGCGAGACCGGCACCGGCAAGGAGGTGTCCGCCGAGGCCATCCACCGCGGCAGCCGGCGCCGCGAGAAGCCGTTCCTGGTCGTCGACTGCGGCGCGATGCCGCCGCAGCTTCTCGAGAGCGAGCTGTTCGGACACGAGCGCGGCGCCTTTACCGGCGCCGTCGCCGCCCGACAAGGTGTCTTCGAGGCGGCCAGCGGCGGCACCGTGTTCCTCGACGAGATCGGCGAGCTCAGCATCGACCTTCAACCCAAGCTGCTGCGCGTCCTGGAACGGCGCGAGGTGCGCCGCGTCGGGACCAACAATTACGTCCCCATCAACGTCCGCCTGATCGCCGCCACCAACCGCAGCCTGCGCGAACAGGTGGCCGCGCAGAAATTCCGATCCGACCTTTTTTACCGCCTGGCCGTCGTCGAGCTGAAGCTGCCGCCGCTGCGTGAACGGGTCGCCGATCTGCCGCTCCTGGTCGAGCACATCATGGCCAACATGGGCGTCATCGACGAGCAGACCGCCAATGTCGTCCGGTCCGAGGAGTTCCTGGGCGCGGTCGCCCAGCACAGCTGGCCGGGCAACATCCGCGAGCTGCGCAACTACCTTGAACGCTGCGTGGCGCTGCGCGACTTCGGCCCGCCAAACATCGTCGAGGCCGTGGTTCCCAGCCCGGAAAGCGCCGTCAATATCGGCCAGCCGCTGCGCGTGGCGCGTGACTCCTGGGTCAGCTCGTTCGAGCGCCGTTATCTGGAGGAGCTGCTGCGGGTTCACGAGAACCGCGTCAGCGCCGCCGCCCGCGCCGCCGGCGTCGACCGCATCTACTTCTACCGGTTGCTGTGGAAACACGGCCTGCGCACGCGGGAGACCGCCATCCGCGAGGCTGAGGACGCGGAGACCTAGGTCGTCGGCCGATGTCGGCGACCCCATTCCAGCTACCGGACCCGATCGCCGACGCGCCGGCTCCGCCCCCCTCCCCCTCCCCTGTTGCGACCGCACGGGAGGCCACGGCGCGTGCGCTGATCGTCGGCTCGCTGATCGGCGTGGTGATGGCGGCGGCCAACGTCTACACCAGCCTCAAGACATCGTTCATCGACGGTGGCAGCATCACCGCCGCGCTGCTGGGCTTCACCCTGTTCGCGACGTTCAAGGGACTGGCTCGGCGCCCGTACTCGGCGCTGGAGAACAACATCACGCAGACCACGGCAGCGTCCGCCGCAATCATGGCGTTCGTGCTGGGCGTCTACGGCCCAATGCCGGCGATGACGCTGATCGGGCAGCACGTGCCGTCGTGGGCAATGCTGTCGTGGGGCATGGCGCTGGGGCTGCTGGGTATCTTCGTCGCCGCCTCGCTGCGCGCGAAGCTGATCGTGGCCGAGGCGCTCCCCTTCCCGACCGGCGCCGCCACCGCCGAGATCATCGAGACCATCCACGCCGGGCGCGAAACGGCGCTGAACCGGACGCGGCTGCTGCTGTTCTCCGCCCTCACGGCGGCCATCATCACATGGTTTCGCGACGGACATCCCAGCTTCATCCCGGCGGTGACCGCGCTGCCGCTCACCGTCGCCGGTCTGTCGGCGGCCAGCCTCACGCTGGGCATCAGCTGGAGTCCGATGATGGCCTCGATCGGGATCTTCATGGGCTTCCGCGTCGCCGCCAGCATGTTCGTCGGCGCGGTGCTGACCTGGGGCTTCCTGGCACCGGCGCTGGTTCGGGCGGGCATCGTGAGCGGAAGCAGCTACGGGACATACGTCGCCTGGCTGGTCTGGCCTGGGCTGGGCTTGATGGCCGCCAGCACGATGCTGCCGCTGGTCCTCGGCTGGCGCTCCGTCGGCCGGTCGCTGATGGACGTCCCCGCCATGATTCTCCAGAAGGCGTCGCCGCAATCGGCGGCGGGGCCGGCACGGTTCCCGCTGCAACGCTCGATCGTCACCGCCTGCGTCGTGGTCGTGATCGGCGTCGGCTGGCTGGCGTTTGACCTGCACCCGGCAGTGTCGATCCTGGCTCTTCTGCTGGCGGTCATCCTGGCTGGGGTTTGCGGGCGGGCGGCCGGTGAAACTGACCTCGCCCCGATCGGCTCCGTCGGCATGGTGACGCAGCTGATCTTTGCCGGCAGCGGGGTGTCGGTGTCGCTGCTCTCCGGGGCCATCGCCGCCGCCGAGTCGAGCCAGACCTCGCAGACCCTGTGGGCGCTCAAGGCCGGGCATCGCCTGAAGGCATCGCCGAACGCACAGATCGCGGCGCAGATCCTGGGCGCCGCGGTCGGCGCGCTGGTCGTCGTTCCCGTTTATCTGGTATTGGTCAAGACTTACGGCGTTGGGACGGAAGCCCTGCCGGCACCGGCGGCGATGTCCTGGAAAGCGACCGCCGAGGCGGTCCGCGGCGGTCTGGCCGCGATGCCCGCTTACGGCCCTGCCGCTGGCGCCATCGGCATCGGCCTGGGGGTCGTGCTGTGCTTGCTGGGGCGCACACGCGTCGCACGCTTTCTGCCCTCCCCCATGGCTCTGGGCATCGCGGCCCTGACCCCTGCATCGCTGTCAGTGGCG
>DASRQT010000117.1:0-3646 GCA_035696485.1 Polyangia bacterium | reverse complement strand
GTACCACCTTTCACCGTCCTCGGGTAGGAACGACTTCGGTCCCGTCGCGGTCTCCCGCCAGTGGAAGGTGATCGCGGCCGACACGGGGTCAGTGCCGGTTTGCACGGCGACCGTGTTCCGCACCATCACCGATTCGGTGCGAACGTTGGCCGCGCTGGTGGCGATGAACGTGTCGCCGAACAACCACAGCAGGCGGTCCGCGCCCAGCGGCACCGAATAGGCGGCGTCGGCCCCCAGCCAGCGCGGCTCCTTGTGAAACAGTTCGGCGGCTTCCGGCCAGGCGGCGGCAGAGACCGCGGGGCGCGTGGGTGACGTGGCCGGCGCCGAACCACACGCGCCGATCCCCAGCGCAATCAACCCGATCAGGCGGCGATACAGTGCCGCCCGCACCGTCCTGCAGCTATCGCGGCGGAAACGGATCGAACACATCGTCGTCACCTAGTTCCTCATTCTTTGGCCGGGAGCTTGCGGTGGGCGACGACGCGACCCGCTTCGGCGGCTTGGTCTCGCGCCGCATTCGCGCGGCGGCCGGCGACGCAGACGGCGCGTTCAGCGGCGCCGGCGGCACGGAATCCGCCTGGGGCCGAGGTGGAGACCGCACCTCGGCCGGCGCAGGCGCGGCTGCCGCCGCCGGCATGACCGGGAGTGGCGCTGGCGTGACCGGGGCCAGCGCTGGTGCTGGCGGCAGGGCATTCGCCGTGGAGCGCGAACGTGACGCAGAATCTCGCGCACCGGTTATCGCGAACAGCCCTGCCCCCGCGATCACCAGCGCTCCCAGAACCGCCGCTGCCAGAGCGTTGTGGCTGCGGCGAGGCTGCGGCGGTGGTGCCAGCGTCACGCCCGCGCTCGGACGGGGGGCATCACGCTCGGTACCTTCGGGCACGACCTTGTTGGCGTCGCTGCTGTCCATGCCGCCGGTGAACTCGTCGCGCCAGCGGACCCAGGTCGGCTTGTCGGCGAAGGACAGCAGCGCACTGCCCAGCGCCCGCACCGACGAATAGCGGCGCCCGGGCTCGCGGCTCATGGCTCGCAACACCAGCGTGTCGAACGCCATCGGCAGCGGCGGCGTCAAGGCGCTGGGCGCGATGACCGGCCCGGTAACAATGGCGTGCATGAGGTCGTACTGGCTGGCGGCGGTGAAGGGACGGCGCCCGGTGGCGCACTCATACAGCATGACGCCGAGAGCGTACTGATCGCTGAGCTGGCTGGCCCACTTGGCGTTGCGAAGCTGTTCAGGCGACAGGTACTGCAGCGTGCCGATCAGCGCCTCTGACCGCGTCAGGTCCAGTTCGAACGTCGCTTCATCCAGCCGGGAGATCCCGAAGTCCAGCAACACCGGCTGTGAGGGAGCACTCTCGGTGCGCCGGAGCATGACGTTGGCCGGCTTGAGATCGCGGTGAACAATCCGCCGGTCGTGCAGCGCCGCCACCGCCGAAAGGATGGGCAAGAACAGCTCGGCGATCTGCGCCGGTTCGAGGCGGCCGTCCCGCGCCAGTCGAACCGACAGGCTCTCGCCGTCGATGAACTCCATGACGATGTACGGGCGGCCGCTTTCGATCCCGGAGTTTTCAATGCGAACGACGTGCGGATGGCTGACCTCCTTGAGGGTCTGTGCTTCACGCAGGAAGCGCGCGATGGCCAGCCGGTCACCGGCCAGCGAGCCATGCATCAACTTGAGGGCGTAGCGGGCCGACTGACCGGGATGGCTGGCCTCGTACACCACCCCCATGGCGCCCTGACCCACCAGACTGCCCGTGACGTAGGGGCCAAAAGTCAGGTTGGTTTCGGCTTCAGCGATTCGCATGGAAAGGTCAGTCTGCGACGGTCATCTGAACGACCGAGAACCGCCATATGGAGAACAGGATAGCGATTTTGTGCGCGGCTAGATTGCACATTATTGCGGTCGTAACTGCTAAAACCCGGCGACAGAGTGAGACAGGACACACCCGATCCGATTTACGGACGATAGTTTTGCATTGTGGATGTTGACACCCCGTTTTCGCGCTGCGAGCCTTCGGCTGCCGTGGTCAATACCGAGACGCTGAAGGACAGCCATGATCGCGGGCGTGTCCCCACGCTTAGTATGCAGTGGTACGTCTTTGTGGCGCTGGAAGCCGACCGGCCGCTGGAAGGGGGGGCTCGATACGCGCTCGGCGGTGTCGACGAGGTGGTGATTGGACGCGGTGCGGAGCGCACCGCGTCGCGCGTCGCGACCGACGGCGTGCGGCGGCTGATGCTCCGCCTGCCGGGCAAGTCGCTGTCCAATATCCACGCGCGCATCATTCACTCCATCAACGGCTGGACCCTGGAGGACGCGGGTTCTACCAACGGGTGCTTCGTCAACGGCCAACGCGTCCAGCGCGCGCTGCTGGCCGCCGACGACGTGATCGAGGTCGGGCACTCGTTCCTGATGGTCGGCGGTTTTCCCCTGCCGCTGGAGCGTTCGCCCACCGACCGCTTCGCGCGCGAGCTCGGGCCAAGTCCTCGCGGATTCGCGACCCTGGTGCCGCCGCTGGCCGATCAGATGGACGAGCTGGAAAAGATCTCGAGGACCGGCGTGACCGTGCTGGTGTGTGGAGAGACCGGCACCGGCAAGGAGCTACTCGCGCGCGGCATTCACGAGCTGTCGCAGCGGAAGGGACCGTTCCTCGCGGTCAACTGCGGCGCTCTCACGGACACGCTGGCCGAAAGCCAGCTGTTCGGTCATGTCCGCGGCGCGTTCACGGGCGCCGTCTCCGATGCCTTGGGGTTCGTGCGCGCGGCGGATGGGGGTACCTTGTTGCTGGACGAGGTTGGGGATCTCGGGCGCCCGGCGCAGGCCGCCCTGCTGCGCGTGCTACAGGAACACGAGGTGGTCCCGGTGGGGAGCGCCCGCACAAACAAGGTTGACGTTCGCTTCATCGCCAGCTCGCCGCACTCGCTGGACGTACAGGTGGCGGAGGGGGACTTTCGATCGGATCTACTGGCGCGCTTGAGCGGCTACACGTACCTGACGACGCCGCTGCGACAACGACGCCAGGACATCGCGCTCTTGATCGCGGCGATCTTCGCCAAGATGGGCGTCGCGCCGCACGCCGAGCCGCGGTTCACGCCGGAAGCGGCCCTGCGCCTGATGCTGCATCCGTGGCCGTTGAATGTCCGCGAGCTTGAACAGGCGCTGGGGCGCAGCTGGGCGCTGTCGTCGGGCGGCGTAATCGAGGCCGCGCACCTCTCACTTCCCGGCTCGGGTTCGACAAAACCCGACTCGGCCCCGATCACACCCGAGCGCATGACCCTGTCGCCCGAGGAGTACGACCTTCGAAAGCGCATCGTCGACGAGCTTTCATCCGCGCGCGGCAACGTGGCCGAGGTGGCGCGCAAGCTGGGCAAGGCGCGCATGCAGCTGCACCGCTGGATGAAGCGCCTGGCCATCGACCCCGAATCCTACCGACGGTAAACAGTCCGAAGGATCCCCGATTCTCCCACTTGACCAACTTGACCAACTACCCGGGCCCGGTCATCCTCATGGTATGCCAAAGGCGGTGAACCTCTACGACGCGAAAACCCAGCTTTCTCGGCTCGTCGATCGCGCCGCGGACGGCGAAGAGATCGTCATCGCGAAGGCGGGCAAGCCCCGCGCTCGGCTGGTTCCCCTGGCCAAGCGTAC
>DASRQT010000116.1:0-16359 GCA_035696485.1 Polyangia bacterium | reverse complement strand
CCACGCAGCCCACCGCCAGGATGCCGCCGCGTCCATCGCGCCCCCGGCCGAGGATGGCGTGGCTGACGTTGGTGCTGACGAAGTCGTATTGCGCGGCGCCGTCGTGCGCCGCCACCTGACGCACGTTGCGAGCCGGCGCCGGCGGTCGGCCGAAGGAAAAGTCACGGCACAGCAGGTTGTCGAAAAACAGGATCTCGACCTTGGTCACGTCGCCCGCCGCGGCGCTGCCGGTCTCGAGAAATGGCGCCACCTCGACGCTGCCGACCTGGCCGGCGGCCACGACGATCACGGCCTCCGCCTCCAGATCGTCGAGGCTGCCGCGGATCCGGAACACCGTGCGCTGTCCGGCGGTGACATCGATCTCGGCCAGCCCTTGCCCATCGGTCACCGCGGTCGCGGCGGACAGGGTCGCCCCCTGTGACTGGCTGCCGACCTCGCCGCCGGCCGCCTCGTCGACGATGACGAAGCTAACCTTCACCATCGGCACCGGGGCGCCTTCTGTCGTCCGCACGCGAAACCGCACCGGGCTGTGATCACCGGGGCGTACCCAGATGGTCTCGGGCGTCGGCTCCAGCACCAGCGCCCGCGGCGACGGACCTGGCGTGACGCCACCTCCGCCGCACGCCGCCGCCGCAAGCAGCAGCGCTATCCCGGACGCCCTGTGGACAATCTGTGGAGAGATCGGCATTCGTCGAGTGTCTGAAGGCGGTTATGGCTACCGGTCATCCTAACCCGGCGGCACGCGGGCAGGGGCGCGGAATTTCTTGGGGTTTTCGCTTTACGCCCCCCGCGCGAGAAGACATGCTCGAAGGCCGCGCATGCCGGAATTCACGCATCTTCATCTGCACACGCAGTATAGCCTCCTCGACGGCGCCATCCGCCTGGACGACCTCTTCCCCAAGGTGCTGGAACGCGGGATGAAGAACGTCGCGATCACCGATCACGGCAACCTGTTCGGCGCGCTGGATTTTTACCAGAAGGCCAAGGCCCACGGGGTCAAGCCGATCTTCGGCTGCGAGACCTACGTGGCCCCGGACCGCCTGGACAAGACCGAACGGCGCAGCAACCACCTCATCCTGCTGGCCAAGGACAACGTCGGCTGGAAGAACCTGTCGCACCTCAATTCGATGGGGTACCTGGAAGGTTTTTACTACAACCCGCGCATCGACAAGAAGCTGCTGCGCGAGCACAGCCAGGGCCTCATCGGGCTGTCGGCCTGCCTGGGCGGCGAGGTCGCCCAGACGCTGATGCGCCGGGGGGCGGAGGCGGCCGAGAACGCCGCGCGCGAGTTCGAGGACATCTTCGGCAAGGGCAACTTCTACCTGGAGATGCAGCCCAACGGCCTCGAGGAGCAGGAGAAGGTCAACGGCCACCTGGTCGAGATGTCGCAGCGGACCGGCATTCCGCTGGTCGCCACCAACGACTGCCACTATCTGAACAAGGCCGACGCGCGGGCGCACGAGATCCTGATGTGCGTGCAGCAGAAGAAGACCATCCACGACGACAAGCGCATGCACCACCGCAACGACGCCTTCTTCGTCAAGACCCCGGCCGAGATGGACGCCTATTTCACGCACATCCCGCAGGCCATGGAGAACGCCGCCGCCATCGGCCAGATGTGCAACGTCACGTTCGATCTGGGCCAGACCTACCTGCCGAAGTTCTCCGTCCCCGACGGCTACGATGCCGACAGCTACCTGGCCGAGTTGGCGCGCGAGGGACTGCGCAAGCGCATCGAGGAGGCGCACAAGCGCGGCCACAAGATCGACGGTGACGTCTATGCGGCGCGGCTGGAGCTGGAGCTGGGCGTCATCACCAAGATGCAGTTCTCCGGCTACTTCCTCATCGTCTGGGACTTCATCCGCCACGCCAAGGAGCGCAAGATCCCGGTCGGGCCGGGACGCGGCTCCGGCGCCGGATCGCTGGTCGCCTACTCGCTGCGCATCACCGACATCGATCCCATCGCCAACAAGCTGCTGTTCGAACGCTTCTTGAACCCCGAGCGCGTGTCGATGCCGGACTTCGACATCGACTTTTGCATGAACCGGCGCGACGAGGTCATCAGCTACGTCACCGACAAGTACGGCAAGAACAACGTCGGCCAGATCGTGACCATGCACCAGATCAAGGCGCGCAGCGGGATCCGCGACATCGCGCGCGCCATGGCGCTGCCGTTCGCCGAGGCCGACAAGGTCGCCAAGTTCGTCCCCGAGCCGATCCAGGGCAAGTCACCGCCTATTGCAGAAGCCATCGAGAAGGAGCCGCGGCTCAAGCAGCTGTACGAGGAGAATTCTACCTACCGCGAGCTGCTGGACATCGCCAAGCGCCTGGAAGGGCTGAACCGCCACGCCGGCACCCACGCCGCCGGCGTGGTCATCGGCGACAAGCCGCTCTGGGAGTACGTCCCGTGCTTCCGTCCCGCGGGCGAAGAGGGGATCGTCACCCAGTACGACAAGGACATGGTCGAGAAGGCCGGGCTGGTGAAGTTCGACTTCCTCGGCCTCAAGACCTTGACCGTCATCCAGACCTGCCTGGACCTGGTCAATCGCGAGAAGGAGGCGGCGGGCCAGCCGCCGCTGGATCTGGCGTTGATCGAGAACGACGACGCGCAGGTCTACAAGATGATCTCGCAGGCCGACGTCACGGGCGTGTTCCAGCTGGAGTCGAGCGGCTTCCGCGAGATGCTCAAGAAGCTCAAGCCCGACTGCTTCGAGGACATCGTCGCCGCCAGCGCGCTCTATCGCCCGGGGCCGCTGGAGGGCGGCATGGTCGACGACTTCATCGACCGCAAGCACGGCCGCAAGAAGGTCGAATACGATCACCCGCTCCTGGAGACGATCCTCAGGGACACCTACGGGGTCATCGTCTACCAGGAACAGGTCATGCAGATCTCGTCGGCGCTGGCCGGTTACTCGCTGGGCAAGGCCGATTTATTGCGACGCGCGATGGGCAAGAAGAAGGCGGAGGTCATGGCCAAGGAGAAGGCCGGCTTCCTCGACGGCGCCAAGGAAAAGAAGGTCGACCCGCGGGTCGCGGAGCGCGTCTTCGATCTGATGGAGAAGTTCGCCGGCTACGGCTTCAACCGCAGCCACAGCGCCGCCTACGGCATGCTCACGTACCAGACCGCTTACCTCAAACGGTTCTGGCCGGTCGAATTTTTCGCGGGCCTTCTGACCTGCGACAAGGACAACACCGACTCGGTGGTGAAGTTCATCGCCGAGGCGCGCGCCAGCGGCATCGAGGTGATGCGCCCCGACGTCAACGAATCGGACACCGATTTCACCGTTGTCAGCGGCGCCGCCGACAAGGAAGGCGCCCCCAGGAAGGCCATCCGGTTCGGCCTGGGCGCGGTCAAGGGCGTGGGCGAGGGGGCGGTCGAGGTCATCAAGGCGGCGCGCGACGAGGGCGGCGCGTTCCTGTCGCTGTTCGATTTCTGCAAGCGCGTCGACGGCCGCAAGGTCAACCGGAAGGTGCTGGAGGCGCTGGTCAAATCGGGCGCGTTCGACGGCGTGGCAGCCAAGAGCGGCGTGTCCCGCGCGCGCGTCTACGGGGCGATTCCGCTGGCCTCCGACCGGGCAGCCGCAGCCCTTCGCGAGAAGGAGAGCGGCCAGACGTCGCTGCTGGCGCTGTTCGGTGCCGCCAACGGCAACGGCAACGGAAAGAGCAACGGGGCGAGCCGCAACGGTGGCAACGGCAGCCAGGGCCTGGGCGAGGATAGATATCCGGACGCCGACGAATGGCTGCCCAAGGAAGTCCTGGCCTGCGAAAAGGAGTCGCTGGGTTTTTACATCAGCGGCCATCCGCTGGATCGCTACGCGGGCGAGATCAAACGATTCACCAACGCCACCACCGCCAACTGTACCGAAAAGGGAGTGCGCGCTGAGGTCGTTCTGGCCGGGATCGTCTCCAATTATCAAGAGCGGCAGATGAAGAGCGGCAACGGCAAGTACGCCTTCTTCACGCTGGAGGACCACTTCGGGCAGATCGAGCTCATCGTCAACAGCAAGAAGGTGGAGGACTACCGCGACCTGCTGGGTCGCGACGAGCCGCTGCTGGTGACCGGCACGGTCGACGCCCCGTTCGGCGACGGCGAGGCGGCGCGCGAGCGCCTCCGCTTCAACGACGCCAAGCTGCTGTCCGAGATCCGCCGCCAGAAGAGCAGCCTGCTGGACATTCACCTCAACGCCGACATCGTCAGCGGCGACCACCTGGTGGCACTGGAAAAGCTGCTGCGTGATCACGCCGGCCCGTGCCGCACATTGTTGCGATTGGAGATCCCGAAACGCAGCGAGACGGTGCTGGACCTGGGCGACGAATACAAGGTCGCCGCCACCGACGATCTGCTGGCCCGCATCGAACAGCTGTTCGGCAACCGCGTCGCAGTATTGCGCTGACAGGCGCGGCAGCCGCCTATTCGCGCAATTGCGCCAGCGTCCGGGGTGGCCATGTGTAATGGACGTTACCTCGGCGGGGACAGTAAAGACCATTGTCTCTGCGACGACAGGTTTGTGTTGATTCGTATGCGCACACGACTTACGTCTGCAGTTGATGCCACAGCGGAAGGGGAGGGTGTCCACCCTCGTTTTGTGGATCGGCTGTCTGGGCGCAGGGGCGCTGTCCTGTGGCCCGGACCCGACCGGCATCATCGTGGACGTACAGCTTGGAGCGCTGAAGGTCGACGAACTGCGCTTCGAGGTGTCGGTCGCCAAGGTCGGCGCCAGTGGTGGCGTCTCCGATTCCACCGAGCGCACGCTGCTGGTGGATCCGCTTGGCAACGGCCGGGTGATAGGGCCATTTTTCGGCGGCGGCGAGGAGACGCAGCCGATTGTCCTCGACGACGGCCTCGACGGCCGCGGCGTCAGCTGCGTGGTGACCGGAATTGTCGGTGACGTGGCGATCGCGTACGGGCGCAATCACGCTCGTGTGCTCGCCCATTACTTCACGAGTGTCGATGTCTCAGTCGAGCTGGTGTCGACCCCCGGCCCGGTTCCTGATGCATCGTCCGATCCGGTTTCCGACGGCGGTGTAAGCGACGTCCTTCCCCCCTCATCGGGCAGCGGTGGCACGACGGGCAGCGGCGGCATGATGCCGATGTCCGGCAGCGGCGGTGCCGGGGGCAGCGGTGGCAAGGGTGGTGTGTCCGGTAGCGGCGGCAATGGCGGCGGCGGTAGCGGCGGCAACCGCGATGCCGGAGTGACCGGCACCGGTGGTTTCGGCGGCAGCTTTCCGTTTCCCGACGGCGGCGCCATCGATGGCGTTCCGGCACTCAAAGACAATGGCAGCCGTTGCCTGATCGCGCTGGAGTGTCGCTCGAATCATTGCGTTGACGGTGTCTGCTGCGTCGATGGCTGTCAGGGGGCGTGCAAGACCTGCAACGCCACCGGTCGCGCCGGATCGTGCGTCAGCGTTGGCGCCGGCGCGCACGATCCACGCGGCATATGTAAGGACCGCGGCGGCACCAGCTGTGACACCAACGGAACCTGCAACGCCAATGGCGGCTGCGCGCTGTACCCGTCCGGGACCGTCTGCATCGGCGCGAGCTGCCAGAACAGGAACAACCTGCTTCCCGCCAGCACCTGTGATGGCGCGGGCGCGTGCATCGACCATCCCAAGGAGAAGTGCCCGAAGGACACGACCTGCGTCACCAACGCCTGTCGGTGATCCGCTAGACGGTCACGCGGATCCGCACGCGCAACGACGCCGGCATGATCCCCATCGGGTCAGCCAGGGTGAACGAGGTGCCATCCTTGACCTGCGCGGGAATTGGAATGCGGAGGGACACCTCCTCGACGATCGAGCCGGCAAATTCGCAGCGCACGCACCAGACCTCATGGGGCGCCGCGACGCCGCCGCAGGTCGGGCACGGCAGCCGCAACGGCATTCCGATGGCCGCGATGCCACCGCGGCGTGCTTCGCTGGTGGTCAGATAGAGCTCAACGCCACCGCCTACGCGCACGGCAGCTGCCGAACGCGCGATCAGAACGTCCAGCGGACCGCACAGCCGCTCGATGTGCTTGCCATCTGAAAAGTCATGCTGCACAGCCACCGGGCGCGGGCTATCCGTGCTCGGGTACGTGTTGCGGCCCGCGTCGTAGCGTGACCGTTCGGCGGGATCGGACAGAACGCGATAGGCCTCGGCGATGCGCTGGAAGTGTGCGGTGCCGTTCGGTCCCGCCCGGTCCGGGTGGTAGCGCAGCGCCAGCTGGCGGTACGCGCGCCGGATCTCGGCGACGCTGACCGCGGTGGCCAGTCCCAGCACGGCGTAGTGATCCGCGCGGGCCGCGCGCAGATCGTCGGGTCGTCTCGTTGCCACCGGTCGCCTTGATGGAAGTCTAGCGCAGTCGCATACGCTCGATGATGCGACGATCTCGTTTTGTGGGGCGTCCCTTTCCAGTGAACGATGGAGTCGGGGCCGTCTTGAGCTGATACGCCAGCTGCTCGCGTTTGCGGCGGCTCTCGGGTGTCTCCTCGAACAGCTCGGCGGCGACCTTGGCCGACCCGCGCAGCTCGGAGACACCGCGCACGACGATCTCGTGTTCGTAGGGTGGTCGCCGGATCACGACCTTGTCACCGGCCTGGACCAGTCGTGCGCGCTTGGCGCGCTGGCCATCGACGTCGACCTTGCCGCCGTCGACGGCCTGCGCCGCGGCCGACCGGGTCTTGAAGAAACGCGCGGCCCACAGCCACTTGTCCAGTCGAACGCGCATCACAGGGAAACATACGCTCGAGACGCCGGTACCGAGACCAGGCGCCGTTCCGGGAGCAGCAGCGCCGTCAGCTGCCGGCCGTAGACGCAGCCACCGTCAAGACCAGTCGCGAAGGGATGCTGCTGGAGCCCGCGCACGGCGTCGTGTCCGAATACCACGTGCTCGGGGCCGGTCCAGCGTGACGCCCAGGGCACCCCTTCGATGCGCGTTGAAGGCTTTCCGTTGTCGGCGATGCTGCGCAGGGCCAGCAGATGGCGGCGCTCCTGCGCGTGTACGGGCACACCCGGCAGGATGCCACCGTGTACGACCAGCACAGGCATGGACGCGATCTCACCCGCCGGGTACGACAGCCACAGCGGCCGCGACCGCAGCCACGCCCAGTCTTCCGACTGCATGGCCGCCGCGATCTTCATGTGTTCGGGTTTGGGCTGATGTTTCAGTTTCTTTCCAGCGTTGTCGGGTGGCTCGGCCGAGCCCTGCGCCCCCGCGGTCAGAACGTGGTCGTCGTGATTTCCTAGAACCGCCGCGGCGTGGTTTTCGCGCGCCCAGCGGATGACGCCGATGGAATCAGGACCCTTGGCCACCAGATCGCCGACCAGAACCACGCGGGTGTCGGACGTGCCCCCACAAGTGGCGACCAGGGCGACAAGCTCATCCAGGCAGCCGTGCACGTCGCCGATGATCATGGTCCGCATGGGGGAGGTTCCTATCCGTCTATTTTGAGCGAATGACAATTTAAATTAAACGTCATTTCAGGCGATGATTCAGTCCGTGAAGGTCCTGCTTGCCGGCCTGGTCGCCATCTGGTTCACCTCGGTGCTGCCGTCGGCCGCCTCCGTGGTCCTTGCCGGCGGTCCGGGTGGGCGTTCGCCAAAGGTTTCGGTTCAGCCGATCGAAGGCGAGAACGGGCCGCTGCTGCGCAACGAGGTCGCGCGACTGGTGCGGGCGCGCGGCTTCCATGTGGTGACGTCGATCCCACGCGTCGACGGGACGGCACAATACGTGTTGCTGGCCCGCGACCATCATCTGTCGGCCTTCGTGACCGGCGATCTGGATTTCAGCCGGCGCCGGGGCATGGCCACCGCAACCTTCCTGATCTGGGACGGCGCAACGGGGTCGGTTCTGGGGCGTTGGTCGGTGACCGCCGCGCCCCGCCGCCTGGCGCGCACGGCCGCGCGCGGCTTCTGGAAGAATCTCGGCCGTGCCCTCGACGCCGCTTACCCGCCGCCGTTGCCGCTGGACGAGGACCCGGCGCCGCCGATGTTCATCGACGCCAGCGACAGCCGGATCTGATCGGGCCGCGCGCCGCTACGCGCCGGATTCCTTGACCGTGACCTTGTTCACCTTGACGGGCGTCTTCGGCCGATCCCCGTCGTCGCGCGGCGTCTTGGAGATCTTGTCGACCACGTCCATCCCGTCGACGATCTTCCCGAACACCGGGTGCTTCGACGGTCCCGCCGAGAACCAGTCCAGGTAGGGGTTGTCGGCGACGTTGATGAAGAACTGCGAGCTACCCGAGTTCGGGCGGCCGGTGTTGGCCATCGACAGCGACCCGCGCACGTTGGACAACTTGGCATCGGGCGGATGCTCGTCGGCGATGGTTCCGTCCGGGCTGTTGCCGGTGCCGGCGCGTGGGCTCTTGGGGTCCTTGCTGTGCGGGCAGCCGAACTGGACCATGAATTTGTCGATCACGCGGTGAAAATGCAGGCCCTCGTAGAAGCCGCTCTTCGCGAGCTTGAGGAAATTTCCCGCCGTGATCGGCATCTTGTCGGCAAAAAGTTCGATGGTGAAGTCGCCGAGTGACGTGCTCATCAACACTGTAGGGTTCGCCATGGCGCGCAGCTTACACCGACGACACCGGTTTTTGTTAAGCTCTGGCCGCCAATGCCCAGTCGCACCTACAGGGTCGTCATCGGTGTGATGGGCCCAGCCGCCTGCGACGTCGCCACCGCCGAGCTGGCGCGCGCCGTCGGGCGCGGCATCGCAGATCGCGGCGCCGTCCTGCTGTGCGGCGGTCGCGGCGGCGTGATGGAGGCGGCGGCCGAGGGCGCGCGCGGGGCAGGCGGTCTCACGGTCGGCATCCTGCCGGGCGAGGACGCGCGCCAGTCGCCCCCCAACGCCTTCATCGAGGTCGCGCTGTTCACCGGCCTCGGCGAGGGGCGCAACTGGGTGAACGTCTGCGCCAGCGACGCCATCATCGCCATCGGCGGCGGCTTCGGAACCCTGTCCGAGATCGCGCTGGCGCTGAAGGCCAAACGGCCGGTCGTCCTGGTGGGGTCGTGGCGCTTCGACGCCGACGGCGCCACCCCCACGCTGCCGCGCGCGACCCACGCCGCCGAGGCTGTTGAGCTGGCGTTCGAGCTGCTGGCGCGGGATCCGGAGAGGACGCCGCAACTCCCGCGTTGAGTTTAGTCGGTAAATGAAGGGCGTCAGGATCCGTCGCCCTCAGGCGCAGAGACACAAGACGTCGTGCCCTGAGATCACTCCGCAACAGGCGGTGCTGGGAATGCAACTGCACGTCGGTGTCGCGCCGCACGAGGCCGGCGTGTCGATGCAATAGGGCGGCGGGGGCGTGCAAGAGATAGCGCAACCGGCGCCACCGGGGCCCTGGCACGGCGTCGCTCCCGCCGGGCAAGTTCCACCGTCGAACGGCTGGCACTGCGGCGGAGCGCCGCCGCAGCAGGGGCGGACGCAGAGTTGCGACGCTCCGCAGGTCATGGTCCCACAAGCGAAGCCGGCACCATTGCAGGCGCCCCAGTGATCGAGCTGCGCGCTCGCCATCTGTCGCAGGCATTCGTTGCCGTACGTCTTGCCGTCGCAGCCACAGACCGGGTCGTAATTTTTGCCGCAGACGGAGGGCTTCACGATGCAGGCGCCGCCGGCCGTACTGGCGACGCACCGTCCATGCGTGGACAGATCGCAGACCATGCCGCTGCCGCAAGTGGGCCCCTTGTCGGTACAGGGTTGTGAATCGCCGCCTTCGCGCTGATCCGTGGCGCCGTCAGAGCCGGCGCCGCCGCCCACGGGCGCGTCCGTGACGGGGCCACCCGTGCCACCGCTGCCCGCACCACCACTACCGGCGGTCGCGTCATGCCCGCTGCCGCCGCCGCCGCCGCCGCCGTCCACGCCTACGGATGAAACGCCTCCACAGGAGGTTGCGAGAACTATTATCGCAACGGCCCCGATCGTTGTCCGCGTGGTTCGCATGGACGCCATAGCCAGCAGGCATTGTGCCATCGGCGGGACGCCACTCCGTGCGGTTGTTGAAGCCGATCGCCTCAGACTTTCGACGCGACCGCGACAACTCCGGCACGCCCGAGCTCCCCCGTCATGCGGCCGAGCAGCATGTAGCGAAACATCCGCAGGTCGCCGCGGAACGACCAGACCGCGGCGCGCAGTGAATGCCACGATGCCGGGCGATTGCGCTCGAACGCGAAATGGCCGATCCAGGCCATGCCATAACCGACCACCGGCGCCGCCAGCAGCGCCAGCGGGCAGACGGGGCTCGCCACCAGGCAGACCATCGCCAGGCCCGTTCCGGCGAAATGCATGCGCCGGCAAGCGGCGTTCAGATGCTGAGAGACGTAGATGGGCCAGAACTCGTGGAATGAGGTCGGTCCCGCCTGCGCGCCGCTCATGCCAACGTTATAGATCCACGGCCGCGCGCAGTCGACGACCGCGTCGTTTTGGCGGCGCTCGGCTACAACTGCGACAGCAGCTCGAAGGAGCGGAGGCGCGCCGCGTGATCGAAGATGTGGGCGCCAACGATCAGCTCATCGGCGCCGGTACGGTCGACGAAGGCCGTCAGGTCGCGACGGACGGTTTCGGCGGCGCCGACGAATGTGCAGGACAGCGCCTCGTCTAGCATCGCCGTTTCGTGCGGGAGCAGCTCGGCGTCGAAGCCGGCATTCGGCGGCGGCAGCTGCGTCGGACGCCCGCGACGCAGGTGAACGAACACCTGCCGCAGTGACGTAGCCAGCAAACGTGCCTCCTCGTCACTGTCGGCCGCAAAGACGTTCACGCCCAGCATGACGTACGGGCGCGGCAGCTGCGCGGACGGCTGGAATCGCGCCCGGTAGACCTGCAGCGCCTGATCAAGCGCGGCCGGGGCAAAGTGAGACGCGAACGCAAACGGCAGGCCCAGGATACCCGCCAGCTGCGCGCCGAAGAGACTGGAGCCGAGGATCCAGACCGGGACGTTGGTCCCGACGCCAGGGATCGCCGTTACGGCCGTGCCTGGGTGCGGGTCGCGCAGGTAGCCGATCAGCTCCACGACATCGTCGGGGAAGCTGTCCACGTCACCGGCCAGGTTGCGCCGTAACGCGCGCGCGGTGCGCTGATCGGTCCCGGGCGCGCGGCCGAGCCCCAGGTCGATCCTTCCCGGGAAAAGCGACGCCAGCGTGCCGAACTGCTCGGCGATGATGAGGGGTGCGTGATTGGGCAACATGATGCCACCGGCGCCGACCCGAATGGTCGACGTGCCGGCAGCGACGTGGGCGATCACGATCGAGGTGGCGGCGCTGGCCACGCCGGGCATGTTGTGGTGTTCCGCGAACCAGATCCGGCGGTACCCCCAGGCCTCGGCGTGGCGGGCCAAGTCCAGCGAATTATTCAGCGTCTGCCCGGCGTTTCCACCCTGAACGATGGGCGCAAGGTCCAGGATCGAAAGCGGGACCATCCGCAGACAACATAGGGGCAGCAGGTCGAAGAAACCACCGCGGCCTCATCGAACCGCCCGCCTATTTTGTGGCGTAGGGAGGGCAGCTGCTCTTGACGATCTGGCCCTTCTCGTCGACGCAGATCGTGCACACGGTGCCATCGGGCTGCATCAGGTCGCCGCACTTGATGGCAGACGGCGGCGGCGTGGTGACCGGCGGTCCACTGCAGCCCTTCTTGACGACCTGGCCCTGGGCGTCGGTGCAGACGGTGCACACGCCGCCATCGGGCTGCTTGGTATCGACGCACATGATGGTCCCCGTCGACGGCGGCGGCATCGTCCCCGTCATGGCGCAATCCTTCTTCACCACCATGCCGGTGGCGTCGTAGCAGACGATGCAGGTGACGCCGTCCGCGCTGGTGGACTGATCACACTTGATCCCCATGCCGGGGTCGGGCGGCACCGGATTGCAACCGCGCATCAGCTCCTTGCCGGTGGCGTCGTAGCAGACGGTACAGCGCTGGCCGTTTTCCTCGTACACCTTGCACATGGTCGACGACGGCATGGTCGGCTGCGGCATCGAGCACGCCGACTTCACGCTGGTGCCCTTGTCGTCGAAGCAGACGTTGCACAGCGAGCCGTCGATGCGCTTGAGGGTGTAACAGTCGATGGGCGGCATCATCGGGTTCTTGGGGTAACAACCGTCGCGCACGACGCGACCGGTGGCGTCGGTGCAGGTCACGCAGATCTCCTTGCCGGTATCGCGCGTGTCGCAACCGGCGGCGCCGGGCGGTTTGGCAGCGCCCATGCCGACGGGACCGATCCCGGTGCCGGGCGTGGTGGTCATGCCGATGCCGCTGCCCGGGTTGGACGTGCCGGGGTCGGTCTTGCCCGGCATGGCGCTGCCACTCGGTGTGCCTCCCATACCGCTGCCGCCGGCGCTATCGCCGCTACCTGCCTTCGGGGGTGCGGTGATGGGGGAGGTGGGATCTTTCCCCAGCGCCGTGTCGCCACAGCCGGTGAAGGCCACCGACAGGCACGCGGCGGCGCAAAGAATCAGACGTTGGACAGTGGTGGGGCTGTGGAGCATGGGGAACCTCCCTTTTGGTACCGGGCGCTTGGTTGCGCTCGGGGGGATTAGTCTTGGGGGCGCGGTCGGATGTGAAAATTTCTTCATGGTGGGGTGGTGGTGGCGCCGCTGCGCAGCGCATCGCAGTCGTCCAGCGTCGGGGTTCCATCGGCCGTGTAGCACTGCAGGCATTGGCCGGCCATCAGATCGCTCCAGGCGCAGGTGCGGCAAAAATCGCCAGCCGTCGTGGTCTTCACCGGCACGTCGCATTTCAGGCAGCCCATCACCACCATCCCGCCGGCCGTTGGGCACAGCGCGCAGCGCGTGTCGTCCATGGGCACCACCTTGCATGGGGACGGCGTCCCGCCCGGCGTTGCCGCGTCGACGGCCGGCATGCCCGAGGCGCAGTCCGTGCTGACTACCATCCCCGCGGCCGAATAGCAGATCTCGCACTTGGAGCCGTCGGCATGCGTGACGGTCTCGCACTTGGTCGGGACATTCGCCGTGCCAGGGCCAGGACCTCCGGCGTCCGAGCTGACAGGCACGCGCAGGTCCACAATCCTGGTCTCGCACCCCCCCAGCAGGATCACGGCCAGAACAACGGACCCCGGGCGAGCAACGGAGAACCTCACGTCCTCCATTAGTCTGCGCAAGCCCTCCAAACTTGAAAGAAGCTTTTGCCGCGAAGCCGGATTTCGTGCTGCGGCGCGCCGGAGGAAGCTTAAAGCGCCGCGCAGCGATCCAGCGCGATGCTTTCGGTGTCGCCGTCGACGGAGAGGTTGGCGTGGCCACAGCCGGTGAGCTCGACCGAGGCCGCCTTGCCGTCAAGCGGTCCGCCGGTCACCGTGCCGGTAAGATTGCCCGAGACGGCGCAGTTGCAGTGGGCATTCCAGGTCAGGTTTTGCGGTACCAGCGTCACCTTGTACCCGGCCAGATGATGGTCGATCTCGAAGGCGCCCGAGGTGATGACCAGGTTGGATCGCGAAGAGCCGGTCACGGCAATCGCCGTGGTCGTCCGGGTGCCGACATCGAACAGCGTCCGGCCTCCCGGCCCCTTCAGCACACGCTCCATGCCAGCAACGGAATAGTCGAAACCCTCTCCGGTCTTGGTGACCGTCTGACCGCCGCCGGGCGACGTGACCTCCAGCGTGCCGCCGTAAGGACCGGTCAGCGTCAACGTGGCCAGGCGCGTGACGGAATCCCCGGTGGTGGCCAGCGCGCACAGCGCGGGTCGGTTGAAGGTCAGCGTCGTCATGCCGTCCAGCGTGGCGGCGCCCAGCGTGCAGTGGTCGAACGTCCGCGTGCGCACTCCCGCGTTGCACGCCGACAGCGGGGTCACCCAGCAGGACGCCGCGTAGGCCGCGGGCACGACGCGATCCAGAACGCGGCGCCACACCGGGCCCTTGAGGTCATCGGGCACATTGAGGACCGGCACGCCCCGCCGGAGCATCGCGTTGCCCCCACCCTGAATCGATTCGTCCAGGCCGGCCATGGCCTCGCCGACGGCGGCGCCGATCTGCGCTTGGTCGTCGGCGCCCATCTTCCGGCAGCCGCCTGCGCCACACAACATCGTCGTCAGCATCGAAAAACAAAGGACTGATGGGGCCATGGCCTTCACAGCCCGTGTATCGACGGATTCCGCCCCTGGGTTGAGAATCAGCCGAAGACGGCGACCAAAGGGCCGTGATCGCTGGTGCCGACCTCGCGCAGGGAATCGCAGCGCGTGGCGCGGGCGGCCAGGGCCTGGCTGGCCAGGACGTAGTCGATGCGCCAGCCGATGTTGCGCTGGCGCAGGTTTCGCCACGGCGCCCACCACGTGAAGAGGTTTTCGTCGTCGGGGTGCAGGTCGCGCGCCACGTCGCGCAGGCCGTGGCCGAGAATGCGTTCGAACAGCGCGCGCTCCTCGGGGAGCTGGCCGATCGCGGTCGCCTTTCGCTCTTTCGGGTGCACGTCGATGTCGGCACGCGCGACGTTGAAGTCTCCGCAGATGACCAGCGGCTGCCCGGCCGCCGCGAGGCTGGCCGCGTACGACTCCACACCCTCGAGAAACTTCATCTTGGCCGCGAAGTCCTTGCCGCCGTTGGGGACGTACACCGACGCGACCGTCAGCTCGCCGATGCGTGCGGCGACGATCCGGTTTTCATGATCGAAGGCCGGATGACTGAACGCCGGCCGCTCGGGCGACAGATCCTTGTTAACATGCAGGCCGACGCCCGAGTAGCCCTTGGCGCCGTGCCAGTAACACCAGTAGCCCGGCAGCTCGCACAGCGCCGCCGGGACCTGATCCACCGCGGCCTTGATCTCCTGCAGGAGAATGATGTCCGGCTGCTCGCTGCCGATCAGCGCCAGAAACTGAGCCTCGCGCGCGCGGATGCCGTTGACGTTCCAGCTCGCAATCTTCACGTGCCCGATCTACCGCACCCTGCGGTGGCCGTCACCCGCGGGGTTTGTGCGACAATAACCTCCGCGATGAGCGCCGGCGACAAGGACGTCGAGGACGCGCATTTCCGTCGTGTCGTGCTGGTCATGGCGGTGGGAATCTTCGTCACCGGCCTCGGCTGGCCGGGGCTGATCGGGCGCCTGCCTTTTGGCCTCTACCTCAAGAACGACCTGCACCTCCCCCCGCAGGACGTCGCCGCATTCTGGGCGGTCGGCACCCTGGCCTGGTACATCAAGCCGCTGGCCGGGTTGATCTGCGACGGCTTTCCGTTGCTGGGAACGCGCCGCCGCTGGTATCTCTGCGCCGGCAGCGCGGCGTCCTCGCTGCTGTGGATCGCGTTCGCGGCGGTCCCTCGCTCTTACGGCGCGATGATGGCGGTGATGGTGGCGCTGAACGCGGCGATGGTCGTGGTCAGCACGGCCCTGGGCGGGATGCTGGTCGAGGAGGGACAGAAGCATGGCGCCACCGGGCGTCTCAGCTCGCTGCGCATGGGCCTCGAAGGGGTGATGTCACTGGTGGCTGGTCCGTTGGGCGGGTGGCTTGCGGCCAGGACCTTCGGCTGGACCGCCGGCGCCGGGGCCGCCATCGTGTTTTCGCTGGCCCCGCTGGCCTTCTTCTATATTCGCGAACCGCGCCGCGCCGTGCGCGATAGGGCGGTGTGGGCCACCGCGCGCCAGCAACTGGCGCACATCGTGCGGTCGCGCCCGATGTGGGGCGCGACGGCGCTGCTGTTTCTGGTGTACCTGGCGCCCGGTTTTCAGACCCCGCTTCTGTACCATCAACAGGACGTCCTGAAGCTGGACGCGGCGACCATGGGGTGGTTGCAGTTTCTGGGCGGTGCCGGGGCGCTGCTGGGCGCGGCCGCGTACAGCTGGCTGTGTCGCCGGATCGCGCTCTACCCGCTGCTGGTTCTTGGCGTCTTCCTCAACGCGAGCAGCGTGCTGTTCTACCTCGGCTACCACTCACGCACGGCCGCCATGATCATCGAGAGCTCGGCCGGCATCGTCGGAACGGTGGGTCTGCTGCCGCTTTACGATCTGGCGGTGCGGGCCGCGCCCAAGGGCAGCGAGAGCTTCGCTTACGCCCTGATGATGAGCATCCGGACCATCGCGGCGATCGCGATCTCGGACGTGCTGGGGTCGTACCTCTACGGCCATGTCCACCTCCGTCTGGAACAGCTGGTCTGGCTCAACGCCGGGTCGACCATGGCGGTGCTGCTGTTCTTGCCGCTGCTCCCCGCCGCGCTGATGGCGGGTCGTGAGGGGCAAAGACCGCGCTAGCTCGCCAGCTGTCAGCTGTCGCGCGGGTTTTCCAGCCGCGTCAGCCAGTAGTCGGCGTCGTACTGGTCATCGCTGGTCAGCCGCCGCCACAGTCGCAAGCGATTCACGATCTCGAGCCGGGCCTCGTTGCCGTGCCAGGGCTCGGTCCTGGTGAGGATGGCGCCGATCTCATCACCCACCGCGTGCGCCGTCTCCGGCGACGCGTC
>DASRQT010000115.1:0-12928 GCA_035696485.1 Polyangia bacterium | reverse complement strand
GTTCCCTGAGCGAATAACTTTTCGGCCGCGGGATATTTTCCCTGCCCAAGCTCGATCCACGCCGCAAGTAGTTTCCCCTGCGGCCCGGCCGACGCCTCGGCGCCCGCCTCTTGCATCACCTTGGCCGCCTCACGCACCTTGCCTTTGCCAAGCGCAATCCAGGCTCGGGCGCGCGCCAGCTCGGGCGGCGGCTGCGCCCCCTTTTTCAAGTGCGCCATTGCATCGGTCACGATCGAGTCGGCCTTGCCGAGCCGTGTCCGCTCGCCCCGGCGCAACACCACGGAGCTGGCCAGAAGCTCGGCGGCGGCCGCGCGCAGCCGTACACTCTTGGGCCGGGTTAGGGCCACGTCGAGCAGACGCTTGGCGCCGCGTTCATAGGCGGGGAACCGGTCGCGCGCGAGCTCGGCGGTGTCATCCCCCAGCACCTTCGCGACGTCAGGATCGCCGGCGATGACATCGCCCAGCTCGAACACGAAAAAAGCCGCCACGCCGGCGCCGAGCAGCAAGACGGCGCCCCCGGCGACCAGCAGCTTCTTGCGCGACACCTTGGGCTTCGGGGCTGGGCGCGGTTTGGCCGCTGTCATGGTGCGGCCCGGTCGTCCGGGCGGAAGCCCCGGACCGCTTCCCGCTTGCTCACCGTCGCCGCCGGCCTCGGCCTTCCTCGGCCCGGCGGCCCCCGGCTGGGCCAGCGGCGACATCCCAAGGTCGGTGATCGGCACCGATCCCAGGCTCTCGTCAAAATCGGCGAGGTGGGCCGGCACCGCCATCGTCGTCGTCGTCGATCGTTCCATCCCGCCGCCGCCTTCCAGACTGCCCTCAAGGGACCGGCGCGCCGACTCCACATGAGCCGAGCCGATGCGCGACTCGGTCGAAGGTTCGAGGGGCGCGCCACCGGGCTCGAGCGACGCCAGTTTCGGCAGCGCCAGCGTCGGCGGCGGCGGTCCGGAAGCCTTCGGAGCCATCTGGGCCAGGTCTTTGGGTGCCTCTTTGGGCGTTGTCTGGTAGCCGCTGTGGTCCAGGTCCAGCGGCGCCAGCTGCAGCCCGTCGATGTCCATAATGTCCATCGACGACGCCGCCGCCGACTGTCCCGCCGGCGGTGGCTCCGGCTTCGGCGATGGCGGTTGCTCTACCGCGCCGTCCAGCGTCCCCAGCTCCAGGTCGCCGAACTCCCCCAGATCACGCTCACCCCATCCGGCGGTGCCGGCGTCCTGGGCTGGCTTGCCGGCATCCGGGGCCGGCATGCCGGCCTGCGCGCCGGCCGGCTTGAGGCTGGTGACGGATGACCAGTTGATACGGTCGCGGGAGATCTCGGCGCCGGCGTCCAGCTCCCCCCGGTTGAGCATGGTGACGATGACCAGCTCCGAAAAGGGGCCCACCGGATCCCCGGTCTTGCGTCGAACAAAGTAGCGTTCGCCAGTCCCCGCCATTTGGGTACCCCTGGGCGACGGAGCAGCCAGAGGCCCCGGTCAGGGCCTTTTATTACGACCTATCCCTTGAAAAGAAGCGAGTTCTTTTCGACGACCACTACGGTGTGGCGCTAGCACGCGCAGGTCCGCCTGGCGTCGCCGCCGCCGTCGCTGCACCCGTTCCGGCCGCTGCCGTCGCGTCTGTCGCTGTCTTCGATTCCAGGATCGCGATGGTGTCCTCCAATTGCTGGATGGTCGAGCGCAGTGCCGTGACCTCGTCCTGCGTCGCCAATCCAAACACCGAGGCTGCGAAGCGGGTCGCTTTGTCCAGCTCGCTTTTGACGCTGCCGCCCAGGTTCATCGCCTTCATGGCCGCGGTCATCAGACGTGGGTCGCTCATGAGTCGTGACATGCGGGGATCGCTCATGATTTGCATCGCGCGCCCGACCAGCACGTCCTTCACCGTCCCAAGCATCGACATGACGCCCGTTTCTGCCATGCGCTGCCGCTTGCGTCAACGAGGCCTGCAAGCCAAACTGCATGTGTGTCCGTCGTCGAAACGCAACGTCGGCCAACGCCATTTTTGGCTTTCGTGACCGCGACATTTCTCCTCGGGTGGTCGCTCGGTCTGGTCTCGGTGTTCAAGGTCTGGAGCCTGCTTCAGGCACCGCGCTGGATGATGTTCAGCGGCGCCGGCTACGTCAGCTTCATGCTGGCTCCGATCGTCCTTGGCGTCGGCGTCACGCTGCTGTCGGGCAAGATGTTCAGCCGTGGCTGGGGTGGCTCTCCGGTGCGGATGTTGGCCGTCGGCGTCTGCGGGCTGGTGCTGGGCCTGGTCGCGCTCTGATCGCGCCGGCCGGTGTATAACCGCGCAAGGCCGTGTCGCGTGGCAGTTGAAGAGCATAAAGGGTTCGCGCCGCCGCCGGTCACCCTTCGCGTGGCGGTGGTGACCGCGTCGGACAGCCGCACGCCCGAGAACAACGAAGGCGGCCGCTTGCTGGCGACGCTGGCCGCTGCGGCCGGGTTCGCCGTCGCCCACGAGATCATCCTGCGCGAGAACCCGGCGCAGATCCGCGACCATCTGCGCCTGTTGATTGACGGCAGCAAGGCCGGGAAGCTGGACGGCGTGCTCATCACCGGCGGCACCGGCGTGGCCGGGCGCGACAGCACAATCGAAGCGCTGGCCCCGCTGCTGGACAAGATGCTGCCGGGTTTTGGCGAGCTGTTCCGCATGTTGTCGTTCGCCGAGATCGGCGCGGCGGCGATGTTGTCACGCGCGATGGCCGGCACCGCCGGCGCGGTCGCGCTGTTCGCCATGCCCGGGTCACCAGCGGGTGTGCGGCTGGCGATGGAACGTCTCATCGTGCCCGAGTTGCCGCACCTGGTGGGTCAGCTGCGCCGGGAGCCCCACCACCATGGCTGAGGCCTTGTCCCCGCAGCCGGCGTTGCTGGATCCACAGCGGCGCGCGATCAACTACCTGCGCATCTCGGTCACCGATCGCTGCAACTATCGCTGCACGTATTGCCTGCCCGACGACGGCGTCGATCACGTCGACCGCGCCGACATCCTGAGCTTCGAAGAGCTCTGCCGGCTGGTCTCCTGTTTCGCGGCCATCGGTGTCCGCCGCGTGCGTCTGACCGGCGGCGAGCCGACCGTTCGTCGCGATCTGGTCCGCCTGGTGGCCATGATTCGCCAGCTCCCCGGCATCGACGAGATTGCCCTGTCCACCAACGGCCACCTGCTGACGCAGCTGGCCCGCCCGCTGCGCGCGGCGGGCATCGATCGCCTCAACGTCAGCCTAGACACGCTGGACGCGTCGCGCTTCGCGCGCATCACCGGCGGCGGCGATCTGCCGCGCGTGCTGGCCGGCATCGAGGCCGCGCGCGCGGCCGGGTTTTCGTCGATCAAGCTCAACGCCGTGGCCATCAAGGGGTTCAACGACGGCGAGATCGGCGCCCTGTGCGATTACGCCTGGACGCGGGGCCTGGTGCCGCGCTTCATCGAACAGATGCCGATGGCCGGCGGCGCGACGTATGTCCCCGGACAGCTGCTCAGCGCCGCCGAGATCCGGGCGCTGGTGGCCGCGGCTTTCCCGGGCACGAACGTTGTCCCCGACGACGGAGGCGCCGCGCGCGGCGCGGGCCCGGCACGCTATCTTCGCCTAGCGGACGCGGGCGCCTCGGGGCTTGATGCGTCCGACACCGGCGCGCCGCCACGGCGATTCGGGATCATCTCGCCGATGACCGAACATTTTTGCGACACCTGCAACCGCGTGCGGCTGTCGGCGGCCGGCGCGCTGCATACGTGTCTGGCCTACGACGACGCCGTCGATCTGCGCAAGCACCTGCGCACGCAGGGCGAGGCGGCGGTGATCGCCGCTATCCGGGCCGCGGTGGCGACCAAGCGCGACGGCCACCAGTTCGGGCTGATCGGTATTGGGGGCCCGCGCAAGGCGATGATACAGATAGGCGGGTGACTGCCATGGATGTGTCGCAGGTACGGGAGCGCATCGCGGGGTGGCGCCCCGAATTCGAACAAAAGCTGGCCGCGCTGGTCGAGCTGCCGACGGTCAGCATGGATCCGGCCCGCCGCCCACAGATGGACGCGTGCGCCGAGCTGGCGTCGTCGTACCTGCGCGAGCTCGGCGCCGAGGTCGACCGGGTCGACACCGGCGGCTTTCCGCTGGTGGTCGGGCGGGTCACGCGCGATCCCTCGTTCCCGACGGTGACCGTCTACAATCACCTCGACGTGCAGCCGGCCGATCCGGCCGAGTGGAAGACGCCGCCTTTCACCTTCACCCGCGACGGTGACCGCTGGATCGGGCGCGGCACCACCGACGACAAGGGTCCGGCGCTGGCCGCGCTCTACGGCGCGCGCCTGGCGCTGGAACAAAACGTTCGCGTCAACATTCAATTCCTCTGGGAGCTGGAAGAGGAGATCGGCAGCCCGCACTTCGAGCACGGCCTCGGCGCCGCCGTCGCGGGCGACAAGGCAGCGGGGCGCGCCGGGCTCGGCACCGACTCGGTGGTCGTCTCGGACACGATCTGGATCGCCGCCGGAAAGCCGGCGATCCCGTACGGCCTGCGCGGCCTGATGGGGTTTACCGTCACGCTGCAGACCGGCGCCAAGGACGTCCATTCGGGAACCACCGGCGGTGCGGCGCGAAACCCGATCGGCGAGCTGGCGGCGCTGATCGCCGACTGCTACGACGCGCGCACTGGCCGGGTGAAGATCCCCGGATTTTACGACGACGTTCGCAAGCCGACCGCGGTCGAACGCCGCGGGTATGCGCGCGCAGGTTTCTCCCGCACGCGGTTCAAGGCCGCGCACGAGCTTTCCAGCCTGCGCCCGGCCAAGAACGATCTCGAGCTAATGGAGGCGATCATGGCGCGCCCCACCTTCGAGGTTCACGGCCTGGTCGGCGGCTACAGCGGCCCCGGCATCAAGACCATCGTTCCCCACCGCGCCGAGGCCAAGCTGTCGACGCGCCTCGTCCCCGACCAAAGCCCCGAGAAGATGTTCAAGTTGATCAAACGCTTCATCAAGAGCCGTTGCCCCGACGCGGTGGTCACGCACGAGGCGTCGCTGGCGCCGTACCTGGCGCCGCTGGGCGGCCCGTACAACGCGGCCGCGGCCGCCGCCATGCGCGAGACCTTCGGAAAAGAACCCGGGTTCACGCGCGAGGGCGGCTCGATCGGCGCGGTCTTGACCATGAAGCGCCTGCTGCGCGCGCCCGTGATCTTCCTCGGCCTGTCGCTGCCCGAACACGGCTACCACGCCGTGAACGAGAACTTCGACTGGGGGCAGGCGTCCGGGGGCATGGAGCTATTTTGTCGATATTTCCATAAGATCGCTGACCTAGGAGGGAACGCTTGAAACCCGTCACGGTCCGGCTAGGATCACGCGCATGAGCGCATCACCGGCTCCTGTCAGCCGAGGCGCGGCCTGGAAGATCGTCGCGACCGTCGTGGTGGTCTGCGGGGCCGTGGGTTTTCTGTTGTCGGCTTCGCTGACTCCAGCGGCCGAATATTACAAACACGTCGACGAGGTCATGTCGAACACGGGAGCGTGGCGCGGCAAGCGCCTGCAGGTCCACGGTCACGTGGTCGACGGTTCCATCGAGCGGGCCAAGGGGACGCTGCAATACCGCTTCAAGCTCGAGAGCCGCGATCGCCCGCACGCCGTCATCGACGCCAGTTACTCCGGCTTGGTCCCCGACACCTTCAAGTCGGGCGCCGAGGTCGTGGCCAAGGGAATGCTCACCGCCAGCAACACGCTGGACGTCAGCCCCGACGGCATCACGGCCAAATGCCCGTCGAAATATGAGGCCGACAAGGACAAGACCAAGGGTTCGATGCTGCCTGGCGCCGCCGCGAACAGCCCCGTTCCCGGCATCGCGAAGCCCGCCGTCGCGCCGTCGCTCTGACCTGGCGAATTCTCCAGTAAGCTGGGGTGAATTCCGCGGTATCCTCCACGGTGACGAAACCACTGCCAGCCGGAGGGGTACATGGGTCTAACGCGCTTAATGCACAACCGACCTGAGGTCACGCCGGAGGTACGGGTTATCGACGCCGTCACTTTGATGTCCGAGAAAGTGGTCGGGGCGATCGCGGTCACGGTTGCACGAAGGGTTGTGGGAATCTTCACGGAGCGCGACCTGATGCGGAGGGTGGTGGCGGCGGGACGTGACCCGGCGACCACCGCCATCAGCGAAGTGATGACCCACCCGGTTGAGACCGTTCAAGACGCCACATCGGTGCGAGAGGCGGCCGCCATCATGCTGTCGCACCACATCCGCCACCTCGCGATCGTCGATGACGCCGGCAATTTTCTTGGGCTGGTGGCGCAGCGCCACCTCCTCTACGACTTGATGACCAAGCTCGAGCTAAAGGTCGACGACCTGCAGAACTACCTCATGATCGACGGCCCGGGAGGTTGAAGGCGCTTCGGCGCTCCGGCTCGCGGCCGCACCTGACGGACGCCGGCGCGCGCGCGCTACTTGGCCAGCTTGAACTCGGCCTCGGCGGTGATGTAGGGCACGTAACGGAAGTCGCGGATGGACGTCACGCGCCCCGCCTCGAACTCCAGCAGGATGAAGTACGCGGGCTCTCGCGCTTCGGCCACATACGCTGCAAACGCGAGCCGTCCCTCGAGGTGCACAACCCGGAGCTCCACGTTCTCGCTTTCGTATCGGGAAAAGTAGAGGCCAACCTGCTTGCCGCGGCGTTGCGACCTCGAGACCACGTCCAGCCGACAGTCGTCGCTGATGAGGGCCCGTACGCCGTCCCAGTCGCGGGCGTTGAAGAGGCTGGCGTATCGAACGAGCTCGGCGCGGGTCGTCACTGCAATCTCGGCCTCCTCACGCTCGTGTTGCAGCAATTTCCCCCGCCCGCGGACCAGCGCCGCCTTCACCGCCATCACGGTGGTCTGCATTGTTAGAGCCGTCTCCTCCAGGGAGTGGTCAAGGACGTCCTTCAGGATGACCGCGCTCCGTTGCGTCACAGGAAGCGCGAGAAAGCGCGCCAGCGCCGCTCGAACGATCGCCGGATCGGGTCGGTCGTCGAATCCCGCGACCTCGGCGAGCTCTTCGATCGCTGCGCGCGCCTCCGTGTACTTGGTTCCGTGGCTCTTCAAGAAATCCATCGCCGCGTTGTGCGCGATGCGGAACAGCCAGGGCCGCAGCGGCGGCACCTCGGGCGACTGGCTCAGGGCGTAGAACGCCTTGGCCAGCGTCTCCTGGACCATGTCTTCGCCGTCGATGACGGAGCCGGTCAGGCGCGCGCAGTAGCGATGGAGCTCGGGGCGGACGCCGCCCACCAGTGACAGAAATTGCTCGCGCGCATCCGCGAGGCTGGCCGGCGTTTGCGTCACAGAGGCAAACACACCAGGCGTGTCGATCCAGGCCCAAGCTTCGCGGGGCCTATCACGTCTTGGTCGCCGCGCGCATCCGGTTGTTCTTCGCGTTGTGCTCGACCTCGGCCAGGCCGAGCGCCTCCAGGACCGGCGGCACATACATCCCGAACCGCCCGCGGAGCCCCTTCTTGAGACCGTACCAGCCCTTGACCGGATTGCTGCTGGACCGGCCCCAGGCCTCGACGGTGCCGCCGGCAGCCGGCTTTTGCTCGTCGCTGCTGCCCAGCGGAACCCAGTCGCCGTTCTTTCTCAGCATGGCGTGAAGATCGTCGATGCAGCGCAGGTGATAGCGAAGCTGCGTCTTTCCAACTTGCACGATCAGCGCCGGCGGATCGGCGGCTGCATCCCGGTAGGCCTGGTATTCGGAGGTTCCCGGCGGCGTCTTCAGCTGCCACGGCTTGTCGGCGGTTCCCTGCCCGTGGACCTTGGTCATGGCGCGCCCTCGAGCAGGCCATAAGAATCCACGGCCGACATCTCCGTGACCACCGGCGGTTCAACGCAGCGGTCTTTGAGCTGTTTTTGGAAAGCCTTGAACGACGGAAGGGTGGTGAGCGGGTTTTCACCGGACGCCTGATGCGTCGCGATGTGGACGAACGTCACCCCGTCCTGCAGTCGATAGCTCGCGTAGCGAAGGCCAACGGGCGCGCGTGAGCGAAGTTCGTTGAACACGGCGCGCACCGGGGCTTCGTTCGCGTCGGCGTGCTCTGCCGACGTCTTGTATCGGACCATTATCGTTTTCATCACATCCTCAATATCAGGACGACTGAGCGGAGAAAAGGATGCGCAAGGCGTGCGTTTTTGTAGGCGACCGACCGGGCGGTCGGCATCACCTCGTACGGCGCCGCCGCCGTCGCACTATCGCCAGCACCGCCAGAGACAGCAGTCCAGCGGCACCCGCCGCGGACCTGTTCGCGGTGCCCAGGTTGCAGCCGCAGCCACTGGAACGCTCCGGGGACTTCCCGGCGTCAGTCGCGGAGGCGTCACTTGTGGCAGTGTCACTGGGGGCGGCATCGGTGCGGGCGTCGCTCGGCGCGGCGTCACCCGAGGATCCGTCGGCCGCGCCCGGACAGTCGAACTGGCCCGAGTTGATGACGTAGTTGCGGAAGGTGATTGAAGCCCCGCCGCTCTGGGTGTCGAAGAATTGATCGTCAGACCACGTTTGCAAGACCGCCGTGACCGGCTCGGTGGTCGTGGTGGCCATCGAAAACAGGGTCGTCCAGCCTCCGCCGGCCGTGAAAAAATAGGCGGTCTCATTGTTCCCGAGCCGCGTCAGGCGGATCGTGCCCTGCGTGTCGGTGGTGGGGATGTCCGGGAACGGGTTGAACGACCGAAAGTCCGCCAGGTAGACCTCGGTCCCCGGCGTCTGGACGATCACGTCATGCGTGGACAGGCTGACCCGCTCGACGCCGGCGTGACCGGCGAGTGCACTGCCGACGCCTGTGGCCAGGGCGAGGCGCACGCCACTGGCAGCGGGCCACAGCCCGAGCTGGTAGTCGACCTGAACATCGAAGTCACCCGCCAGCGTGCACAGGCTCCGGAGCCGCACCAGGAAGTCCGGACCGTGGGCCGTGCCCGCGACGGTCATGACCACGCCCATGTCGGAGGGGGCCAGCTTCACGTCCGCGTTCAGCGCTTCGCTGATCCAGTGCTGGGTATCGATCGTCGCCCCGTTCAACGGATCGGACCAGACCGGCGCGGCGGTGGCACGACCGGCCGCCCCGGATAACAGGGCCGCACAACAGAGAAGGGCGAATGCGAGGCGGGCGCAAGCTTGTGGCATTTGAAGACAGCGTAGCACCTGGAAGGATCCTGCGGGCCTTGGGCTCGCCCTGGCTCTCTTCGTCAGTTGTAGCGGAGGCCGTCGATGGCCTTGAGGCGGCTGGCGCGCAGCGACGGGTACAGCGTGGCCAGAAAACAGATCGACAGCGTCGCCACCGCCACCGCCACGATCTCGCTCGCCGCGATCTGCACCGGCAGCTGGCCGATGAGATAGACCTTGGGGTCGAGCGGATATCCGTAAAGGCGCGCCAGCAGGCAGACCAGGAGGCCATACAGGATTCCCAGCCCGGTGCCGATGGCGCCCACCGTGATTCCACCAACCAGGAAGATCCGCGCCACCATTCCCGAGTGCGCCCCCATCGATTTCAGGATCGCGATCTCGCGCACCTTGGACAGCACGATCATGGTCAGCGAGGCGATGATGTTGAACGCCGCGACGACGATGATCAGCACCAGCAACAGCGAGATGATCACCTTCTGCATGGTCAGCGCCATGAACAGGTTGTGATTCAGCTCCTTCCAGTCGATCACGCGATAGGGCGCGTCCAGTCGTCGCTTGACCTCGCGCGACATGGTCAGGGCCTGGTGGGGATCGGCGAAACGCAGCTCGATTCCGAACACCGAGCCGCGCGCAGTGGCGATGGTGCGCGCGTCCCTGAGGCTGACGTAGGCCAGCCGGGTGTCGTATTCGTTGAACCCCATCCGGAACAGGCCGACCACCTTGAACAGGAATGAAGGGGGAGTGCCGCCCTCGGCGCTGCTGAACGGCACCATGATCGACGTGCAGTCACCGACCTTGACGCGCAGGCGGTGAGCCAGCTCGGCGCCGAGAATGATGCGTCCGACACCGGCGGTGGCCGCGCCGGTCGCCCCGGCGGCCGGCGCGCAGCTGGCCGGCCGCTCCAGATCCTCGATTGACCCCTCGATCAGCGCGCGGCGCAGATCGTCGGCGCCGCTTTGCAGGTCGATGCCCTTGAGGTTGGCGCCGACCCGCCCGACCATGACCTCCCCCGCCGAGAACAGGAACTTCGCCATGCGCACCACGCCCGGCATACCGCGCAGTTTTTCCTGAATTCGGTCCGCCTCCGGCGATTCGATGTCGATGTCGCCGTAAGGGATGACGATGAGGTGTGCGTTCAGCGCCAGGACCTTGTCCTGAAACTCGCGTTCGAACCCGCTGGTCACGGCCAGCACCACGATCAGCGAGGCCACGCCCAGCACCACCCCCATAGTCGACACCGTCGTGAACACGGAGAACAGGCGCAGGAGGAAGGCGGCCACCGCGCCCAGTCCGGCCATGAGGATGGTCACTACCGCCAGCGTCTCGACGGTTCGGGAGTGCCCGCGCGCCAGGAAAAACGTGACCAGCCCCAGGCCCCCCACCCCCACGGAGATTGCCAGCAAGACCATGGCCGAACGCACCCTTCGCGCGCGATGCAGGTAGCGCAAGCCGACGAACCGTTCCAGCCCCAGGGCGAACATCTCGCCCAGGCCCAAAGCGACCAGCACGCCGACCGCAACCGCCAGCAGCCGCGGATTGGCGATCGGCCCCCCGGTCGGACGCAGGAACGCGACGACCGTCGCGCCCAGCGCGGCAGCGACTGCGGCGGTGCGGATGACCCAGCGGAGCATGGTGCGTGGACGCTAGGGGACCCGTTCGCGATCGTCAACGTGTGATGTGCTCCGAAGCGGAACCCCTTCCAGGGTTCCGAATCGGATTTCCTGCTGCGCCTGTTCTTGACACTGTTCGACGCGCGACCGTACCGTACGTGCCAATGGCTTTCTTCCCGGCGGGGCGCGCGCGGAATCGGTCCCGCCTCACCGCGTCCGCGACGTGGCGGGCGGTCGCCGCCGCCGTTGCCACCGTCATTGTCATCGTTGTCGCCGGTACGGCCTCGGCCGGGAAAAACGATCTCGAGCTCCTGAACCTGTGCCCGCGGCATCCTGCCCCGGCCGGCGTACTGGGCGGGTCGGTGCAGGAATGTTCCTGGATCAACCGCGACGCCACCAATGGCCACATCGCTGGCGTCAGCCTGGGCGCCGACGTGCAATCCCAGTTTCGCAGCCTGATGTCCGAGTTGGGGGTCGTGATCGCGCCCCGGCTGCAGACGCCCGCCGATACGCTGGGGTTCGCCGGCTTCCAGTTCTCGGGCGAGCTGGGGGTGACCAAGATCAGCGCCGGGCGCGACTTCTGGAACGGCGTCTCGGGCGTCAATCCGCAGAGCCCCACGGCCACGCGCCCCGACGGCTATCTCACCACCATCGGCGCGTTCGCACGCAAGGGGTTGTGGCTGCCGCTGCCCGCGTTCGAATTTGGCGGCGGCGTCATAAACGTCGTCGGCTCGAACCTGTTCGCGCTGCAGGCCTACGCGAAGCTCGCGCTGCAGGAAGGATTTCACGGTTGGGCCCTGCCGTCGGTGGCGGTTCGCGCCGCCGCGTCGCAGCTTGTGGGGACCGACCAGGTCGATCTGACCGTGACCAGCTTCGACGTCCTGGTGTCCAAGGCGTTCAGCATCGCGGGCAGCGCCCGCTTCGAGCCGTTTCTGGGTTGGAACATGCTGTTCATCGATGCGCGCAGCGGCGTCATCGACGCCACCCCCGCATGTGACGCCTACGCCCTCCACGCGGCGCCCCAGGGTGGAGCAGTCCCCAGTCCAACCTGCGCGCCGATGCAAGCCGGCACCTGGGATGACCTGAATGCGAACTTCACCTTCCCGCGTCAGGATGTGATCACGCGTCAACGTTTCTTCGGTGGACTGAAGCTCAAGCTCGCGATCCTGTTCCTTGCGGTCGAGTACGACCTGGTCCCGGCGGGTGGATCCCGTGACACCAAGCAGCCGAACGGCGCCCGTGACGCGAGCGAGAAGCAACAGACCTTCTCCCTGTCCGCTGGATTGGACTTTTAGGAAACGGGAGCGGATCGACCGCACCATCGCCTAACCCAGCGCGGCGGACGACGGCCGGCAGATCGGTCCGTTGCCCGCGCGAGCCTCGCGCGAAAACAGATTCTGAACCAACTAAGGGAGCGGCTTGCTCCCGAGTCCCCCTGGCGAAACGATCCTCCCGGCGAGCGAGCTCGCCGGGCCTTACGCGTCAGACCACGGGGAGTGCGGGCATTCCACCCTGGATGATCTTCCGGAGGCCGGCCACGGAGAGCCGCGGCGTCTTCTTCTCCTCCTCGAAGATGATCTGGGCGAGCGTGGCAGTGGTGAGGTCCGCTCTTGTTGTGTTGTCCACCACGCGAACGTCGTCTCCCGCACGCACCATCGCCGCGATGTGATCCAATGTCACGTAGCGGCTGTCGCGCGTGTCGTAGAGCTTCCGATTCGCATACCTCTTGATCGTACGTGCTGTGGTCATTGTCTTAGGGTGTCATGGCCAATTGTCCGCGTCAATCATGTAATGTATCAAACGAAAACAATAGATTTGACCAATAAATTCGTACGTTTAAAGGCGCAAAAAAATCGGCTTTACCCCCTTGAAAGGCGGCGCAAGGCGTGCGCGCGGCGCAGAAACTACGTCGTGCGTGCATGTCGGTTTCGTCAGGAGAGCGCGACGCGACAGCGATCTGCGCCAGCCAAACGCGTTCAACGCGGCGGAGCAGACGCGCATAGCGCGACGACGATCTGCGCAGTGACGACGGTGCGCGACGACGGTGCGTGAGACGATCCGGATAACGCCGAGGCGATCGTCGCGTCAGGGGTCGACTACGGTCGACCTACTTCGCGACTTTGCCGGCGTCGTCGTCGACTGATCCCGCGACCTTGTCGGGCGGGGTCTTGGCCTGCGGTCCGACCTCAAGCTCGTTCTGTGAACCGACGGAGCGCTT
>DASRQT010000114.1:0-17047 GCA_035696485.1 Polyangia bacterium | reverse complement strand
CACCAACGATGGTCGATGCCTTTCGTGCATAAACGCCTGTCCGCCGTCACCAGCGCCGGCGAATCAGCGATAGGCGCCCGGAACTGGGAGGTGGCATGACTACACGTTGCCCGCTCGCCCTGATGGCGCGCTGGGATATCGAGATCCACGCCGGCTGGCGGCCGATCGCACCATTTCCAGACCCAGGCGGTGAAATGGGCCCGTACCACTATCTCCGTGGCCGTAACTTTCGTCCGATGGGAGCGTTCCTTAAGTGGATCAAGATGACCAGTGCTGGCCTCATTGATGCGCCTGAGGTTCCAGCGCGATGAAGCGGCGATGGCTAGCCGCCGGCGCGGTCCTGTTGGTTGTGCTTTGGTTGACCGCAGCTTTTTACCCGTACTACGTGATCGAGATTCCCGAAGGCTATACCGGTCCCGTGGTCATCTTCTTCGATCACCCGAATGGCACGCAACCAGGCATCCATCGTCCTGCCATCTGATCAGGAGACCATTCGAAAACCCTCACTTTGTGGTGGAGAGGGTGAAAGTCGCTTGAAGGAAAACCCGGCAACGGCCCGCTGCTCTCGACGCGCCTGAACGACGGGGGCGGCACGCGCCCGCAGGATACGACAAGGAACCCGCGCGTCAGAGGTCCCGCGCTCACCGGGCGGTTGGGGATACGCGGGAACCTGGCTGACTCGTTCATCGGCGGCGTAGCTTCGCTCGCTGGGCGGCAGAGAAAGGCTCGGTTTACATGAAATTCTCGGCTTGTACACACAATGGATTCGATCTCAAATGCCGAACCACTGATTCGAGCTGCGGGATTTGGAGCCACCAATGGGGACCACAGAATTCGAGCACGACGTTTTCATCAGCTTTGCCCACGAGGACGCCACGTTGGCGGCGGCACTGCAGGAACAACTCGCCAGGCACGGCCTTCGCGTCTGGCTGTACACATCGAAGAATCGGCTCGGGGAAGATCACGAGCGGAAGATCGGCGACGCTCTGCGATCGAGCCAGTACTTCGTCGTCCTGGTTTCGCGCGCCGCCTGCACCTCAATCCATGTAAAGCGCGAGCATGACGAATTCAAACGTTGCGAGGAGGTCGATCCTTCTCGCAAGATCTTCCGACTCAAGGTAGGGACACTGGAGTGTCCCGAGCTGTTGCCGCTCACGATTCTGCATGCAACGACGATCGAGACCCTCGTCCCCGAGATGGTTCGGTTCCACGTCGAGGGGCGCCGCGGAGACTCCGAGATGCTGCGAGCGCATTTGAAGCAGACCGAGGAGAAGCTCGCCGATCGAGAAAAAGAGGCTTTCGGTCACTACCGGCGGAGCCGATTCTGGCGGCAGCTCGTGCAGGACCGAAACGTCCACATCTTCACCTGCGGTCGGGATGCCGCGAAGGCGCCGTCAACTGGTGAACGGCCCGGCCGCACGACGATCGACAAGTGGGACTATCGAACGGTACTCGACATCACTCACTTCCTGAATCGTCACTATCCGGCAACCCAGGTGACGATCGAAGACCCCGTCAGCAAGCTGCGAAAGCTGGACCTCGAGGAAAACGGGATCGTCGATCGCGTCGCAACTCTCCATGGACTCCTCCGCAACAAGACCTGCATCGTCGTCGGCTCGCCGGATGTCAGCGACTTTGCCGAAATCGTGCTCGCAAGAACGCACAACATTAAGTCCTATCATCCGGAGCGGGTGAAACAGAAAGGCTACGTCATCGTCAAGGATGACGGCGGGCACGGTGCCGCCCCCAGCTCACATTACTGGACCACGACGAAGAGCGAGAAGGCAGGGGTCGCACACCTCATGGATGGGGGAGTCAAGGTCTACCCATCAGAGCTCGATCCCAAAACCGGCACGGGCGAGATGCACGGTGTTCTCGCCGTCGTCTCCAACCCATTTTCCGACACCCAAAGGCACGATCGCGTAGTCCTGCTGTCGGGCTTCAGTGGAGTCGCGACCAACGGGATCGCCAAGTTCCTCACCGACGACCGCTACCTCGATGCATTCGGCGAGTTCGATCGCGACTATGTCGACGTCAGCAAGAACATCGAAGTCCTCATCAGCGTGAGGTTTTCGGTCGACAGCGCAGTCGACGGCGACTCGCGAGCCATCCAACATGTCAGGTATCAGAGCCTGGTGGAGCTCTGACCCAGGCCGCCGAGCCTTGAGCCTCTGATGGCACGCAGGAGGGCAGGCAGAACTCGCGGAATCGTTGGACTAAGAGAGCGAGCCCAGCGGGATTCTAGCCTCCCGCGACGAACTCGGGCAGGCTTTGCCGTCTCTCTCACGCGAACGTGTACTGGAAGTCGCTGTCGGCGGCGGTGACGGTCACTGCGGCGACCGGGCGGCCTTCCATGAGGCGGGTGAGCAGCTCGCGGCTGATGCGGGGTAGCAGCGTGTTGGTGAGGATGGAATCGATCATTCGCCCACCGCTCTCGAGCTCGGTGCAGCGCGCGACGATCAACTTGACCACCGCGTCGTCGTAAACGAAGGGAATCTTGTGCGTCCCGGCGATCCGCCGCGTGATGCGCGCAAGCTGCAGCCGCGCGATGTCGCCGATCATCGTGTCACTGAGTGGGTAGTACGGGATGGTGACCATGCGCCCCAGCAGCGCCGCCGGGAAAACCTTCAGCATGGGTTCGCGCAACGCCTTGGCGATCCCCTCCGCGTCCGGCATCAGCTCAGGGTCCTTGCACAGGTTCATGATGAGATCGCTGCCCACGTTCGACGTCAGCAGGATGAGCGTGTTCTTGAAATCGATCTGGCGCCCTTCACCGTCTTCCATCCAGCCCTTGTCGAACACCTGGAAGAACAGCTCGTGCACGTCGGAGTGCGCCTTCTCCACCTCGTCGAGCAGCACCACGCTGTACGGCCGCCGGCGCACCGCCTCGGTCAGGACGCCGCCTTCGCCATAGCCGACGTAACCGGGAGGCGACCCCTTGAGGGTGGACACCGTGTGCGCCTCCTGGAATTCACTCATGTTGATCGTGATCAGGTTCTGCTCTCCACCGTAAAGCGTCTCGGCCAGCGTCAGCGCCGTCTCGGTCTTCCCCACACCGGAGGGGCCCGCGAGCATGAAGACGCCGATCGGTTTGTTCGGGTTCTCGAGGCCCGCGCGCGACGTTTGAATGCGCCGCGCGATCATCTCCAGCGCATGCGGCTGGCCGATCACCCGCTGCCCCAGCGTGTCGGCCAGCTTGAGAACGGTCTCGATCTCATTCTTGACCATTCGCCCGACCGGAATGCCGGTCCAGTCGCCCACCACCGAGGCGACCGCTTGCCCGTCGACGGTCGGCAGGATGAGCGGGTGTTGCCCCTGCAGCGTCGTCAGCTCGCCCTGCAATCCGCGCAGCTTGTCCAGCAGGACCTGCCGCTGCTGGTCATCGGCGGGCGCCACGCGCGTGGGCATCGCCGCCGTCGGCGCCGTCCCCTTGTCGCCGCCGGCGCGCACGGCCTTCGCTTCCAGCTTGCTGGCCGTCCCTTCGACGGGCTCGCTGGAGCCGCGCAAGGTCCGCCGGATCTCGAGGATCTGGTCGACCAGAAGTTTTTCCGCCTGCCAGCGCGTATCAAGGTCCGCCAGGCGCTTGCGTTCCGCTTCCAGCTTCTCGCGTCCGACCTCGTCGCGATCACCGATCTCCCAGCCCGCGACCTGCTCGCGGCCGATGATGTCGATCTCGGTCTCCAGCGCCTGAATGCGGCTGCGGCTGTCCTCCACCTCGGCCGGGACCGCGTGTTGACTGATCGCCACGCGCGCGCACGCGGTATCGAGGAGGGCGACCGCCTTGTCCGGAAGCTGCCGCGCGGGGATATAGCGATGCGACAGCCGCACCGAGGCCTCCAGCGCCTCGTCCAGGACCTGGACCCGGTGATGCGCCTCCAGCGTCGACGCCATACCGCGCATCATGAGCAGCGCCTTCTCCTCGGTCGGCTCCGCGACCTGCACCACCTGGAACCGACGCGTGAGCGCCGGGTCCTTCTCGATGTGCTTCTTGTATTCGGCCCAGGTCGTGGCGGCGATTGTCCGCAACTTCCCGCGCGCCAGCGCTGGCTTCAGGAGATTGGCCGCGTCCCCCGTCCCGGCCGCGCCGCCGGCGCCGATCAGGGTATGGGCCTCGTCGATGAACAGGATGATCGGGGTCGGCGACGATTGCACCTCGTCAATCACCTGCCGCAGCCGGTTCTCGAACTCCCCCTTCATGCTGGCCCCCGCCTGCAGCAGACCCACGTCCAGCGCACGCAAGCTGACGTTCTTCAGCGCCGGCGGGACGTCGCCCGCAGCGATCCGCAACGCGAACCCCTCGACCACCGCCGTCTTGCCGACCCCGGCCTCCCCGGTAAGGATTGGGTTGTTCTGCCGGCGCCGCATCAGGATGTCCACGATCTGTCGGATCTCCTCCTCACGCCCGGCGATGGGATCGATCTCGCCCGCCCGCGCGCGCTCGGTCAGGTCCACCGCGAATCGGCGTAAACCCTCCTGCTTGCCCATGGCCGCCGGCGGAAGCGCGCCGCTCGTCTCACCCGGCGTCGCGCCCGCGCCGGCGGAGCCCGCCACCGCCAGCGACGCCTCGGGCGATCCGCCCACGATCGCGTCGAACCCCTCGGCCAGCCGATCAATCTTGATCCTGTCGAACTCGCGTGACATGGCGGCCAGCACATTGCGCAGCCCCGGTGTCTTCAGGATGCCCACCAGCAGATGTCCGGTGCGCACCTGGTTGTCCCCGAACATCAAGCTGCCGTAGACCCACCCGCGTTCAACCGCCTCCTCGACGTGCGCCGACAGATCGGAGATCGAGGAGGCGCCGCGCGGCAGCCGATCCAGCGCCTCGACCAGGTCACGCGCCAGCCGCGCCGGATCGATCTGAAACTCGCGCATGATACGGTGCAGGTCCGAGTCCGGCAGTTGCAGAATCTGGTGAAACCAGTGCACCAGCTCCACGTATGGATTCCCGCGCAGCTTGCAGAAGACCGTGGCGCTCTCGATGGCCTTGTACCCCAGGCTGTTCAGTTTCCCGAACAGCGCGATTCGGCTGATCTCGGACATGTGTCGCTCCCGTCTCGTTAAGCCGCCGCTGGCGCGGCTTGATCGATCTCCGCCTGCGGATCCAGCACGAGCGTCTCGCGCTGGCCGTGTACCGTTCGCCCCCGCTGCCCCAGCCACGACGTCCATCCCAGACGCGCAACCCCCATGTGCCACGGCTGGTCGATCTGTTCGTCGAGGATCAGCTTCAGGTCCCAGCGCAGCTCGTCGCCGACGTACCCTCTCACCAGCGACGTCAGCTTGCCCAGGCTGGCCCCGCCGGGCAGCATCCGGTTAAACTGGCTGCGGTCCAGGGGCCCCAGCACCACCCGGAACCGCTGCTGCCCGCTCCAGACGTGTTCACCCAGCGTCGTCGAGATCCCCAGCCGCCCGGCCTGCGCCGCGATGCCCAGGCGCCATCGGTAGGCGTCCGGCAGCTGCAGCCAGTCGCCGGTGAACGGTTCGACCTGCGCCGGCATCCGGAAGAAATCCCCGATGACCGCCGTCAACCCTTCGGCGTTGCGCGTCTGCGCGCCCAGCCGTCCTGCGTAGAACAGCTTCGCCGCGTCGGGAAACTCGTCCCGGTTGCGCAGCGACGGCATCGCCAGCCCGACCAACGTCCCGACGTAGTCGATGAACCGATTGGTCTCGGGACGATCGTGGCTGACCGTCGGTTGGTTGCTGGACCACGCCCGGTAGAACAGCATCAACATCCGGTGATGGAAGACGTCCAGGAACCGGCTCATCGTCGGATCGCCCGCGTTGCGCAGACGATCGCGCACGTACTCCGTCAGATGCAGCGGCAGCGGCCCGTTCGGCCCCAGCAGGCCGAAGAAATTCACCGCCAGGCGCGGTGGACCACCGTCGCGCCCAGGGTGCAGCGCCTCCAGCGCGCCGGGCGCAAAGGCCAGCGACGGCTCCTGGCCCAGGCGAATCGGCTCGTCAGCGGGATGCAGCGCCGCCCCAAAACGCGGACGCTCCGGCCGGTCGCAGTAGATCGCCTCCAGTCGCCGGAGCACCTGGAAGAAGTCGAACTGATGGGGAGCCCGCCCCAACATGTCAAAGATCAACGCCGCGGCGTCGGCGCGCGACGGGGCCAGCGGGGGAGCCGGCGTCTGCGGCGACGAGGGCTCTCGCGGCGCGCCGTCTCCGCCGTTCGGCGAAGCAGCGTCGGTCGCCGCCGCTAGACGATCTGCCGAAGTCCCGATCTCGCCGGCCATCGCATGATCTCGTCACGTTGAACGGAGCGCAACACCATCTCCGTGAATGAATTGATCGACACGTACTTCGCGAAAAATCGCTCGAGGACGGTACCCAGCAGAAACACGCCGCTGCCTTCGAAGGCGCTCTCGTCGAACGTGACCGAGATCTCCAGCCCCCGCCCGAAGGTCGTCGGGCCCGGCACCGGCAGCGCGCGCGTGATCCCGGCCGAGGCCGTCGCGCGCAGGCCATCGATCTGCTTGCGGCTGGTTGGATCCGTGAGATCCGCGTACAGCGACAGCATCTCGCGCAGCGCCGCGGCCTTTTCCCCGGCGCCTGCCGCCTGGTCCACCAGCGACAGATAGTTGAGGGACAGGTGGCTGATCAGCCGCCAGCTGGTATCTCCGTGAGCATGGGAGGGCCTGGGCGCGGTCGGTCCCGCGAGACAGCGGATCGCTTCGACCGGAGCGCCCGACTCCAGCGTGAAGTCCGTCCGACCCTGCCCCAGCGTCATGTGCAAGGGCAGATCGCGGTTGGTGCACAAGGTTTCGACCGCCAGCTGGCGGAGGCTCGAGCGATAGGGCCCCTCGTCCGAATCGACGAGCGAGAGGAAGACCTCGCTGCCGACGTAGCTGGACCGCGCTCCGTTGACGCGCTGGCGCGCGGACAGCACCCGCGGCTGCCGCTGAATCGTGTAGTAACTGGGCGCCTCGTCCGCAGTCGTCTGGTCGTTCCAGGCGAAAAACGGATGAAACGGCTGCTTGACGTCCGAGCCGGCTCCGAACCCCACAACCTCCTTGACGCCGTAGACCTCCAGGTCCATCGGTCGCGTGCGATCGGGGACGACGTGGTATTCCGTCGTCGCTTCGGTCAGATGAATGCGGTCCGCGCGACGCGGAAACAGGTTTATGGCCGGCGTGCAAAACAGCGCCAGGTGTTCCGCGGTGATGGCGCCATCCAGCGCCCGGTCATAGAGGTCCGTCAGCACCAGGATCTCGATCTCGGGAGCCACACACCGCCGCAGTCCCGCCCCAAGCCCCGCCAGCTTCAGGAACCGGTAGCGCGCCGGGAACGCAAAATATTCGTGCAGCAGTCGGTAGCCCTGAAACGACCGCGGTCCGTAGGGCAACAGCGCCTCGTCGTCGTCGAAGCCGACCGGCACGGTCGCTCGTTCCGTGTGCCCGTTCGTGACCAGATGTTGCCACGTCACCGGCCGGGTCACCGGACGCACCACCACGCCGATGGCATGCCCGAGGACCTGCTCGTAGAGCCGCATCGGCAGCTCGTCGCCGCCTCTCAGGAACAGCGTCAGGTCATCCAGCGTCAGGTCGGACATGTTGAGCCCGGCCGTCGTTGCCAGCTTCAGGCGCAGCGCCCCGCGGGCGCGCGCCGGCAGGCGCAGGTCCCCCAGGTCGGCGACATAGCCGGTGTATTCGGCGTGGGTCAGCTGCAACGGCCACAGCGTCACCTCGTGCGCCGTCCGATACTCGCACGCCGTCTGTTCACCGCGCCCGAGCAAGCTCCGCAGCGCCGTCCCACGTGGGACTCGATACCCGCGCGCCAGCGCGCCCTCGCTGAGGTTCGGCTGCAGTTGCACGGTCGCCATCGACGGCGTTGGCGCCAGGTAGTGGGGGTAGATGATCTCAAGCAGGTGCTGCGAGAACCGCGGGAACTCCGCGTCTATTTTCAGTTGCACGCGCGCCGCCAGAAACGCGAACCCCTCCAGCAGCCGTTCCACATAGGGGTCGGCGCATTCGAACGTCTCGATCCCCAGGCGGCCCGCCACCTTGGGGAATTCGCGCGCGAACTCCGCGCCCATCTCGCGCATGTATTGCAGCTCGCGGCTGTAATAGCGGAGCAGGCGGGGATCCATCAGCCCCCCTGACTGCCCGCATCCGACACCTTGACGGTGCCGTCCTCGAGATCGATCTCGGTTCGCAGGAACAGCCGCAACGGCAGCGGCTGCGCCCAGAGCTCGGCCTCGATGTCGAAATACATCGCGTTGTGGTTCATCCGCTGGTCATCGGTCAGGACCTTGACCTTGACCGAACGCTTGATGAGGCGCGGTTCGAAATCCCAGATCACCCGGCTGATCAGCCGCTCCAGCCCCCGCAGGTCGATGCTGGCCGCGGTATACCCGGCCAGATCGGGCATCCCGTAGCCCAGCACCGAACCGGGCACGTCCGGAAACTGATCGAGGTCCTGGGTCGCGGTCAGACTGGTCGTGTTCAGCAGCCAGGTCAGGTCCCGCCGTACGCACTCGCGCAGTCGCGCCGGTGACAGCACGCGCTTGTCGCGCGACTCCTGGCGTTCATCAGGGTGCTCGTCCGTCAGACGATCCAGCAACGAAGGCTGCAGCCGCTCTTTCTGCGTCAGCTCCGCCATCGGTCACACGGATCGGCTGCTGGCGCCTGCCTCCGTCACGCTGGCAGGATCGGAGGCAGGATCGGAGGCAGGATCGGAGGCAGCCGCCTGAAACTGGATCACGCGGACGTCCATCAGCGCAAATTCACCCTGGTCGGTGGCGAACATCCGCTGTCCAATCCCGAGGTACGTGTTTCCCGGACGTTCGGTCCACTCCGTGCCCCGCGCCATCAACAACCGCGAATCGCTGGATCCCTCGGTCCCGGTATAGCGCGTCGGAATCAAGGCGACGGTGTCGCCGCCGTTGGCGAACGTCAGCTGCGCCGGCATCCAGACCAGATCGCGCAGGTCGGCCGCCTTTTCGATCTTGATCTCGCGCAGGCGCGCCAGCGGGATCCAGTAGTAGCGGCCGTTGACGATCGCCTCCAGCACCGGCCCCAACCGGGAATCGGCGTCCGCCAGCCAGGCGAACGGCTGCCCGTCAATCTGACCGGCGCTGGCCGGCGCGCCCTCGAACGCCCGCTCGCGTAGCGCAGCGGCCTGGTCGAACTTTTCCGCCGCCGTCAGCTGCAGCGCGGAAAGCAGCGAGGCCATCCATTCTTCCGGTTGGCCGAACAACAGCGGCGTGCGCCGGCCCGCGAAGATCTCGGCGCGCAGGACCTCGCAGTGCAGCGCCTCCTTGTAAGTCTGCATCATGGCCAGCGCGATCGGGTCCAGCTCCGCCGCGACCTTCAGTTGCGTGAGCGCGCGTTGCCACTGACCCAGGACGACCAGAAGCTGAAACAACAAGACGCGGAGGCGCGGGTCGGCCGGTTGCTTGCGGACCTGCGCTTGCAGCTCCGCCAATGCCTCCTGGAGGCGTCCCGCGCGAACGTTGTCGTCTACCGTCATTTACCCGACGCCTTGCTCCCGAGAAACGGTGCGCCCGCCGACGTTGCCCCCGTCAGGTCGCCATCATTGGCGGCACCCAGGCTGCCCGTTGGGCTGCCACGTCGCCAGGTGCAGCCGTTTCTCGCGTGCGGTGCTCTAGCCGAGCTTGTCGCTGTTGGCGGCGATGTTCCAGGCCGTATCTTTCGTCCCGCCCGGAATCGCGCCCGCCCCTTGCGGTGTGTACGAGACCTCGAACTTTGCGAAGTTGAGCGTGACGTTCTCGGTGAATCGATCGTCGCCGCCATTACCGCCCGTGTGGACCCCCGAGATCAAGCCGTCATGCAGCTTGATTACCAGATAAGGAAGCGGTGTTCCTCCTGCCTTCCTCACCGTGAGCGTCGCCAGTTTGAAGTGCTTGCCGTTGCAGCACATCTTCATCAGGTTGTGCGTGGACGAGTCGATGTATTTCGTAAACGTCAGGTCGTGGACGTTTACCTTTCCGGAGCCGGCTCCGGTGCCCGTTTGCGCAGAGCCGGACTGGGTCATGCCCCAGTTCCACGAGATAACATCGATATTTTTCGGGAATTCCTTGCTGCTTGTTTCGCCCTCGACGTCGTCAATCTTCATAAACATGTCGACTGCCATGACCGCTCTCCTTCGATTTAGATGGATTCGCCTTCAACCGTGCGACGGGATGTTCGCAGATACCTTTTCGTCAGCTCTCTGATCAGGTTGCTATCTAAGATTGCCCTGGCTGTCTTTTCTCAGGCTGTTTTGGCCGATGGCAGCTTCGACGTCAGACGCAGTGACACCGTAAGACCCTCGAGCTGGTAGTGCGGGCGCAAGAAAAACTTGGACGTGTAATAGCCAGGGTTGCCCTCGACGGCTTCGACGACAATCTCGGCGGCGGACAATGGCTTACGGGCCTTGGTTTCCTCGCTGGAATGCTGCGGATCGCCATCGACGTACTGGATGATCCACTTCTGAAGCCACATCTCCATCTCCTCGCGTTCCTTGAAGGATCCGATCTTGTCGCGGACGATGCATTTCAGGTAGTGGGCGAAGCGGCAGGTCGCGAAGAGGTAGGGCAGGCGCGCCGCCAGGTTCGCGTTCGCGGTCGCATCCGGGTCGTCGTACGTGCCGGGCTTTTGCAGCGACTGTGCCCCGATGAAGGCGGCAAAATCCGAGTTCTTCTTGTGAATCAGCGGCATGAAGCCGTTCTTCGCAAGCTCGGCCTCACGACGGTCGCTGATGGCGATCTCCGTGGGGCACTTCATGTCGACCCCGCCGTCATCCGTCGGGAAGGTGTGTGTGGGCAGCCCCTCGACCGATCCACCGGACTCGATGCCGCGAATGCGCGAGCACCACCCGTACAGCTTGAACGACCGGTTGATGTTGACTGCCATGGCGTAGGCGGCGTTCGCCCAGGTGTACTTGCTGCTGTCGGCGCCGGCCGTATCTTCTTCGAAGTCGAACTCCTCGACCGGATTGGTCTTGGCGCCGTAGGGCCGCCGCGCCAGGAAGCGCGGCATGGCCAGCCCCAGGTAACGCGCGTCTTCCGACTCGCGCAGTGATCGCCAGCCGGCGTACTCCGGCGTGGTGAAGATCTTGGTGAGATCCCGCGGATTCGCCAGCTCTTGCCACGATTCCATCTGGAACAGCGACGGCGCCGTTCCAGCGATGAAGGGGGCATGGATCCCGGCCGAGATCTTCGACAGCTCCCCCAGCATCTCGACGTCCGGGGCGTTGTGGTCGAAGTAGTAGTCGCCGACCAGGCAGCCGTAGGGCTCGCCCCCAAGCTGTCCAAACTCCTCTTCGTACAGCTTCTTGAAGATCGGGCTTTGGTCCCAGGTCGCCCCCTTGAACTTCCGCAGGGTCTTGTGAAGCTCCTTCTTGGAGATGTTCAGGACCTTGACCTTCAACATCTCGTCGGTCTCGGTGTTGTTCACCAGATGGTGCAACCCGCGCCACGCGCTCTCCAGCTGCTGGAAATCAGGGTGGTGCATGATGGCGTTGATCTGCTGGCTCATCTTCTTGTCGATCTCGCCGATCATGGCGTTGATCGACTCGACCACGTCGGAGCCGATCAACCCCGCCTTCTCCAGGGCGTGCTGCGCCAGCGTTCGCACCGCCGCCTCGACCTCGGTCTTCGCTTGAGCGGTCTGCGGCTTGAACTGCTTCTGCAACAAGGAGGAGAACTCGCTGCCCTCTGCGACCGCCGCTTCCTTTTGCGCCTTCTGTTCCTGCTCCGCCATGACTACTTGCCCTTCTCGGCGGGGTTTGCGGCTTCCGCCCCGGGTTCCTGCGCCTTGGGCGCCGAGGCGAGCGATTTCAACAGCGTCGGATCGCGCAGTACCTTCGCGATGAGATCCTCGGCCCCCGTCTTGCCGTCCATGTAGGTGACCAGGTTCGTCAATTGCTGACGGGCCTGCAGGAGCTCGTTGAGGGCGCCGACCTTTCGCGCGACGGCAGCGGGAGAGAAGTCATCCATGTTCTCGAACGTTATATCGACGCTAAAATTCCCGTCCCCGGTCAGCGTGTTGGGGACCTGGAACGCGACACGTGGCTTCATGGCCTTGAGTCGCTCGTCAAAGTTGTCGGCGGAGATCTCCAGAAGTTTCCTGTCCGTGACAGCCGGCAACGGTTCCGACGGGTTACCCGACAGATCCGACATGACGCCCATCACAAACGGGAGCTGGATCTTCTTCTCCGCGCCGTAAAGCTCGACGTCGTATTCGATCTGGACGCGCGGCGCCCGGTTTCGTGCGATGAATTTTTGGCTGCTGCTGCTCATGTGACCACCTGCCTCCTGTGACGGGAACGAGAACTTCTACTCCGAGCGACCCCTCAGCACCTCGACCTGTGCAACGGCATCGGGAACCAGCTCGCGCACAATATCAACAAAACTCATCATGACCAGGCGTTTACACCGCGCCATGAACAGGGGAACTGGACTGGAAGGCTCATTTTTTTCGTAATAGGCGCAAATCCTATCCAGGGCCCGAATCACGTCCTGGCGGGATCTGATCTCACCCAGCGGCGCTCCCTGACCCGCCGCGCCATTCCCGGTACCGTCCATCACGCCTCCTGCCGCCGAAGCTGGCGCCCGCTGCAACAGCTTGGCGCCCAGGAATGTCTCCGCCTTGTGAATCAGCGCCGACAACTTGCCGAAGGTCGGCGACAGCGCCGAGTCCACGCGAGCGGCCACCGCCACCTCGAGCCCCGCGAGGGCTTCCGTGCAGCCGCGTACAGCGGCTAGCGTGTCTTCCAACACAGCGAGATCGCAGTCCATAACCGCCGCCTCGAGGGCGTTCATCGACGCGGCCTCGGTTCCGTTGGCCGGTGTCGCCTCGCCCAGCGCGATCTCGAGATCCTTGAGCGAGAACCGCCCCATGGTGCGCGACGCGATCAGCGGCGTCGTCCTGACCGCCGACACGAGTGCCCCATCGGCGACGCTGGTCAGGATGTTGATCCGCATGGTCGGATCGTTGTTATCGTCGGGATCCAGCCGCGGGTGCGCGCGCTCCCAGTATCGGTCGACGATTCCCCGCAACACTCCCAGCCCTTGCGCGAGACCCCACCACCCGTTGGTGCGCAGCAGCGCCCGGGTCAGCTGCGCCGCGACCCGCAGATCCTTGCTGCGCCCGAGCAGCGCCGTGGCCTGTCGCTGCACCAGTCCCCAGTCCGGCTCCTCCGCGGGAACGATCGTGCTCCCAATCTGTCGATCCGGCTTCCCCTGCGCGCTCCGCTCCAGCTCCGCGAACTCACCGTCGTACTCGAGATCGATCCCAGAAGGCTCGTCGGCACTCACCGGTGCAAGGATGGATTCGATCTCAAGAGAGGGCATGACGCGCTAAGGCAGCGTGCTTATTAGCCAACACCTGCAACACGTTGTCAACGTAGGCGGCGGCGTTTTCGGGCCCAAACCGAGGCTGCGAGAGGCCGATCAATGGCGGCTGCGTTCGCTGCGTTCGGCAAACCCGAGGCAAATAGCAGCCTTCGCAGATGGCGGCCGACCGAGAGCGGCCGCCTCAATCAATCTGCCGGTCAGCGATTACATTGTTAACAGCCACTTCCGCGTAGCTTCACTCCCGCCGGTCTGGTCATGGGGATTGACTTGTTGGGCATGACGGAACATCTAGGGGCGGGAACCAGGGCCGAATGAAACGCAAGAATCGATGGGGACGACGTCCTCCTGGTCGGTACCGTACCCGTTGTCCGTGGGCGTGGACCGAGAGATGAGCTTCGTCTATCTGGATCACGCCGCGCTAACACCGATGCCGGCGGGCGTCGCCGAGGAGATGACCCGGGCGGCTTCGCTTTACTGGGGTCATCCGTCGGCGGTTCACGCTTCGGGACGCCGAGCACGTGCGCGCCTCGAGCAAGCGCGCGACCAGGTGGCGGCCCTCGTCGGCTGCCCGCCGGGTCAGATCGAGTGGTACGGCTCGGGCACCGAGGCGCTCGCCGAGGCGATGCGGACGACCCTGAGCCTGGCTTCGGGCCCCGTGGTGTGCGCGCGCATCGAGCATCCGAGTGTGCTCGAACGGGTGGCGGCAATGGAGGAGCAGGGAAGAGCCGTTCACTGGCTCGAAGCGCCGGCGGGCGAGCCCGATCCGGCTGCGGTGGCCGCGGCCACGAACCGGGGTGACGCCGTCCTGATCTTCGCGCCGCTCAATCACGAGATGGGGACCGCCCCGGCGGTATGGGCGGCGCCGCCGACGGCCCAGTCGGCGTGGTCGATCGTGGACGCCGTGCAGGCGGCTGCATGGATGGACCTGCGACCGTACTTGGCCGACCGAAGCTGGATAGTGGTCGCATCGCACAAGCTCGGCGGCCCCCCTGGCGCCGCTGCTCTCAGGGTGCCACCGGACGTGGATCGTCGGAGGCATCCGGCCCCAGGCCAGGGCGGCATGACGCCGTGGCTGGCCGCGATCGGTATGGGCATCGCGTCGGATCTCCGCCGGGCCGCCGTGATCGCCGCAGCGCCTGCCGTTCGTGCGCAGGCCACGGAGCTGGTGCGGCGGATGCAAGCGGTCGTGCCTTCGATTCGGCGCAATGGCGGCGCGAGCTGGCTCGGTCCGATCCTGAGCGTCTCGGTACCGGGCGTGCCCGGCCGCGCGCTGGAAGCCGCGCTGGACTTGCGTGGGATCTGCATCTCGCGCACGGCAGCCTGCCGCCAGGGGAGCACGGAGCTCGCGCCGGCAGTCCACGCCGCCTATCCAGGCGACCCGACGCGCGCACGAGAGGCGACCCGTTGGAGCTTGGGCTGCGAAACCACGCCAAACGAGATCGACATGGCACTGGCGGCATGGCGGGACGCGATCGTGGGGCTGATGCCCTCGTCGTAGCCCGGCGCGGGCTTCGCCTCCGCCCTCGCGGCACCGGCGCAAATGAGGGCTTTCGTCGGCACACGACCGGCGGTCCTGGGTCTCGCTTCGCTTTGAAGTAGACGGTACGATGCCGCCACATGCGGCCCGGGAATTCGGAAATGAGCGACGACCATTCGACATCGCCCGCACCAATTCCTTTGAGCCCCCGGGAAGGCTCCATCGCGGTCGGCCACCCGGTCGACGTGGCGAGCGGTGTCTTCTTCTCGCAGTGGCAAGACGCCGCGATCGGCGGACCGCTCACGGTCAGAGTCGAGCGCACCTACAACACCAGCTTGCTCCTCAAGCGGCGCGCGTGGGAGCCCCTGGGGCCCGGGTGGGCGATCAGCTTCGACGAACGGGTCCACCCTACGCTGGATGGGCTGATCCACATCGATTCGCTCGGTCAAGAGACGCTGTTTATTCGTGGCGAGCAGCAGGCGAGAAGTTCCGGAGCGAGGTTCATCACGGTGGCCGGCGGCGTCGAGCTGGAAGCCCTCGACGAGCACACGCTGCGTCTCGTTCGCTATCACGACGATCGCCGGCGCAACATGTCCCTGTTTCGTCGTCTCATGCCGGGCGGCGACTACGAGCTTGTCGCGATCGAGCGCGGCGCCGGGCATCGCATCGAGGTTGCCCGCGATCGTTTGCGCCGCCCCAGCCAGATCAGCCACGCCCGCAGCGGCCGCGGCGTGCGCATTGCCTACAACAAAGACGGCCTCATCGATTCGTGCCACCTCGTGAACCGCCGCCAGCCAGATGGCCTGCTGCTTTCCCGCTTCGAGTACGACGCGCAGCGACGCCTGGTTGTGGTCGGTGACGACCGCGGGGTGCGCGAACGGTTCGAGTACGACTCGGCCGGGCGGATGATCTCGGAGCTGCGTCGCAACGGCGCGCTCAACCGGATGCGCTACGACGGCGAAGGTCGCTGCATCCATGTTGTCGGCACGGACGGTTTTCAGGAACGCCGCCTGGCGTATCACCCCGGCGAGCGTCGGACCGACGTCACCGACAGCCACGGCGCCATGATCTCGTACGAGTACAACCAGGCCGGGCAGGTGCTGCGGATGCGCATGCCGTACGGCGAGGAGGCCATGTTCGCGTACGATCCGGATGGCCGCCTGGCCGGACAGACGTTGCCGAACGGTCAGGTCTACGGCTATGAGCACGACCCGGGCGGCCACCTGGTCGCGGTCTCGATGCCCGACGGCCGCAAGGTGAGCCGCGAGTATGACGAGCACCACCGGCTGGTGGCGGCCGTGGACGGTGAGCGGCGGACCGAGCTTGGCTACGATCCCCAGCACAATCTTACCTCGGTGAAGCTGCCGGGGGGCGCGCTGTGGAGGTTCGAATTCGACGGACAGGGCGACTGCGTTGCGACGGTGGACCCGAACGGCGCGCGCACCACCACCAAGTACGACGCACTCGGTGACTGCGTCGGAGAGACCACCGGCAAAGGTGCGCTCAGCCGGTTCGCCCACGACGAATGGGGGCAGCCGACCGAAGAGCTCAACCCGTTCGGTCATCCCCGTCGCTTTGAATACGACCGCCATCTCCGCCTGGTCGCGGCCACCGACGCCGAGGGCCGCGCTTGGCGGTTCGAAAGATCTCCCGACGGCAATCAGCTGGTCCGCCACGACGCCACAGGCCGCTGGGAGTTTCACTATAACTCCTGCGGCAAGGTGACCGAGATCGTGGACCCTCAGGGTCAGCGCACCACCTACGTCTGGGACAGCGAACCCGGCCAGCTCCTCGAGGTCAGAAGCCCCTCGGGTGACAGCTACAAGTTCGAGTACGACTTGCTGGGACGGCTCACGAAACGCACGGCGTGGGACGGCACCGTCACCTCCTTCGAGTGGAAGCGTGGCGGGCTGGCCGCGGAGACGAACGGGCGCGGGCAGCGGAGCGAATACAAGTACGACTCCGCGGCTCGCCTGGTCGAGCGCAAGGGTCCGGACGATTCCCTGAGCTACGAGTACGGGCCCGACGGGCGTGTCGCCGTCGCCGTGGAGAACGGCGTCGAGCTGGGGTTCGAGTACGACCTCGCCGGGCGCATCGTGGCCGAGCGCCAGGACGGTATCGAGGTCCGCCGCCGCTATGACGCCAAGGGAAGGATGGTGTGGCTTGGCAGCGACCTGGAAGACAACCTGCTCTACGAATGGGACGCCAACGATCGTTGCGAGAGGATCATCCGCGACGCTGGATCTGTCGGCTTCACGCGCGATCTCGTG
>DASRQT010000113.1:0-14948 GCA_035696485.1 Polyangia bacterium | reverse complement strand
CCTCAAGCCCGACAACATCTTCCTCGGCAATCGCAATGGCCAGACCGACTTCGTCAAGCTGCTGGACTTCGGGCTGGCCAAGACGGTGAACATCGACCTGTCGACGCTGCAAAATCCTGCGCTGGCGACGCTGGACGGTTCGTTCGTGGGCACGCCCGCGTATGTCTCGCCGGAACAGGCTTCGGGCAAGGAGGTCGACCACCGGACCGACATCTATTCAGTCGGCGTCGTCCTCTACGAGCTGGTGTGTGGTCGGCTGCCGTTCGCGGGTGATTCCATCGGCGAGCTGCTGGTCAATCACCTCACGTCCCCCCCTCCCCCGCTGCCGCGCGAGATCCTCTCGACCAAGCTGGGGCGGACGCTGGACGCGATCATCCACCGCTGTCTGGACAAGGACCCTGAAGCGCGGTTTTCCTCGGCGGCGCAGCTGGCGGAGATCTTCGGGCGGCTCGGTCGTGGCGAGCCGGTGCAGTTCACCGCGACCGACACCTACCTTGGCGCCAGGAGGTCACGCCACATGGCCGTGCGGCGGACTGCCGCGCGATTGGGCCTGGGGCTGGGTGTCGGCCTCGCGCTGTCGTTGCTCACGGGTATCCTGGTCGCCCGGCTGAACAAAGGCGGGGCAAAGCCGGCCGTCGAATCGGTGGCGGGTGCAGGATCGGGTACACGATCGGCGGCGACAGCTCCAGACAGAGGGGACAGGTCGGCGGCGGGGGCATTAGGCCCATCCGAAGCGGTGACCGTGGTCTTCGAATCGGACCCGCCCGGCGCCGAGGCGCGCATCGTGGGCGCCACGGCGCCGCTGGGCGTCACGCCCTTTCAGCGGCAGTTTCCCCGCAGCCCGGCACCGCTGGACGTCGAGCTAACGCTGGCCGGATACGAATCGGCGCGCGTGACGACGACGGCAGGTGTCAGTCGCACCTTGAACGTGAAGCTGACAAAGACGTCGGCGGCATTCCCCCGTCGCACACGGCCGACAATCGACAAAGAGACCACCATCGATCCCTTCAGGTGAGCGTGTGATAATACCGGCTCCACATGACTTTTGTGCGGGCGGCGGCAATTTTCGCGCTACTGGGACCGGTTGCGACCAGCGGGGCCTTCGCGGCTGCCGCGGTTGCGAAGGGTGCACCGGCGGCACCGGCGGACGACGCCTCGAGTAAGGAGGCGCGCGAGCTGTTCAAACGCGCCGAGCTGAATTTCAATCTGCTGAAGTTCGCGGAGGCGCTGAGCGACTACCAGGCGGCCTATCAGGCCAAGCCGCTGCCGGGGTTCCTCTTCAACATCGCGCAGTGCCACCGCAACATGGGGCAATACGAACGCGCGCGATTCTTCTTTCGCCGGTATCTGGTGCTGGACCCGCGCACCGCCAACCGTCCCAAGGTCGAGGATCTCATCGCCGAGATGACCCGCCTTCTGGAAAAGCAGGAGACGGCGGCGGCGGCCACGGCCTCGAGCATGCCGCCCAGCACAACCGCCACAGAACCGGAGGCGCGGCCAGCCCCCGCGATCACCGCCACGGCCGTGCGGCCCGCGAACGCCGAAAACGCGCCCCTGCTGCTCACGCAGCAGCCGTTGCCGCCGACCCAGCCGTCCAGGCGACCGGTCTACAAACGATGGTGGTTCTGGGGCGGAGTCGCGGCGGCGGTGGTCGGCGGGTCGGTCGCGGTGCTGTTGCTCACGCGCGACGACAAGATCCCGCGCGGTTCGCTGGAGCCGATCAACGGGCGCCCCTAAACTGTCAGAAACCGATCAGCGACGTACCGCGATCATCATCACAGGCGCAGCACAAACCGCGCAGAGCCGCGCTGGATGACCATGCTGCTGCGGTGACCCTGCGACAGCCTCGCCTCCAGTCCCTTGAGGCGGGCCATCGTCACCGGCTTGCCGTCCAGCAACATCAACACGTCGCCGTCTTCCAGCACGCCGCTGGCCGGTCCACGCGGGTCGACCGCGGCCACCGCAAGTCCCTCACCGGCGCGCAGGCCCAGGCTGGCCGCCTCGGGTGGATCCAGCTGTCGCAGCTTGACGCCGAGGAACGTGCTCTCGCCGAGGGCGGCGCTGCTGCCCTGAGCCCCCAGCGTCACCACCGCCTCCATTCGTTTGCCCTGGCGCAGAAAGACCACCTTGACCTTTTCGCCCGGGCGCAAGAGCGCCACCGCGGCGGGAAGCCGGCGATAGTTTTCGATCACCTTGCCGGCGAATTCGATGATGACGTCGTTCGCGCGCAGGCCGGCGGCGTCGGCGGGGGTGCCGCGGCCGACCACGTTCAGCAGCGCGCCCGGCGTGTGCGGCAGCCGCATCCCGGCGGCCCTTTCGGACGTGAAGTCTTCGCCCCCGACGCCAAGGTACCCGCGGGCCACGCGCCCGGACTCGCGAATCTGATCGGCGATCTGGCGCGCCAGGTTGATGGGGATGGCAAACCCGACGTTCATGGCGATCCCGGGATTGATGATGGCCGAGTTGATGGCGATGACCTCGCCGCGAAAGTTGTAGAGCGGACCGCCCGAGTTGCCCTGGTTGATGGCGGCGTCGGTCTGGATGAAGTCCTCGTAGCGGGGATCGATGTCGCCCAGGCGTTCGCCGATGACGCGGTTCTTGGCGCTGACGATCCCCATGGTCACCGTCTGGCCCAGACCGAGGGGATTGCCGATGGCGAGCACGTAGTCGCCGACCCGCACCTTGTCGGAATCGCCCAGCGCGGCCGCCTGCAGATCGCGGGGCGGTTTGTCCAGCTTGACGACGGCGACGTCGGTGGCTGGATCACTGCCCAGCACCTTGGCGGCAAACTGCCGGTTGTCACCAAGCTTGACCAGAACCTCGTCGGCGCCGGCGACCACGTGGTTGTTGGTCAGGATGAGGCCGGCCTTGTCGACGACGAATCCCGACCCCAGGCCCTCCTGCCGCTCGCGCGTGGCGCCGGGTGGGGCGCCCAGGCCGAACTGCTCGCGCATCATGCGGCTCCAGGGATCCTCCATCGCGGGGCGGCGGATGATCTTGGTGCTCTGGATGGTGACGACGGCGCCCTTGACCCGGTCGACCAGGGGCGCGACCGAGCCCGGCTCCGCCCCACCCGTCACCGCCGCGGGGGGCGCGACGGCATGGGCGGGCGGCGTGAAGGCAAACGCCGCCAACAGAGCAACGGCCAGAACTAGTCGCGTGTGAACGCAGGCGGCTCTGCCGCCGGAGTTCCATCGCGGGAGGTCTGGAACCCTTTGAGGGTTCCAGGTACGACGCCTAGCCACGGTAGACGACGATCCCGCGAGTCGGATCGTACGGCGTCAGCGCAACTGTCACCTTGTCCCCCAGCACGACGCGGATACGATGCTTGCGGAGCTTGCCGCCCAGGTGCGCCAGCACCTGGTGGCCGTTCTCCAGCTCGATACGGAAATTTCCGGCTGGCAAGACCTCGATGACGCGGCCCTGAAATTCGATATGCTCTTCTCGACCCATCGGCGGGCCAGACCTTACGCGGTCGGACCTGCCCGGTCAATCATCACGACCCCGTTCAATGACCAGCAGCCTCGTTCCGCCTCCCGACGTAGACGCGCACGCGCAAGAACTGCTGCGCTATGCGACGGAACCGCGAGAGCTCATCGCCGGGAACGCGGTCAAGCTGCTGCGCAACGGCCTGGAAGCTTTCCCGGCCTGGCTGGCCGCCATCGAGGCGGCAAAGCTTCGCGTGTCGCTGGAGATGTACATCTTCAGCGACGACAATATCGGGAGAAAGTTCGCGGCGGCGCTGATCGCCGCTGCCGCGCGCGGCGTGGAGGTGCGCCTCATGTATGACTTCGTCGGGTGCCGGGACACGCCCGCGGCGTTCTTTCAGCGGATGCGTGACGGCGGTGTGCACACCATCCCCTATCACCGCTACCGGTTCTGGCGGCCGCGATTCTGGTCCTTGATAAGGCGGAATCACCGCAAGACCCTGGTGTGTGACGGTACCGTCGCCTTCACCGGCGGCCTCAACATCTCTGACGAATGGGTCAGCCTGGCAGACGGCGGCGGTGACTGGCGCGATGCCGTCATCGCCGTGCGTGGGCCGGCCGTGCTGGTGCTGGAGGCGGTTTTCGTGCGGACGTGGAATCGCCGGGCGAAGAAGCGCTTCCGCCTGGATCCGGAGACGTTGCCGAAGCCGGCGCCCGCGGGGAGCACGCGCCTGGCGGTGATCTCGAACAGCGAGCTGCGGGAGCGGTTCTCGATCCGGCGGGCGGCGCTGTTCGCCATCCGCGAGAGCGTGCGCCGGGTCTACCTGGCCAACCCCTACTTCGTGCCGGACCGCGGAATCCTGCGCGCTTTTCGCCAGGCGGCCTCTCGCGGGGTTGACGTCCGGCTGCTGGTGCCTAGGCACAGCGACTCGCGCCTGCTGGACACGGCCGCGCGCGCCACGTTCGGTCCTCTGCTGAAAGCGGGTGTTCGGATCTGGCAAAGCCGCTCGGTGGTTCACACCAAGGTGCTGGCGGTCGACGACGGGTTCGTTTCGATCGGCAGCTACAACTTCGATCACCGGTCGCTGGCCTACAACCTGGAGGTCGTCGTCAACGTGCTCGACTTCGCGCACAACGCGGACGCGGTCGCGATGCTGGAACACGACATGTCGACGTGCGACGAACTGACCTTGGCCACGTTCGAACGACGCACGCCGCTGGCGCGCCTTCTGGAACGCCTCGCTTACAGCCTGCGCCAGTGGTTATGAGGGGCGGCTAGCCCTTTTTGGCGGGCTTGGCGGCTTTGGCTGGCGCCTTGCCCGGTTTGGCGGCCTTGGGTTTGGCGGCAGCCGGCGCTTTGCCCGCTGCGGGCGCGGGCGCGACCGGCGTCGATCCCTTCTCCCCCTTCTTGCGGGCCCAGAGCCCGACGACGTTGCCGTCGGGATCGGCAAAAAAGGCGACGTCACCGCCGCCGGCGAAGGCGAGCTTGCGCACGATGACGCGCCCGCCTTCCTTCTCGACGGCGCTCAAGGTCGCCGCGAGATCGTCGACCTCGACGTAAGCGACAGAGCCGGCCGTCTGGCTGAGCTCGGTCCGCGACCAGCCGGCCGTCGGCGCGTCGGGGCCGTCCAGCTTCATGTACGTGCCGGACGCGTTCTGCTGGGTCTGCCAGCCGAGCACCTTGTTGTAAAAGGCTGCAGTGCGACCGAACGCCGCGCTTCGAAACTCGATATGAACAATGGGAGCCGCCATGGGCGGCTAGACCCTAGCCTTCGGTTGAAAAGATTGTCAATTGCCGGCGCCTTCACACCAGCAGGGCGACGAGGACGACCAGCTCCCCCAGCTCGATGGCGGCACCGTAAACGTCGCCCGTCAACCCGCCCAGATGGCGCTTCATCCACAACCCGAACACGCCCACAACGGCCGTGGCAACCAGCGCGGGAGCGATCATCCGCAGCCCCAGGAGGGCGGTCGGAACGGCCGCGATGGCCGCGGCGATGGCCACCTGCCTGGGGCCGGCGTTGCCGCGAAACGCCCGCCCCAGTCCTTCCTCGCGCGCGTAAGGAAGGAACACGATCAAGGGCGTGACCGTCCAGCGGCCGATGGCGGGAAATACCAGCAGGGTGAGCAGGTCGTTGCGTTCGATGAGGTATCCGACCGCCAGGACCTTGGCGACCAGCAGCAGCGTCAGCGCCGCCGCACCGTGGGCCCCGATACGGCTGTCGCGCATGATGCCGAGCATGCGAATCCGGTCGCCGCGTCCACCGCCGACAGCGTCGAACACGTCGGCGAAGCCGTCGAGATGAATTCCGCCGGTCAACGCCCCCAGTAATGCGACCAGAAAAACCGCGGTAAGAAACGGTGGCAGCACACCGGCCAGGCCAAACGCGAGACCGGTCAACACCAACCCCAGCACGATCCCGACCGCTGGAAAGACCGCGACCGAACGACCGAGCTCGACGTCACGGAGCGGCGCGCGCGTCACCGGCAGGCGCGTGAGAAAGGCAAAGGCGGCCAAAAATGCAGAATAGACCGGGGCGAACGGGCGCACGCTGGGAGATCCTACCGTCAGATCCTAGCGGGCGCCGGCGCCGGAATCGGGCTGCTTCTCTGGGCGCTTGTTGATGTCCAGGTACATGATCCCCTTGTCTTGCTTGACGGTGGGCGCGAGCAGCGGACCACTTGGCGGCGGAGATTCGGCGGCCTTCTTGTCGGCCGGCGGCGGCGGCGCCTTTTCGGCGTTGCGCGCCTCCTTGGTTTTGTCCTTGTGGTGGTGTTTGGCCGGGGCAACGACGGCGGGCGCCACGCCGGCGTCGGGCGTCGTCGCCGGCAGCGGCGCCAGCTCACCGTTAACATGGCGCTGCGCGCCCAGCACGACGTCCAGCTCGGTGCGCCAGGGGGCGCGATCCGGGATGTCGTCCATCTCGAGAGTGTGGTGGCCCGGCTTCACGCGCATGACGGTGTAGGGCGTGCGCGCCTCACCGGTCCTGTCACCCAGCAGCAGTCCGTCAAGGCGAAGGCGGGCGCCGGGCGGATCGCTGGTCAATTCCAGGCGGGTCGCCTCGGAGACCGGCAGATTCACCGGAAGCTGCAACGCCTCGCGCGACCGGATCTCGAACACCTGGTAGACCGGGTCGTAACCGTCTCTGACCACGCGCAACGTGTAGCGACCGGGTGACGCCTCCAGCAGCAGCGGCGAATGATCCGCCAGCTTGGCCTCACCGATATAGATGGCGGCATCCGAGGGGTCCGTCACGATCTCCAGACGCCCGGGAACCGGGCGCGGCCCGTGATACAGCGCCGCGGCAGTGATGAACAGAGCCACCACCGTCGCTGCCAGAGCGACCCGGGCCAGCACGCGGCGCCGCGACGGCGACGGCAGGACCGGCGGCGGTAGTTGCGGTGCGGGTTCGACAACCGGTGGCGGCGTCGGCGTCCGCGGAACCGCCGGGATCGCCCCCAGGGCATCGGCCAGCTGCGACATCGTCGGCCAGCGATCGGCGCGCCGCTTTTGCATGGCGCGCAGGATCATGTCCTCCACCTCTTCGGTGATCGGCAGGTCGGGGCGCCGCTGGCGCGGCGGCTCCGGTGGCGCCTGGATCTGCAGCATCAGAAGCTGCTGCAGCGTCGGCGCCTGGAATGGCAGCGTACCGGTCACCACCTGATACATGAGGCAGCCGAAGGCGTAGACGTCGTCGCGCGGATCGGGCGGCTGCGCCTGTGCCTGCTCGGGCGGCATGTATTCGGGGGTGCCGAAGATGCCCTTGGTCTGCGCCAGCCCGCCGGCCAGGTTGGAGATGCCAAAGTCGACGACCTTGACGAAATCGATCACGCCATCTGGCCCCTGCTGCTCCCGGATCAGGACGTTGTCGGGTTTGACGTCGCGGTGGATGACCCCCTGGGCGTGGGCTGCCGTCAGCGCGTCGGCGACCTGATGCAGGATGGGCTGGGCACGTTCCCACGGCAGCGCCCCGTGATGCGCCAGCAGGTCCTGCAGGTTGGTGCCGGGCACGTACTCCATGGCCAGGAACACCATGCCCTCGGGCGAGCGACCGCTATAGAAGATGTCGATGATGTTGTCGTGGTGGATGTCCGAGGCGATCTTCACCTCCTGCAGAAACCGGTCGACGAACTCCGGGCGCCGGGCCAGATCGGGCAGCAGGATCTTGAGCACGATGTTGGTGCCCACGCCCGAATGCTCCGCCAGGTAGACCGACGCCATCGCGCCTTCGCCCAGCTTGGCCAGAATACGGTAGCGCTGCGAGAGAACTCGGCCCACCAGCGGATCGGCCGCACCGTGCGAGCTGGGGTCGGTTCCATCCGGCATCGTCGACAAAAAAACATAGCACGGTTGCTAGGGGGCGCCGAGGTCACCCGTGAGTTCGACCGGTCCCGGGCGCAGGCGCAGGATCTGCCCCAGCAAAGCAGCGTAGATCTGGTCGGCGTTGACCGAGAGGCGCTGGTGCGCCTGCCCGACAACATCGCGGAAGTTCCGCCCCAGCGCCGTCTCCGGCACCAGGCCCAGGCCGACCTCGTTGGTCACCAGGACGACGTGAAACCTGCGGCGCGCAATCGCGGCGCCGAGCTCGTCGATCTTGTGCACAACCGTCTCGACCGGAACCTCGCTCACCAGCAGGTTTGAGAGCCACAGCGTCAGGCAATCGATCAAGACGACGTCGGCTTGCACGATGGTATCCAGCACCGCGGCCAGCGCCAGCGGTTCTTCCATGGTCGTGAAGGAGGTGGGCCGCTCCTGCCGATGACGGTCAATGCGCGCGCGCATCTCGTCGTCCAGGCCCTGCGCCGTCGCGACAAAGATCCGGCGCGACCCGAGTCGCTGCGCCATCGACAACGCAAAGGCGCTCTTGCCGGAGCGCGCGCCGCCGCCGATCAGGACGAACTGCCTGCCCTGCGGCGACATCAGCGGGCGAGCTTGGCCAGGTTCGGGACCACCACCAGGACCGGAACCCGGGTCGCCCGGATCAACCGTTCATTTTCGTATCCGAAGAACAGCCGGTGCTGGATGGCACGGTTCTCGGCGCCCAGGATCACCAGGTCGTATCCCCCTTTTTCCACCGCCTGCGCCACGGCGCTGGAGCGAGGATCGTATTCCAGATGGATGACGGTAGGCTTCAACGTCGCGGCGCGAAACACCACCGAGATCCGTTCCAGCTCTTCGGCGCTGGTGGACGCCACGTCCGACGTCAGGTGAGTGCCGCTGATGTCGGCGTACGCGGCCGCTTGCGGGCGGCGTTCGGTCAAGACCGCGAGCGTCAACGCCGCCCCCGCGGCCTCGGCATAACGCAGGGCCAACTCGACCGCGGTTCGGGACGCCACGCCACCATCGACCGGGACCAGGATGTTCCTGTACTCCGTGGTCGGTTTCGCGGTCGCCTTCATGATCGCGACGTGGCAGGGAGCGCACGCGACCACCTCCTCGACGATCGGTCCGCTGATTGAGGCGCCTTCACCCGAGCCGATGACAATGAGGTCGTCGCCGCGGGCCGCCTCGTCGCAGATGGCGCGCGGAACGGTCGAACCTTCGACCTCGCGCACCTCGGGTGCCAGGCGCGGCCGTGATGACATCGAGGTGGCCATCGCCTTCAACGCTTCCAGGTGCTCGGTGAGATTCTGCAGGGGGCTGGGCTGAAACGGGCGCAGCACGCGGCGCCAGAGCGACGTCTTCACAGCCGCATAGGCGATCTTCACCGGCGTTTCGCTGCGGCTGGCGATTCCGAAGGCTAAAGGAGCGGCGGCCAGCGCGTTGGCGCCGCCGCCGGTCGCCAGCAGCACGCGCACGCGCAGCGGATCGAACACGCCGGTCGACTGCGACGCCAGGATTCGCCGCGCCTCGTCCTCGGTCATGCGCACGCGGGGCATGGTCAGGCGCAGTCCCAGCGGGGCCATGAACGACGTGACGATGGCGACCATGACGATGATGGAGAACATCTGTGGGCTCAGGATGCCCAGCGACAGCCCGATCATCGCGACCACGATCTCCATGGCGCCGCGCGCGTTCATGGCCACGGCGATCGACGCCGCCTCCCAGAAGCGCAGCCCGCCCCAGAGCGCCCCCAGGGAACAGCCGACCAGCTTGCCCAGGCAGGCCACACCGACCACGACGGCCAGCATCTTGCCGTCGCCCAGGCTCCACAGGTCGACCTTCAGGCCCACGATGCCGAAGAAAACCGGCGCCAGGATGCCGAACACGAACGACTCCAGCCGGGCGACGGTCTCCTTTCGGACGCGCGGAACCTGGTGCAGCACGACGCCGGCCACGAACGCGCCGAATACCGCGTGGACGCCGATCCATTCGGTGACGGCGGCGAACAGCAGCGTCACCACGATGATGAGGACCAGGTCGGAGTCGCTGCTACGGAACCTCTCGGCGGTGACGCGAATGACGAAACGAAGGACCGGATACGCGATGAAGGCGGCGAACAGCACGAAGCCGACCAGGTACATGACGGTCAGACCCAGATCCTGGATATGAACCGCTCCTTTGGTCGCGGCGCCGGCGATCAGCGACAGGATCAGCCACCCGACCGTGTCGTCGACAACGCCCCCCGAGAGGATGACCAGACCGATGTTGCGTTTGGTCAGATCCAGATCGACCAGGATCTTGGCGATGACCGGCATCGCCGAGATCGACATCGCGGTGGCCAGGAAAAAGCTGAACAGGATGCGCCGGCTGGGATCGGCGAGAAACTCGGCGGGCATGACGTAGCCAAGGCCAAAACCCAGCGCGAACGGCAACATCATGCCCATGGCCGACGCGATGAGCGCCGCGCGGCCCAGGTTGCGTAAAAGCCGCAGGTCAGTCTCGAGCCCGGTCAAGAGCAGCAGCAGCACCATGCCGAAGGTGCCGAACGCGTCCAGCAGGTGGAACTGGTGCGGGTCGGGCGGGAAAAACCGCGTGAAGGTCTCGGGCCAGTAGTGCCCGAACACAGTCGGGCCGAGCGCGATCCCGGCCGACAGCTCGCCCACCACCGCCGGCAGGCCGAAACGTTTTGCTATTTCGGCCGCGACGCGCGCCACCGCGATCAGCAGCGCCAGCTGCACCAGCAGCAGAAAAACCGAGTGCCCCGCCATGGGCCTCAGGGGTTCGAACATGAGCGCCGGCAACCTACCATGCCGCCGACTGACACGCCGGAGCGCCGGGCTCTTTACAGCTTCGGGCCTGTGCTGACATGCTGCGGGCAGATCGCCCCCCTGAAAGGAACAAGGACCTGATGTCGACCCGAAGCACGACCTTGCACAAGACTCACGAGCTGGGACAGAGCATCTGGTACGACAACATCCGGCGCGGGCTGCTGACCTCGGGCGAGCTGCGGGGACTGGTGGACGACGGCGTCCGCGGGATCACCTCGAACCCGACCATCTTCGACAAGGCGATCTCGGGATCGCACGACTACGACGACGATCTTATCCGGCTGGTCAAGGAGCGCCGCTCGGCGCACGCGATCTACGAGGAGCTGGCGCTGGACGACATCCGCGCCGCCTGCGATCTGCTGCGCCCGGTCTACGACGACAGCGCGGGCGTCGACGGCCGCGTGTCGCTGGAGGTCCTCCCCGAGCTGGCGGCCAACACCGATCAGACCGTCGCCGAGGGCCTGCGTCTGGCGCATCTGGTCGGACGGCCCAACGTCATGATCAAGGTGCCGGCCACGCCCGAGGGCCTGCCCGCGATTCGCGCATTGACCGCGCAAGGGGTCAGCGTCAACGTCACGTTGATCTTCTCGCTGGAACAATATGAGGAGGTCGCCGACGCCTACCTGGCGGGGCTGGAAGATCGCGTGGCGTCCGGAGCGTCGCTGGCCGGTCTGGCCTCGGTCGCCAGCTTCTTCGTGTCGCGGGTGGACGCCGTCTGCGACAAGCAGCTGCTCGAGAAGACACGCGCCGGCGACCCCGAACAGGCGCGGCGCGCCGAGGCGCTGATGGGAAAGCTGGCCATCGCGAACGCCAAGCTGGCCTACGAGATGTACCAGGCGACGATCGCCGGGCCGCGATGGAAGCGCCTGCTGGCGCAGGGGGCGAATCCTCAGCGCCTGCTGTGGGCGTCGACCGGGACCAAGGATCCCAGGTACGCCGACACGATGTACCTCGACGCGCTGATCGGACCCGACACCGTCAACACGGTCCCGCCCGCGACGCTGACCGCCTTCCTCGATCACGGACGTGCCGAGGGGACACTCGCGAAGGGTCTGGACGAGGCCAGGAACACCATCGCCGCCTTCGCCGAGCTGGGGCTGGATCTGGGCAAGGTCTGCCGGGGCCTGCTGGCCGATGGCGTGAAGTCGTTTTCGGCGTCGATGGCCGCGCTCATGAGCGTCATCAGCGCGCGGCGGGCGGCCCTGCTGGAACAGGTCTCGGGGCGGCAACGGCTGACGCTGCCGCCCCGCGAACGCGACGCCTACGACGCCGAGCTGGCGGCGATGGTCGAAAAGGATGCGCTTCGCCGGCTGTGGGAGGGCGATGCGACGTTCTTCACGCCCGATCCCGCTCATGAAAAGTCGATCAAGAATCGCCTCGGGTGGCTGCGCGCGCCGGCGCTGATGCGCACCAAGCTCGGCGAGCTGCACGAGTTCGCCGCCGAGATCCAGCGCGATGGATTCCGATTCGCCGTACTCCTGGGAATGGGCGGCAGCTCGCTTTGCCCCGAGGTGCTAAGCCGGGCCGCCGCAAGCATCCCCCGCGGCGCTGATCGCCTGTCGCTGCTGGTCCTGGACAACACCGACCCGGCCGCGGTGGCCGCCGTGGACAAGCAGATCGATCTGAAATCGACCCTGTTCATCGTGGCGTCGAAGTCGGGCGGGACGATCGAGATCCAGGCCTTCGAACGTTACTTCTGGAACCGCGTGCTGACCGCGGCCGGGGGCGACGTGGCCGTGGCCGGCCGGCAATTCATCGCCATCACCGACCCGGCGACGCGTCTGGGGCAGCTGGCCGAAGAGAAAAAGTACCGGCGTGTCTTCACCAATCCGGCCGACATCGGCGGCCGCTATTCCGCCCTGTCCTACTTCGGCCTGGTGCCCGCGGCGCTGCTGGGCGGCGACTTCCTCGACGGGCTGGTGGAGACCGGCCTCGAGCTGGCCACCGCGTCGTCGCCGACTGTCCCGACCATCGAGAGCCCCGGCGTGCTGCTGGGGGCCGCGGTGGGGGCGCTGGCCCGCAAGGGCCGCGACAAGTTGACCTTCGTGATCCCACCGCAGATGGAGGCCCTGGGCTCGTGGATCGAACAGCTGGTCGCCGAATCCACCGGCAAGGAAGGCAAAGGCATCGTCCCGGTGGATCTGGAACCGCTGGGCAGCCCGGAGGCTTACGGCGACGATCGCGCCTTCGTCTACATCCGTTACGGAGATGGTGCGCCGCTGCTGGACATCGGGGTCACCGCCCTGGAAAACGCGGGATTTCCCGTGATTCTGATCGGCATGGAGGACGCCAGGGCGCTGGGACGCGAATTTTTCCGCTGGGAGATGGCGACCGCGATCGCCGGCAGCAGCCTGGGCGTCAACCCCTTCGACGAACCAAACGTCACCGAGGCCAAGCTGGCCACCAGCGCTCTTCTGGCCCAGCACGCGAAGGAAGGGCAGCTGCCGCAGCCCGAGCCGGACGGCGTCTGCGCGCCGTCGGACGCCGAGCGGATCCACAAGCACCTGGCGCTGGCCGGGCCCGGCGACTATCTGGCGCTGTGCGGGTATTTCCTGCGCACCGAGATGCGCGACCAGCTACTGACCCAGATGAGGGTCGCCTTCCGCGACAACACGCGGAACGCCACCACGCTGGGATATGGGCCGCGGTTCCTCCACTCGACCGGACAGCTTCACAAGGGCGGCGCCAACAATGGCGTCTTCCTGCAGCTGACCGCCGACGTTGGCCAGGATCTCCCGGTTCCCGGCGAGTCTTACTCGTTCGCGACCTTGCGCAACGCGCAGGCCCTGGGTGATCTCCAGGTCTTGCGCCGGCGCTCGCGGCGCGCGCTGCGCGTCCACCTGGGTAATGACATCGAAGGGGGGCTGTCGCAGCTGGCGGCCGTGTTCGAGGACCTGGCGAAGGCGCGAAAATCGGCCTGAATGACGCCACCATGACGGCTGCGCCGCTGCCCAATCCGCTACGCGAAGGGCTGGTCGAGGAACGGATCCCGGAGCCGACCACGATGGTCATCTTCGGAGCCTCGGGCGATCTGACCAAACGCAAGCTGCTGCCGGCGCTGTACAGCCTGACCCGGGAGCGGCTTTTGCCCGGGCGGTTCGCGGTGGTCGGGTACGCGCGACGGCCGATGGACGACGACGCCTTTCGCGAGGAGATGCGCCGCGGCTGCGAAGAGTTCGCGCGCCGGCGGCCCATCGATCCCGAGCTGTGGGCGACCTTCGCCCGCAACATCTTTTACCAGGAAGGGACGTACGACGATCCCGCGTCGTTCGTCGCGCTGAAACAGCGGCTCGGCGAGGTCGAGCGGGCGCTGGGGTTGCCCGGTAACCGGGTGTTCTATCTGTCGACGCCGCCGTCGTCCTTCGCCACGGTGGTGCGCAACCTGGGCGTGTCGGGGCTGGTCCCGCGCGCCTCCGCCACGGGCGGCGAGGGCGCTTTTTCGCGCGTGATCATCGAAAAGCCGTTTGGCGTCGATGCCGTCACCGCGCATCGCCTCAATGCCGACATTCACGAGACGCTGACCGAAAAGCAGATCTATCGAATCGACCACTACCTGGGCAAGGAGACGGTCCAGAACCTGTTGGTTTTCCGGTTCGCCAACGGCATCTTCGAACCGGTCTGGAACAACCGCTACGTCGATCACGTGCAGATCACCGGCGCCGAGACTGTTGGCGTCGAGGGGCGCGGCGGCTACTTCGAACAGGCGGGAATCCTGCGCGACATGGTGCAAAACCACCTGTTTCAAGTCGTGAGCCTGGCGGCGATGGAGCCGCCCGTGGCCTTCGAGCCCGACGCCGTTCGCGACGAGAAGCTGAAGGTTCTCAAGGCGCTGCGGCACATTCCTTCAAGTGAAATCGATGCCCACGTCGTGCGCGCCCAGTACGCCGCCGGCTCCATCCTGGGCAAGACCGTCCCCGGCTACCGACAGGAGCCGGGGGTCAGCCCGACGTCGCAGGTCGAGAGCTACGTGGCGATGAAGTTCTTCATCGATTCGTGGCGCTGGGCGGGCGTGCCGTTCTATCTGCGCTCGGGAAAACGACTGCCCAAGCGGGTAACCGAGATCGCCATCCATTTTAAGGAGGCGCCGCACCTGCTGTTCGGCCGGCGCGGCGGCGGCATCCGGCCCAATGTGCTCAGCATTCGCATCCAGCCCGACGAGGGCATCGCGCTGAACTTCGGCTCGAAGCTGCCGGGACCGGCGATGGAGGTCGCCCCGGTCACGATGGAGTTCCGTTATGGCGCCTCCTTTGGTGTCGAGCCTCCGGAGGCCTACGAGCGTCTGATCCTGGATTGCATGCTGGGGGACGGCACGTTGTTCACCCGCGCCGACGAGGTCGAGGCGAGCTGGACCTGGATCTCGCGCATTCA
>DASRQT010000112.1:0-5060 GCA_035696485.1 Polyangia bacterium | reverse complement strand
GATCGGGTTCGTTCGCGGTCGTCAGGCCGCGCGCCTGGTGATCCCCGACCTCGAGGTCGACCTGGGCCTGGCCTCCAACGTCGAGCTGGACATCGACGGCGCGTACGCGATTGAAGGACCGGAAGGGGGATCCGCGTCCTTCGATCATGCCGCTCCCGACAGCCTGTGGGTATCGGCCAAAGTGGGCCTCGAGCTCCTGGGGCTCGGCTGGGGCATTCAGCTTGGGCCGAAGCTTCCGGTCGCGCCCGGTACCCGCGGCGTGGGTGCGGAGGCTCTTCTGCTGGTCGCCAAGCACGCCGGCCGCTGGCACACCGCCGTCAACGGCGGCGCCTTCATTGACCCTGACGCTGGCGACGGACGTCCGCGCGGTCTCGAGGGTGGAATCGACCTGGCGGTCGACTTCGGGGCGATCTCGGTGACCGCGGAGCTGGGTGGTGTGCATTTCTTCTCTCCTGATCCGTACCAGCTCATTGGCACCGCAGGGGTTACCTGGTCGCAGAGCGAGCGTCTCGATCTGTCACTGACGGCGGTGGCCATCGGGCTCGGCGGCGGCGACCGTTACGGCGTGCTGCTCGGCGTTTCGCCGAAGGTCGGCCTGTGGCACAAATAGGCCATGACACGGTTGCAGCAGGAGAAGTCCGACGCGCTGGTCTTCTTCGGCGCGACCGGTGATCTTGCGTACAAGAAGATCTTCCCGGCGCTACAGGCGATGGCCAAACGGGGGCGCAACGATTTCCCCATCATCGGCGTCGCCAAGTCGGGCTGGACGCGCGATCAACTGATCGAGCGGTGCCGCGCCAGCCTGGTTGAGCACGGCGGGGGCGTCGACGAACAGGCCTTCGCCAAGCTGGTCGCACGCCTCGAGTACGTCGACGGCGATTACAATGACGCGACCACGTTCGACCAGCTGCGGTCGGCGCTGGGGGCCGCCACCCGCCCTGCCCATTACCTGGCCATCCCGCCCAGCATGTTCCCGGTTGTCGTGCGGCACCTGGCGCAGGCTGACGGCGGGCGGCGGGCGCGCGTGATCGTCGAGAAGCCGTTCGGGCGCGATCTGGTCTCGGCCCGACAGCTCAACGAGATCCTGCACGAGGGGTTCCCGGAGGAGAGCATCTTCCGCATCGACCACTATCTCGGCAAGGAAGCGGTCCAGAACATCCTCTACTTTCGTTTCGCCAACGCGTTCCTCGAGCCGATCCTCAACCGGCACTACGTGGAGAACGTGCAGATCACGATGGCGGAGAGCTTCGGCGTCAAAGGCCGCGGCAAGTTTTACGACGAGACCGGGATCATCCGCGACGTGATCCAGAACCACCTGCTTCAGGTCGTGAGCTACCTGGCCATGGAGGCGCCGTCATCGACGTACCACGAGGCGATCCGTGACGAGCAGGCCAAGGTGCTGCGAACCGTGCGGCCCATGAGCGTCGACAACATCGTGCGCGGCCAGTTCAACGGCTATCACGACGAGCCCGGCGTGGCGAAGGATTCCTACATGGGCACCTACGCGGCCCTTCGCCTGTATGTTGATTCGTGGCGCTGGGAGGGCGTGCCGTTCTACGTGCGCGCGGGCAAGTGCCTGAAGGCGACAACCACCGAGGTCTTCATCGAGTTCAAGAACCCGCCCCAGGTGGTCTTCAAGGAGCCTGCCCCGACGGTCGGCAACTACGTGCGACTGCGATTGAGCCCCGACGTCGTGATCGCGCTCGGCGCGCGCGCCAAGAGTCCCGGCGAGGGAATGAAGGGGCAGCCGGTGGAGCTGTCGGTGCTGCACTGCGCCCAGCAGGGAACCGAAGGTCGCCTCGGTGATTACGAACGGCTGCTGGGCGACGCGATGGCGGGCGACGCCACCCTGTTCGCGCGCCAGGACGTGGTCGAGGCCGCATGGGCCATCGTCGATCCCGTGATTCACGGACCCAGCCCGCTTTATCCTTACCGGCCCGCGACCTGGGGCCCGCCCGAGGCGGACAAGCTGGTGGCCGACGTTGGTGGTTGGAATACGCCCAGTTGACGCTGCCGAAACATCCTGCCGGCGAAGCTGTGGTAGGAATCGGCCACGAAAATGCCACCTCTCAAGATGAAGCCCGGGGTAGTCACAGGCGATGCTCTGCTGGAGCTATTCGCCTTTTGCAAGAAACAGAGCTGCGCTCTGCCTGCCGTCAACGTCATCGGGTCGCACGGCGCCAACGCCGCCCTGGCGGCGGCGCGCGAGGCGAAGGCGCCGGTGATCATCCAGTTCTCCCACACCGGATCGCAGTTCTACGGCGGCAAGTTCCTCGACAACGGCGCGCACGCGGCGTCGATCGCGGGCGCGGTCGCGGGCGCCCTTCATGTCCGGACCGTCGCCGCCGCCTACGGTGTCGCCGTGGTGCTCCATACCGATCATTGCGCGGCCAAGCTCTTGCCGTGGGTCGACGGCGTGCTCGCCGCCGGTGAGGACTACTTCGCGCGCAACGGCGAACCCCTGTTCAGCTCGCACATGCTGGATCTGTCGGAGGAGCCGCTGGAGAAGAACCTCGAGGTGAGCCGCAAGTATCTGTCGCGGATGGCCAGGATGAAGATGACGCTGGAGATCGAGCTGGGAGTAACGGGCGGCGAGGAGGACGGCGTCGACAACTCCGGCATCGACAACTCGAAGCTGTACACCAGCCCGGAGGACGTCTTGCGCGCGTACGACGTGCTGGGCCCGGTCGGAAGCTTCACCGTGGCGGCGGCGTTCGGCAACACCCATGGCGTCTACGCGCCCGGCAACGTCAAGCTCAAGCCGCCGATCCTCCGTGACTCGCAGGAGTTCGTCAAAGCGGCGCGCAAGACCGGCGACGCCCCCTTGAGCTTCGTCTTCCACGGCGGCTCCGGGTCCACGCCCGAGGAGATCCGCGAGGCGGTCTCTTACGGCGTCGTGAAGATGAACATCGACACCGACACGCAGTGGGCGTTCATGGACCCGGTGAAGAAGTACATGGACGAAAAAGGCGCGTATCTGAAGTCGCAGCTGGGCAATCCCGAGGGTCCCGACAAGCCAAACAAGAAGCACATCGACCCGCGGGTCTGGATGCACCTGGCCGAGAAGGGCATGGCCGGCCGTCTGGTCCAGGCCTTCAAGGACCTGGGCGCGTATGGCCAGTTCCAGTTCTGACCCGCGAACGTTCTAGCTGCGCTTGCGTTCCAGCGCGTTGACCTTTGCCAGGCGGCGCATGTGGCGCTCCTCGTTGGTGAAGCTGGCGCCGAGATAGCTGCGAAGCAGCTCGTGCGCCAGCGCCGGGCCGACCACTCGGGAGCCGAGGACCAGCACGTTCATGTCGTCGTGTTCGACGCCCTGATGCGCCGAGTAGGTGTCGTGACAGACGGCGGCGCGAATGCCGGCGATCTTGTTCGCGGCCACCGACGCACCGACGCCGCTGCCACAGATGAGCACCCCGCGGTCACCGCGTCCGTCCAGCACCGCGCGCGCCACCGCTTCGGCGAAGTCGGGATAGTCGACCGGCGCGGTCGAGGTGGTGCCGACGTCAATCAGCTCGTGCCCGGCGGCGCGAACGGTCGCGGCAAGTTCCTGCTTGAGGGCGAATCCGGCGTGATCGGAACCGATGACGATCTTCATGGTGGGGGCTTTCGAGCCCGCCAAGATAGACCAGCCACGCGTGTTAGACGAGCACTTCCTAGCGGCCGGCGATGACCTTGGTGTCGGTGCCCCCGTCGTCGGCGGCAGGTGGAGGTTTGTCCCTTGCGCCGCTGCACGCCGCGATCAGCACCATGAACACCAATCCTCTAGTCATCGGTGCGTGCCGCGAGGCTCATCGCCCGGCGCGCTTCCGCGGGCGTGGCGATGTCGCGTCCCTCCTCGCGCGCGATGCGGACCATCGCCTCGATCAGCGCAGCGTTCGAGCGAGCGCGGCTGCCGTCGGGCAGATAGAAGGTGTCCTCGAGGCCGGTGCGGAGGCTGCCACCCAGCGCGGCGGCCTTGCGGTGCAGCGGCCAGATCTCGTCGCGCCCGATGGCGGTCACCTGCCAGGGCGATCCCGGCCGCATCTGCTTGATCAGATACGGGAGTAGCTCCGGATCGACGGGCATGCCCGAGGCCACGCCCATGACGAAGTTGTAGTCGGCGTGCGCGGCCATCCCGGTTTCGATGTAGAGACCGACCGACCGGACGATACCGAGATCGAAGCACTCGAATTCAGGTAACGCGCCGGTCTCGTTCATCACGTCGAGAAAGGCTTTGATCTTCTCGACCGGGTTATCGAAGACGATCGGCGCCCAGGCCCAGGAGCCGTCGCCCTTGGTCTTGAGGTAGTTCAGCGTGCCGGCGTTACAGGCGGCGATCTCGGGTTTGACCGCGCGCAAGCACGACGCCGGGCCGCTGATGTCCGGTCCCAGGACGCCCGTGCTCATGTTGATGATCACGCCCGGACAGGCCGCACGCACGGCGGCGCAAATGGCGCCCGCGACCGTCGGATCCCACGACGGCAGGTGCCCCCTCCCCTCTTCCTGGCGGCGGAAGTGAATGTGCATGATGCTGGCGCCGGCGTCGAACGCTTCACGCGCCGACGCCGCCATCTCTTCGGGCGTGACCGGGACGTTGTGCTGCTTGGGATTGGTCAGCACGCCCGTCAGCGCGCAGGTGACGATCGCCTTGTCCGCCGGCGCTGTCGCCATCGCCATCTCCATCTCTTGTGCGCTCAAGCGGGCCTCGCGTCCGGCGTCATCGCAATCAGCAACTGGCGCGCCGAGACCTGGGACTGCACCGCAACCAGCACCTCCGACACCTGTCCGTCCAGTTCGGCCAACACGGGGCTCTGCATCTTCATTGCCTCCACCACCAGCAGCACTTGGCCGCGCGCCACGTGGTCCCCCGGCGCTACCTGCACGGCGATGACCCGTCCGTTCATGGGGGCCGTCACGCGGCCATCACGCCCGCCGGCTTCCTTGCGGGTCGCGTGGGCCTTCACCTCCTCAAAGGTCGCCGTCTGGCTGCCAACGTCCAGGAACAACTGCTGGCCGGCTCGGGCATAACGGACGCGATGCTGAACCTCGGCGGTGACCACACGCAGCTCGCCGCGAGTACC
>DASRQT010000111.1:0-1737 GCA_035696485.1 Polyangia bacterium | reverse complement strand
CCGACAACGTCCTTTCCCGGCGGCCCTCGGCCGCTCGTAATCAGCGCTGTGCAGTCTCCCAGTTCGCCGCGAGGTAATACGCCTGGTTGGATGGCGGAAGTTTGTAATTGCTCACCCTGACCCGGCGAGGGCGTCGCCGGGTCGTTTGGTTGTCAGCACGAAGCGGACGGTATCGAGCACCGAAGCGCGGTTGGCCTTTGCGGTGCTGACGACGGAGCGGAAGGCGGCATAGGTTTCCGCCCCCCATTCGCAGCGGAACCCGTTGGTCACCTTGCGAAAGACCACGCTGGGCCGGAGATGCCGTTCTGAGATGTTGTTGGTGTAAGGCACAGCGCGGTTGGTCATGAACACGAACAGATGCGCCCGGTTGGCGAGCATGCGTTTGTGCAGCTTACGGCCAGCGTCGCCCGCCGGGACCGTCGCCATGATCCGGTCGAGGCGGCGGTTGAGGTCATAGAGATATTGCCTCAGGGTGGTGTCTTTCAGCGTCTCGCGCCGTTGTCCGATGGCAATGGCGCGTAGCAGCAACCAGCGGAAGGGCGCGCTGAATGCGGTGTCGCCGCATTCGATGGCGTATTTCGCGTCGCGCAGCAGATGCGCCAGGCAGACCTGCCACAGTCCAGCATGGCCGCGCTGGCTGCCGAGCATGTCGGAGACCCACACTTTTGGCTGGCTTGCGCCGAACAGGGAGGTTACCACGGCCTTGCCACGGCTCGGCTGGATCACATGCAGCACCGCAAGAGTGCCGATGAAAACCCACTCCCACCAATTCTTGCCCTTGACCCGCACTGACGTCTCGTCCGAGCAAACCACCGGGCTGGCGAGCACCATTTTCCCGATCAAGTCCGTGGCCATCAGCAAAGGCGGTCGCGCACGGGCCAGGATGTTGCAGATGGCACCTTCACTGAGTGCTAGTGAGAACAGTTCGTCCATCAACAACGACAGCCGTTCCATGCCGATGGCATGGGCGTAATGCAGATACACCACCATCGCTGCGATCGATGGGCCGAATGGTGAACCGGGCACCAGACCGGCTGGGGGCTGGGCGGTGACCCGCTCACCGCAGCAGGCGCAGCGGCCGCCGAACAGGCGCACCTGGGTCACATCCGGACGGACGGGTGGCAACTCGATACGCTCGTAGACCTGTTGTGGGGTTTGCGACGCGTCGGGGAACACCGCCGCGCATTTCGGGCAGGTGGCCAGCCGCTGGTCGATCGTGCGATCCGGGTTCGGATGCAGTGTCCGCCCGACGCCGGGGCGGCTTTTGCGAGGCGGGCGATCCGTGCCGGGGGCTGGCAGGTCCGGCTTCTGTCCTTGCGACGGTGGCTTCGAGGAGTTGCCGGGAGTCTTCGGCGGCTGGGTCTGCTGGGTGAGCCGCGCTTCCAGGGCGGCGATGCGAGCGTCCTGTGCGGCGATCCGTTGATCCGCCAATGCTAGTCTGGCAGTCAGCGCCGCGATGAGCGCGTCCTTCTCAACATGGCTAAGTGTGGGCGTCGGAAGCAGAGGCACCCGTCGTGTAGACTCGACTCGGGCGTTACCGTGTCAAGAAGTTTCTGACGCGAACTGCCGAGGCAACTGGAAGCGGCCCCGTCTTCAGGCACGAGAGGATTTGGTTAACCGGGGTGAGCAATTACCTTTTTTTACGCGTCAGGTTATGGCGCATAAAGAAGCGCCACAGCGTTCCGTAACCGAAGTGAAGGTCTCGTCCGGCAAGTTGGGCACGCAATCCCTCGATGG
>DASRQT010000110.1:0-9014 GCA_035696485.1 Polyangia bacterium | reverse complement strand
ATGGGCACGGTGCAGGTTTGCCAGGTGGCGGTGGACGACGGCGCCGCGGCGGTCCCGGCGTCCAGTTCCCAGCAAGCGCCGGTCATGGTCAGGAAGATGAACGTTCGCGCGCTGGGATGAGGCGCCACCAGGACGCCGTGGTCATTGCCTTCGTACCCGATCAGGAACGATCCGAACGGCGGCGGGGGCGAGACCGCGCTGGCAACCATCTTCGCGCCGTCGTGAAAAACCGCGTAAAGCGCCGAAGAATCGTTGCCACCACCGACGATGGTCAGGGCAGCCCGTTGGTTGTGGGCGCCGACGTTGTGGTACTCGCCGACGGTCACTCCCCCGCGCACCAGCGTCCAACCCTGCGTCGCCTTGTCCCAAAAGGCGATCTTGCCGGCACCCGACAGCCAGACCAGGCCGGCCGGCGCGCGATGCCAGACCAGCGAGTAGGCCGGCTCCTGGCCCATGTGCAGATCGGACGCCACCGCCAGGTCGGGCAGCCAGGTTTTCGCCGCGAGGTCGAAGCGCAGGATGCGGGTGTCGTCAAAGTAGACCGCCGAGTACAGCTTGCCGTCGTCGGGATCGACGCAGTTGTGGTCATAGGCGTGACCGGGAGCAATCAGCGGCAGGTTGCCGTCGGCGCGTTCCCAGGTGTCGGTGCGTTCGTCGTAGATGACCGTGTACCAGGGCGTTTCGGTGTTGGCGGGCGAGGTGTGAAAAGCGATCCGCCCGTGGTAAGGCGTCGCGCCCGGCCAGAAGTCGGTCTTGTTCATCCAGTCGCAGTTGACGCTGTTGGTGCCAGACAATGCCGAGCCGGCGTTTTCGTCGGCGTCCTTGAAGATCGCCCACTGGCCGGCGACCAGCTTCTGCGCGGCCAGCGCCAGCTTGGACGCCGACGGATCGACGACGGCCGGCTCATCGACGGCGTCCGGGGTACCTGCCGGCGGCTCGGCGGCCGGCGCATCGATGGCGGCGCTGCCTCGGCTGGCACCGCACGCCGCCCCCATGAGCAGGACAAACCAAGGCCGCGCCCTCATCGCGGCACCACTCCCCAGGCAGCGACGCTCTGAAACGGCGAGGCCTGAACGACGCTGTAGTTGCTGGCCCCGGTGAAGCGCGCCCAGGCCGCCGCCGCGCCCGGCGCGTGGTGGTCCACCGCGTAGGCGATGGCCGGCATCAGGTTGCCCCAATAGCCGCTGGCGGCCGCGTCGGGCGCGCCGCCCGATTCGCCGTTCAGGGTGTTGCCGCAGGGGGCGCCGTTGAACATCTTGGCGTAGACCATCCCCCACGACGCATAGGTGGCGTCCAGTGTCGTGACCGCACCGTCGGCCACCCGCAACGTGTACTGCGACGCCTGCGTGAAGCAGTAACCGTCGGCGCCGCCCGCCCCCAGCAACCCGACCGGAAACTGATAGGCATAGTCCCGCACGGCGTTCCAGTCGGTCATGTCGGCCAGCGGTTCCAGATCGCTGACGTGGCCAAAGGCCTGCGTCAGGAAATTCTGCTGCCAGGGCGACAGCAGGCCGGCGCCGTAGTCATTGGCGGCCAGTTCATAGGAATAAACCAGGCCCAGATGTTTGCCGCCGGCGGCCAGCGCCTGGACCACGCCCTTCCAGTGCGCGGCGTTCTGCGCCAGCAACGCGCGGTAATCGTCGGACAGCGCATCGACCGGCGCCAGCGCGGCGTACTGGCCGGTGGTGCGGTTGGCCCACGCCGTCGCCCGCGTCTGCCCGGTCAGCAACCGCTGCGTGCCGCCGCCGTGCGAGGAGCTGACGATCAAATACGCCAGCGACGACTGCAGGGCCATCGTCTCCAGATAGAAAAAGTCGCCGGTCAGCAGATAGGCCAGATACCCGCCGCTGCCGTGGTGGGCGCTGTCCCAGGTCAGCCCGCCCGCGCCGACGGCGGTCTCGCCGCCGGCGGCGGCGCCGTCGACCGTCCAGGTGGCGCGCGCCGACGGGCGCACGACGGAATCATCGCTGCTGTCGCGCCAGACGATGGGATAGCTGCCCAGGGCCTGGGCGCTGGCCAGCGACGCGGCGAAGGCGCGGGGGTCGGCGTTCGACGTCACGTAAAGGGCGTCCCAGTTGGGTAGCAACCCGATCTGCGCTTGATACCCGGTGTCGCTCATGTCCGGGGTCCAGCCGCCGTGCTCCATCGGATGGTAGGTGAGATACAGGTCATCCAGCGCCGCGGCGGCTGCCGGCTTGACCTGATAGTTCGGCAGCAGCCGGGCGCCCACCAGCGCGGCGATATCGTGGCGCGGAACGAGCTGCGGGTCGCCGCCCAGCCAGCCCTGCGCCATCCAGCGGGTGTGGCGGGCGTGGTTCAGCGCCGTGCCGCCGCCGTCGAATATCGTGGCGTCCCCCAGCTTGACCGACGGCAGGTATGATTTGTCGACGGTGGCGACGTCCAGGTATCCGTTCTCGACCACGACGCGCACGAACAGCCGGCCGCCGCGGTAAAGGCGCACCTGGAACTGCACGCGCAGCGTGGCGTCGGCGCCCACCTGGCCCCGGTAGTGGCATTCGACGACCTCGGGCCCGGTCAGCCAGGTGCGCACCGGTGTGACCAGCAGGCCCGCGAGAGCCACCGAGCCCAGCGCGCCCAGCGTGACCGACGCTGATGGGGCGGCGGCGAGAATGTCAGCGCAGGTCAGGGGTTTGCCGGCGGCGCCACCGCCGGGCGCGGCGGCGACGACCTTGATAGTGCGCGGCTGCCCCGCCGTCAGATCGGCGTGGCCCGAGACCACCGCGTGCTTCACGCTGCCGTCGTTCCAGCGGCGTTTGATCTCGATCTGCGCGCCAGCCAGATCCACGCCGAACGCCGACGGCACGTCGCCGCGCCGAAACCCCAGGCCGACGGTGAACGGCAACTGCGCGCCGCCGACCGCCGACGTCAGATCGACAGACGTCGGCGCTGGCAACGACCCTGCATCCCCGCCGGACGACGCCCCGCCTGTGCCGCCCGCACCCGCACCGCCCGCACCACCGTCGCCGGGCGCCCGCGCGGAACCGCCGCCGCAACCCATGATCAGCACGCCCAACAGCGCCAACACTCTTCTCCTCATGGATCAAAAGAGGGCCTTGCCGGCGGAAAAATGTCCAGTCGCCAGAGGCGAACCGGCCAGCCATGGGAACGGTCCGATTCTTCGAAGGTCAGGCCTGACGGCCTCAGATCAACCCAGCAACGCCAGCAAGATGGGCGTCGTGATCGCCGCCAGCACCGTCGAGAGCACCAGGCTGCCGGCCACCGCCGCCTGGAGGGCCTGGAATTGCACCGCCATCAAGTAGACGTTGGCGCCGACGGACATCGACGCCAGCAGCACGACCACCGTCGTCTCCATCGCCGGCAAGCGCAGCGCAGCCGCCAGTCCCCAGACGACCAGCGGCTGCACGCAGAGCTTGATGCAGCAGATGGCCAGGCTCTGCTGCCAGCCCTTGCCGACGCCGTACTCGACCAGGCCCATCCCCAGCACCAGCAGCGCCGCCGGCGCCGCCAGCTTGCCCACCAGGCCCAGCGCCGTCCACAGCAGGGGGGGCGCGTGCAACCCCGAATGCCCGAACAATGTGCCTCCGACGATGGAGGCGACGATCGGGTTGGTCAGCACGCCCAGCGCCGTCTTGCCCAGCCCGCGTGGTGTGAACGATCCGTGGCGCGCCCATTCCACCGACACCGAGACCAGCGTCCACAGCGTCACCGAGTTGAACACCAGCACCAGCGCCACCGACGGCAGCGCGGCGTCGCCCAGCACCAGCTTGGCCAGCGGCAACCCCAAAAGCACGTTGTTCGAGAAGATCCCGCCCAGGGCGAACACCGACTGCGACACGCCGTCCAGGTGAAAGGCGAACGCGCCCACCAGCCGCCCCAGCACGAACACGATGAAGCAGCCGCCGAAGAACGCCAGCAAGAGGCGCGCGTCGACGGGCGGCAGCGCCGAGAGATCGCTCATCATGCGAAATAACATCGCCGGCAGGGCGACGGCGAAGACGAACTTGTTGCCCATCCGTGTCCACGACGATCGCCAGAAGGGGAGGCGGGCGATGACGTAGCCCACGGCCACGGTGGCGAACAGCGGCGCCGAGAGAACGAAGGTGCGGAAAAAAATGGTCATGGCGGTGCGTCGTCGGCCATGCTATCCGACCGGACGGACCATCGGCGAACGGCGGGCGTGACCGTGTCCCCGCTCAGGCTCAGGCCGACGCGACGGGAGCGGCGATCGGGCGGCGCGACCCCGTTTCTGTGACTAAGAGTGAATGCCGCCGGATACCTCAATGCGCTGGCCGTTCACGAAACGGTTGCCAGTCGCGAGCAGCGCGGAAATCGCCCCGGCGATGTCGTCGGGAACGGCGAAGCGGCCGAGCGGAGTGTCAGACACGATGTGCTTCTGGATCTGCTCGTTGTCGCGAAGCAGGCCGCCGAAAAAGTCGGTGGCGACGGCACCCGGAGCGAGCGTGTTCACGGTGATGCCCCGGGAACCGAGCTCGTTGGCGAAGTAACGGGTGAGGACCTCGACCGCGCCCTTGGCTGCGGCGTAGATACCGTGCGCCGGCGTATAAAAGCGCGTGACACCGCTCGACACGTTCACAATCGAGCCGTTGTCGGCGATGAGCGGCAAGAGCGTCTGGGTGAGGAAGAACACGCCCTTGAAGTGGACGTTGACGAGGCGGTCGAACGCGTCCTCCGTGACGTTCGCAAGCGGAAGACCAATCATGACCCCGCCGTTGTTGATCAGGATGTCGAACAACTTCCGCTCCCAGTTCTTGGCCAGTGCGTCGGCGACCGCGCTGGCGAACGATGCAAACGACTCGACCCTCCCGGACGTCGAGCTGAAGCGCGATAGCCCGCCGACCGAGCGCCGTGATTGATCTGATAACATCGTCGGCCTCCTCGCGATGGGAATGGTACGTCAGGACGATGTCGATCCCGTCGCGGGCAAGCTGCAGCGCGGTCGCCCGACCGATGCCCCGATTGGCTCCGGTGATGATAGCGATCTTGTTCATGGGTCTTTTCCTCTGGTGGTTTGGTGCATCTCTCAATTGCTAGACGACAGTCCCGGCCGCTCAGTCGGGGCGCGTCCTCTCCTGTTGGGTCTGGCCGCCATTGATCTCGTAGACGGAGCCAGTGACGAACGACGCTTCGTCGGACAGAAGGCGATTACCGGCGCTGCGCTACGGCTCTTCCTGAAGAACGGCTACGACGAGACGACGCTCGATGACATCGCCGCCGAAGCCGACATCGCCCGACGGACCTTCTTCGGGTATTTCAAGTCGAAGGAGGAGATACTGCATGCAGCCATCGACACCGGCTTCATCGCGGCGCTGCGCACTGCCTTCGTTCGCGTCGATCGGGACGAGCGGCCATTCGACGCGGTCCGCAGGAAGCTCGCGCAGCTGGTTTCGCGCTTCGAGAGCAAGGAATCGATCGCCATCGAGCGGTTGATCCGCTCGACCGGGGCGCTCTGGGCGCGCAAACAAGTAATCTTTCTGCGGCTGGAGCGAAACCTCTTCGACTCCCTGCGAGATGTTTGGGCCGACGAAGACGAGAACGCTCTTCGGCTTGTCGCCATGGTCGGGATCGCCGTCATGCGATTGGGCATGGACACGTGGTGGAACGATCGCGGCCAGCGCTCGCTAGCCGCGCATGTGCGCGAGGCCTTCGCGACGTTGAAGTCGGTCCTTTGACGGGCTCGTCGGCATCGATTCACGCGAGGCCAGCACCTCCTCGTGAGCGGCGGTGCGCCTGCGTGATGCAGGATCTCGAGTAGGCCGCGCTGCCGCCGCGCTAAGATTGTCCCCATGAAGATCACCGCGATTGATACCTGCGTCCTGACGGTGCCGACGCCGAAGCCGATGGCGCTCACCTATCCGCACCACAAGCTCGTGGTCGCGGAGATCGCCACCGACGAAGGCGTGAAAGGTCTCGGCTACAGCCTGGTGTTCAACGGCGGCGGCGCCGAGGCGGTGCACAGCTACCTCGAGACGCGGCTCAAGCCGGCGCTCATCGGCGAGGATCCGACCTTCGTCGAGCGGCTGTGGGAAAAGATGTTCTGCGTCGACATGGGCGTGAAGAAGCAGGGCATCGCCGCCTACGCGCTCTCGGCGCTCGACATCGGCCTGTGGGACATCGTCGGCAAGTGCGCAAAACTCCCTCTTTACAAGCTCTGGGGCGCGCATTCGGACCGCGTATCCGCGTACGGCAGCGGCGGCTGGTCGAGCTACAGCATGAACGATCTGCTCGGCGAGGCGGAGAAGTACGCCGCCATGGGCTGCCGCTACTACAAGATGAAGATCCATCATCCCGACCCGCGCGAGAACGCGAAGCGCGTCGCGGCCGTGCACCAGACGATCGGGAAGAACGTGCGCATGATGGTCGACGTCAACCAGCGCCTCGACGTGCTCGGCAACGTGCGCCAGGCGAGGCTACTCGAAGAGTTCGACCTACTGTGGTACGAGGAGCCGGTGCTCGCCGACGATTTCGACGCCTATGCTGAAATTGCAAAAAAGATAAATATTCCGGTCGCGGCAGGCGAGAACCACTTCACACGCTGGGAATTCAAGCAGCTCTTCGATCGCAAGGCGCTCGCCTTCGCCATGCCCGACGTGTGCCGCGCCAACGGCTTCTCGGAAACGCTGCGCATCGGCAAGCTCGCTGCCGCCCACGGCGTGCAGCTCACCCCGCACCTGATCCACGAGATCTCGATCCACATCGTCGGCGCGCTCGCCAACGGCTTCCTCGTCGAGTTCATGGACTGGGCGCCGCCCGACCTCTGGCAGGAGCTGCCGCCGTGCAAGGACGGCGAGCTGAAGATCCCCGACCGTCCGGGGCACGGCATGGCGTTCGCGCGCGGCGCGATCGAGAAATACCGGTCCAGGTAAGAACTAGAAGCGCACGGGTTTCACCCCGCGCGTCCTGCGCGCGGCTCGGTGATCGTGACCAAGGACAAGAACATCCGTCGCTCGCCCATCGAGGTGGAGGCGCTCCGCAATGCGAAGGCCCGCGACGTGTGCCTTAATCGCGGGCACCTCGACGACCTCGAATAGCAAGAGGTCGGCCAACCCGGCCCGGCGCGAAAACGCCCTCTTCTGCGGTTGCGCTCGACGCGACACCGACAGCGGTGTCGCGCCTCCGTCACACGGCGGCGGGGCGGTGGTCCCGTCCCCCGGCGGCGGTCCCGGCGGCGGCCAGGCCCCGGGTGACCACGCTCGGCCCCTCGAGCAGGTCAAAGAGGTGCGCCTCCAACCCGGACAGGGCGGGGTTGGCGCGGAGACCGGCCACGATGGGACCTTCCAGGTAGGCCGTCGCGGCGGCGCGGTCGGTGAACAGGTAGACGCCGCCGGCGCGCCGGCGCTGCTCGTCGATGATCCAGACCTTGGACAGCAGGCCGGGTACCGCGGCGATGGCGCTGGCCGCGTGGTCGGCCATCCCTCGGAACTCGGCGGGCGGGCAGAGCAGGTCGAACTGGATGTGCAGGTGCGTGTTCATGGCATCGGTCTCCTCTCGCAGCAGAGGTTGCCCCGACGGCGGCCCGGTCGCATGATGGCCGCGTGAAAAGGGGATGAAATCGCCATGACTGGACCCCGCCTGGCCGACCGGATCCGCCTCGAGCGACGCTCCAGCTTCCTGGGACGCGAGTGCGAGCTGGAGCGGCTCGCGGCGGCCTTTGGCGAGCGCGGCCCGGTGATGACCTTCGTGCTCGGCCTGGGGGGCATGGGCAAGAGCAGCCTCCTCGAGGCTTTCGCCGCCCACCTCGAGGAGCGGGCCATCCCGCTCCTGCGCGTCGACTGCCGGGCGGTCGAGCCCACGCCGGCGGGACTGCTGGCGGTGCTGGGAGAGCTGGTGGGCCGGCCGCTCTCCTCGGCGAAGGAGCTGCCCCTAGCGCTGGGCGCGCGCGGGCCCCGGCTGGCGATCGCCTTCGACCACTACGAGACCTTCCGCCTGCTCGACGGGTGGCTGAGGCAAGAGCTGCTGCCGCCGCTGCCCGCCTCGGTGCGAGCCTTCGCCTTCGCCCGCGCCGCCTCGATCGAGGCCTGGACCGCCGATCCGGGCTGGGCCCGCCTGGTCGACGTGATCCGCCTCGAGCCGCTCGACGAAGCCAGCGCCCGCGGCCTGCTCGAGCTGCAGGGGGTGGCGCCGGCGGCCATCCCGCGGCTGCTGCGGCTGGGTCAGGGGCACCCGCTGACCCTGCAGCTGGCCGCCCGCGCGGCGCTGGAGCGGCCCGAGCTGGCCCCGCAGGGCGACAGCCGCCCGGTGATCGAGGTGCTGGCGCCGATGTTCCTCGAGGACGTGCGCGACGAGCGGGTGCGCCGCCTGCTCGAGGCCGCTTGCCTGGTCCGGCGGGCCACCCGCTCGGGCCTGGCCGCCATGCTGCCGGCGCACTTCAGCCCCGAGGCCTTCGAGGCGCTGCGCGCGCTCCCCTTCGTGGAGGCGGCCGCCGACGGCCTGGTGGTGCACGAGACGGTGCGGACCGCGGTGGCCGCCTCGCTGCGCGCGCTCGATCCTCGCTGTCACGAGGAGCTGCGGCGGGCAGCCTGGGGCTGGTTGCGCGCCGAGGTGAGCCAGGCCTCGCGGGCACAGCTGTGGCGGTACATGGCCGATCTGCTCTACCTGGTGGACCGGCCGACGGTGCGCGAGGCCTTCTTTCCCTCGGGCGAGATGTACGGAGTCGAGGCGGCGCGCACCAGCGACGGCCCGACCATCCTGGCCCTGGCGCGCACCTTCGACCAGGGCGCCGCCGCCAGCGTCGAGGCCTGGTGGCGCGCGCTGCCCGGCGCCTTCCGTGTCGTGCGCGGGCCAGAGGGCGTCCTCCTCGGCTTCCACATCTTCGCGCTGGCGGCCGAGGCGGAGGTGGCGCTGGGCGATCGCGACCCACAGGTGAACCGCTGGCTCGCCCACCTGCGCGCCGATGGGGTGCCGCGCGCGCGTCCGGTGTTCTTCAGCCCGCGCGTGCTGGCCGCCGGCACCGGCGAGCTCCCCTCACCGCCGGTCATCGCCTGTATGCTGGATGCCAAGCGCTTCTATCTGCA
>DASRQT010000109.1:0-6642 GCA_035696485.1 Polyangia bacterium | reverse complement strand
ATCCTGGGCTTCTGCTCGGGCGCGGTGGCCGGCCTGGTTGTCATCACGCCGGCTGCCGGCTTCGTGACGTCGACCGGTGCGGTGATCATCGGTGTCCTGGCCGGTGCGATCCCCTTCCTGGCCTGCACCAAGCTCAAGGCCGTCCTGAAATACGACGACGCTCTGGACACCTTCGGCGTTCACGGCGTCGGCGGAACGCTGGGCGCGCTCATCACCGGGTTCCTGGCCACGCCGGAGGCCAACGCCAACCTCAACACCAACCTGGCCGCGTTCGTCGGCAAGACGTTGTGGATTGAACAGCTCAAGGCCATCGGCCTGACGCTCACCCTGTCGGTGGTGGGCACGGCGGTCATCGCGTACATCATCAAGGCGGTCATCGGCCTGCGTCCCGACGCGGAGTCCGAGGAGGCGGGTCTCGACGGATTGGATCACGGCGAGGCGGGGTATCACTACGAGGAGGCGGGTGGCTAAGCAAGGCCGATCCCGAAGACCATATCAACGCGGGATCCGGCGGCTCCATGGGGGAGGACGCCGGATCTTTTCTCGGAGGACGCCATGAAGAAGATCGAAGCCATCATCAAGCCATTCAAGCTAGACGAAGTGAAAGAGCGGTTGCGCGAGGTCGGGGTGTCGGGAATGACCGTGTACGAGGTGAAGGGGTTCGGCCGTACCGGCGGCAAGACCGAGATCTACCGAGGCTCGGCCTATGTCGTCGATTTCGTGCCCAAGGTCCGATTGGAGATCGTGGTCAAGGATTCCATGGTCTTCGACGTGGTGAATGCCATCAGCGCGGCGGCCAAGACCGGGAAGATCGGAGACGGCAAAATCTTCGTCAGCTCCATCGAAGAGGCCATCCGCATCCGGACCGGTGAAAAGGGCGAAGACGCGGTTTAGCGGTCTGCCGTCCAGTTGTAGTCGCTTCCGCTTCTCGTAACGTTTGGCCCTCTCCCAGGCCCTCTCCCGCAAGCGGGGGAGGGTTCATGGGAAGGAAGTACTCAGGCGGCGGCCTGCTGGTCCAGCAGTGTCTGGCGTAGTTTCTGGCGGGCGCGCATCAGGCGGGTGCCGACGGTGGATCGGGGGATCAGGAGCCGTTCGGCGATCTCCTCGTACGAGCACTTGTCGATCAGACGAAGCTGGTACACCTCGCGGAACGGGGTCTCCAGATCCGCGACAGCCGCCGCGACCGCTTCCTCCGAGACGGTCGCCCACACGGGGGCAGCGCTCTGCTCGGGGCTGGGAATCTGATCCTCCTCGATCATCATCGCGCTGGGCTCGCGGGCCTTGCGGCGGCAGCGGTCGATGAACAGGTGGTGCATGATCGTCATCAACCACACGCGCAGGTTGCTGTCCGGTTGCAGGCGGGCGTAGGCGCGCAGGGCGTGCTCGAAGGTGTCCTGCACCAAGTCCCAGGCGTCCGCGGGAGTCCGCGCCAGGCGCATCGCACGGGCATAGAGGGCTGTCTTGTACTGAGTTATCATCGCTTCAGGAGTCATGCCTCGCTACTAACGCAAGCGGTGTGCCACCGACCGGCGCGGCTTTATCCACTGCCTTTGCCCCGTCGTCTCGCCACTTTGGGGTTTTCAGGCGACGGCCAACCGGATGCCGGGGGTCACAACGGGCAAGTTGCGCTGGCACAACTTGTACAGCTTGCACAACTTGTGCAGAACGGCCCTTGCGGCCACTCCGGCCGCTGGCGATACTGCCCGGCGTAGCGGAGTAGAGCGTGAAAGCCCAGACCACGGTCGTCGACCACGAAGGATCAGTGCCGACTGTCGGCGCGTTCCTGCTGGTGGTGGGCCGCGACTCGTACGGAACCTACAACCTGCCTGAAAATGGTTCGCTGACCATCGGGCGCGGCGAGACCAGCGAGGTCCGCATCGACGACCCGCTGGCATCGCGGACGCACGCGCGCCTCTACGTGAATGTCGGCGAAGGGATGTTCCTGGAGGATCTGGGGAGCATCAACGGGACCCGGGTCAAGGACCTGCTGGTCAAACCGGGGGATCGGGTCGCGGTGGCGGCCGGGGAGACCATCTCGATTGGGTCGTCGGTGTTGATCATCCAGCGGCGGTCGCGGATCAAGGCGCCGCTGGTCCGCCCCGAGACCCTGCGCGATCGGGCGCTGGAGCCCACGCCCGGCCCGGACGAGGCCATGCGCCGCATCTATGTCCTGGCCGAACGAGCGGCGGCCGGCCCCATCAACGTCCTCATCACGGGCGAGACCGGCGTCGGCAAGGAGCTGCTGGCCGAGACGGTGCACCGGTTGTCGCCGGGCAAGAACGGCCCGTACGTCTGCCTGAACTGCGCCGCGCTGTCGGAGAGCCTGCTGGAGAGCGAGCTGTTCGGTCACGAACGCGGCGCCTTCACGGGCGCGATCGCCGCCAAACCTGGCCTCTTGGAGACCGCCGCCGCGGGGACGCTGTTTCTCGACGAGGTCGGCGAGCTGCCGCTGGCGACGCAGGCCAAGCTGCTGCGCGTGCTGGAGACACGCGAGGTCAGCCGGCTGGGAAGCATCAAGCCGCGCTTCATCGACGTTCGTTTCATCGCCGCCACCAACCGCGATCTGGAGCACGAGGTCGCGCAGGGGACGTTCAGGCGGGATCTGTACTTTCGGCTCAACGGCATCACGCTGACCATTCCGCCGCTGCGCGTGCGGGTGTCGGAGATTCCGCGGCTGGCCGAGACGTTTGTGCGCCAGATCTGCCACGAGATGGGACGGCCGGAGCCGGCGATCTCGGCGGGCGTGATCTCGCTGCTGGAGGGTTACCGGTGGCCCGGCAACATTCGCGAGCTGAAGAACTACATGGAGCGCGCGGTCCTGCTGTGCATCGGCGGCGTCATCCAGCCGGAGCACCTCCCTTACGAAAAGATGCGGCCCGACGCGGCCGCCCCGGTTGTGGTCGCCGCCGAACCGCCCGCGGCCGAGACGGATCGGTCGACGACGCCCGAAAGTGAACGCGAACGACAGCGGATCGTCGAGGCGTTGAACGCGTGCGCGGGGAACCAGAGCCGCGCGGCCAAGATGCTGGGCATCCCGCGGCGCACGTTCGTCGCCAAGCTGGACGCGTACCGGATCCCGAGACCCAAGAAGGCCCTGTCGGACGAATAGGCTGGGTCGATCGCGTCGGAACGCAGGCGGCTTTGCCGCCGGAGCTCCATCGCGGAGGGTTCCAGATTAACTAGATGCGAAGGCGCAGCGCCACGCCCAGGTCGACGACGGGGGCGTTGAGCAGGGCGTCGATGGAGGTACCGGACATCGTGGCGGCCTGCTGCGCCAGCGGCACCAGCGCGGCGGGAAGGACGAAGCGCAGCTCGCCGCCGGCCTCACCGTAGTGAACGCCGACGAACGCCTGCAGCGACAAATGCGTGAGCAGCGTGACGGAGTAGTCGAGGCGCGAGACAAACGACCGATCGGACAGGTTGCCGAGCGTGGACAGCGTAAAGGTCGTGTAGTTCCACGAATACGGCGCCGGCAGGGCCAGAAACAGCGCGCCGTAGTGACGGCCAAGGTAGAAGAAATTCAGCAGCGGCGTGTTCTCGTTGTTCACGAACAGGCCGGGGTAAAGCGTCCGGTCGGCGTACCCGACCTGGTTGTAGAAGTACTCGGCGCCGATCGTGAAGAGATCGTTGTCGTTGTACTTGCGGGACCAGGTCACGCCGGTGGTCAGCTGGGTCTTGATGCCGTCGTGGCGGCCGACGTGATAGCGCATGGTGAGATCCGCCTGGGAGGGATCCGCGTCGGTGACGGTGAGAAAGTCCTCGCCAAAACGAATCCCCGCGTCGACGTAGACGTCGAAGTCGCCGAGGCCGGTCGATAAATCGACACCAAATCGGGGCCTCTGGCCGTTCTTGGCGAACACGTCCAGGCCCAGTTCAGCACCCAGTATCACCAGCTCGGCGCGGGCGGCGCCGGCTACCTTGCTCATGGTGCCGGTTGCCTCCACCGGATCCTCGACCACGGCGAAACCGTAGAAGTTCCAGGCCCGCTGTTCCCAGGGGAGGTGCAGCTTCAGCATGGTGACGCCGCCACGTGCATCGAAGACGTCCAGCGGATTGCGTTTCACCGGGTGCAGGTAGTCGGTGGGAGTCCAAAAGCGTCCGGTCCCCCACTTGACGTGCTGTTTGCCGGCGGTGACGAACAGCCGGCGTTTCACGTCGAACGAGATCCACAGCTGATCCAGCAAGGTATTGGGCCCGCGGCCGCGCCCTATATTGGAAAAGCCGCTGCCCGGCAAGGCGCCGGTACCCGTCCCTGTTCCCAACACCGCCGGCATCGTCGTCACCGGCGGCGCCGCCGTCGGGTCGAAGCTCATTCGTCCCAGGGCGTACGCGCGGACGCGATCGTTGGGACGCGCGTCGAGGAACACGTCCAGCAGATTGGGCGCAAAGAAGGTCCAGTCACCGGGCGAGGTATTTTGCTGCGCGGTCGTCTGCGCGCGCAGGTAAAGCTGGCCGCCGATGGTGAGCGGGTTCTCCGGCGCCACATCGGCGCTGAGCTTGGGGCCGGCGGCGGGATTGCCCAGCATGTCCTGGTCGCGAGCGGTGCCAGAGGCCTCGGTGGCTGGGGGGGCGGACGCGGGCAGGGGCTGCCCCACTGCGCGCGGTGCGGCCGCCGCGTCTTTTGGGGGCGCAGCGCTGGCGCCGGCCGCGGGCCCGGGAGCACCGGCGTCGGCCGCCGTTGCGCCCCCGAACAGATCCTGTTCGCTGGGGCGCGGTTGCGCGGCGGCGGTGCCCGCCAGGAGAGCGACGGCCGCCAGGGCACCGGCCGCGCCGCCCCCCGGACGCAGGGAGGACCTCACCGGCTCTTGCTCTCCAGCCAGGCCTTCGTGAACATGTTCGCCTCGAGCGGGTGAAGGTCGACGGTCCTGATCAAGATCAGCGTCGAGTTGGCCTTCTCGATCTCGTCGTAGAAGCGGATCTCCTCCGGGTACCAGATGTCCTCCTTCTTCGACGGACTGAAGACCTTCTTCCACTTCGGGTAGTACGACGTGCGCAGCAGCCGGCCGGAGAAGGCGTACTCCTGCCGTTTGAGGACGTTCTTCGATTCCTTGTCGATCCAGATCCGGATCATCGGGAAGGCCAGGTCCAGGTTCGGCTTGCCCTTCAGCAACAACTTGTTCGCCGTGTAGGCGCCCAGTTTCTCTTCGCCCTCGTCGGTGGCGTCGTACTCCTCCGCCAGGCGCGATTCGTCAAAGTCGGACCGCCGCGAGTTGGTGCCGCCGATGCGCTCGCGTTCGGTGCGGCGCTCCCATTTGCCGACGCTGGGGTCGTAGAACCAGAGGTTCTTGTCGATGCGAAGGTAGCCCTGCCCCGCCGATGCCTTCGGCTTGGTGAACAGGATCATGAACTTCTGATCCTGAGATCGGCGGAAGTACAGCGTCTCGTACACGACGTCGACCTTGTCGCGCTCTTTCTGTTCGATGTACGCGTTGGCGCGCCAGTCGCCGTTGTTCTTCTGGCGGTCATCGACCACCTTCAAAAGCGCAACCATCTCGTCGCTACTTAGCACCGCCAGCGCCGGCGCCGGCAGCGAGAACAGGAAAACAGCCAGAAACGACGCGGCGGCGATGCGGCTTGTCAGGGCGTTCATGAGGTTTCCGTTTCGTGGTGCGCGTTTTGCGGTCAACCGAAGTGCTGCATGGCCGTCACCGGCCGCAAGCGAGCGGCACGCAGCGCCGGATATAGCGCCGCCAGGCCGGTGATCAGGGTGATGGTGATGACGCCGCGGATGACGTCGGAGGGATGGACGACGAGATGCAAGTGATCGGACATCAGGATGATCTGCGCCGACAGCGGCACCGGGATCTGCAGCGCGTTCAGGCCGAACGAGACGGCGATACCGAACAGCGCGCCCACCACTGTGCCGATCACGCCCAGCAGCAGCGATTCCAGCAGGAACAGCCACATCACGCCCGTGCGCTGCATGCCGATCGCGCGCAGCGTCCCGATCTCGCGCGTGCGCTCGCGGATGGCGATCCACATCGTGTTCATGATGCCGATCACGACGATGGCGAGCAGGACGGTGATGAGCAGCCCGGTGATCCACTGCAGCGCCCCCAGGAGCTTGGTCATCATCGACAGCTCGTCCTCCCAGGTGGTGACGTCGACCTTCTGGCCGGTCCAGTCCTCGCGGTTGACGGTCTCGAACTTCATCCAGAACGGGCGCGCGTCCGCCTGCATGACCCGGAAGCCAGCCCCCTCGAGAGCGGTCCGCAAACGCGCCGCCAGCGGCCCCAGCTTGTCCGCGTACTGTGGTTTCAGGTGAACGTGAATGGCGCCGGTGGCGTCAGGGTTCAGCTGATAGAGGGCGCGCAAGCTCTGGCTGGGGATGAAGACGTTCCAGCTGCTGAGCAGCCCGATCCCCTTGGCGATGGCGACCACGCGCAGATCGATGGTGTTGTTGGCGCCGCGCGTGGTCGGCGCGGACACCGTCACGGCATCCCCGACCTTGACGTCCAGCTTCTCGGCCTGGTTATCGAAGATCAGCACCGTCCCCGGCTGTTCCAGATCGTCGATCCTGCCGCTGATAATACGCAGCACCTGTTTGAATGCCGGCTCGTCGCGGATGTCGATGCCGCCGATGCCCACCTGCATCGATCCGGTCTCCGAGATGGCCTTGGCCCAGCCGCGCCCGCGCTGGAC
>DASRQT010000108.1:0-5765 GCA_035696485.1 Polyangia bacterium | reverse complement strand
AGGGCCATGCTGCGAACAGCGTGTCTACCAGCATCGGTGCATCCGTGACGGTGGGTCGACTGCCCGTGAAGAGGTCCTGCCACAGCGGATAAACTGGGTTGTGGAACCAGAGCGTGTTGAGCAGCAGGTGCGGCGCGAGGACGGCGGTGGCGGTGATCGCCATGAGCAAGAGACCGCCTGCCGGCGCTGGACCGTCGCCACGGTTCCACCAGCGCCGCCGCCTGGTCAACAGGATGACAACGCGAACAGCGATGACCGCGGCCAGTGGTCCCAGCAGATAGACAGCCTGCAACTTGCTCAACAACGCGCCACCGGCCAGCAGGCCCCACAGCAGACAGGGCCCGCGGGCAAAACGCTCGGCCGCCTTCGCGGTCAGCAGCAGCAACGGCGCCGCGAATAGCGCCACGAAGTGGTCGGCGGCCCCGCCCATGTTGTTGTCGTAGATGAAGATCGCCGGGAACAACAGGAACGCCACCCAGGCTTTGCTCCCCCTGCGCCCCACCAGCCACCGCCCGAGGACCGAGATGCCTGCCAACGTCCAGAGAAACACGACAAACTCCGAGTGCAGCGCCATCATCCATCGCAGCTGCGGTTCCCGAAGCCCAGGGACGAGGAACGCCCAGGTATTCACCACACTGCCGAGGTGGGGCAGGTTCTTGACCCAGTCACCGGGGAAGCGAACCATCCGCCCCTCGCGCGCGTAGTCTTGCGCCACCACCAGGTGATTCCACGCGGCGTCGTGGTTCAGCGCCGCCGGAGACATCACACCGAGGTAGAGCAGCCCCACGCCCAGGATCCCGGCCGCCACCATCGCCCGCGAGAGCAAGCCCTGGTTGGCCCCTGACAGCCCCGACGGCCTCCCTCGCAGCCGCCTGAGCGCGGCGACACCAGCCGGCACGCCACCCGAGATCAAGACCGCCGGCAACGCCAGCGCGAACACCGGTCCGTAGGTGCGCAACAGACCTCCCGCAAACATCCCCATCACAAAGGCGACCAACCCGACGGGAAACGCCAGCACCAGAGCCTCGAGCTCGTCACGCGGCTCGGCGGGCAGGCATCGATCGACGATCGCGTAGCCAGCCGTCACACACGCCGCGCTCAGCACCAGCTCGAACAGCCAGATCTTCGCGACATCAAAGAACAGCCAGTCACCGAGTGGATAGGATCGGTGCAGCCAGCAGGCGAAGACGATCGCACCCGCCAGTGACAGCGCGAAGATCGCGCAAGACCTTACCGTCGCCGCGGAGATCGCGGCAGGTCGCGATCGAGAAATGGGGACGGCGAACGGATCAAAGACTGCCAAAAGAGGTCATCCGGGGGTGGCTGAGGCCAGACCTGAATCAGCAATCGTCGCGCCAGCGAAAGCAGCGCCGCCGCGGCGTCCGAGCCCATTTTTGGTGGGCGACCGCGACAGATCTGCCCGGAACCGGTCGTGGTCTTACAATGCAAACGCGCCGCGGGTTGTAATCTCAGCTCATGAGGCGCGGGGACGCGGGCGGCCGGACCGCGCCAGAATTCTGATCAAAATGAGCCTGGGAGTCTCCCCCCCCGTCGGCCTACAAATAGCGGCGACCCTTGTCTCTGTCTGGTGTGCGTCGTAAAACCCACGGAGCAATGGCACAGGCAAGCGAGGAGGCGGCGCGAATCCGCCGGGAGAGCGAGTACCATGACCGCGACGCGGACAACTTTGATCCCGCGTCAGCGCTGGTGGACGAGAGCTTCACCGCTGTCACCGCGATCGCCAACCAGCACTTCCTACGTCAGTACGGGGATGTTCGCGGCAAACGGGTGCTCGACTACGGCTGCGGCGCCGCGGAAGGAGGCATCTACCTGGCCAAGCTGGGGGCCAGGGTCGTCGGCATGGACGTTTCGCGCGGCCAGCTCGACAATGCCGAAAAGTTAGCGGCGTTCCACGGCGTCAAGATTGAGACCCGCCTGGTCACCGACACGCGCATTCCGGCCGACGATCGGGAGTTCGATTTCATCTACGGCAACGGCGTGCTGCACCATGTGCCGCTCGACAGCGCGGTGCCGGAGCTGGCGCGGGTGCTGGCGCCAACCGGCAAGGGCTGCTTCATGGAGCCGCTGCCTTATAACCCGCTCATCGAGGTCTACCGGAAGCTGGCGACCCAGGTGCGCACCGAGGACGAGCGGCCGCTGAGCTGGGACCAGATCGCCAGCCTGGGCCGAAATTTCGATGTGGTGGAACACCGGGAGGTCTGGTTTTCCACGCTGGCCGTGTTCCTGAAGTTTTTTCTCATCGACCGCGTTCACCCCAACGACGAACGGTACTGGAAGAAGATCATCACCGACGCTGAAAGCGTTCGCTGGCTATTTTCGCCACTGCAGGCGCTGGACGACCGCCTTCTCAAGCTGGTACCACCGCTGCGCAAGCTGTGCTGGTTGACGCTGATCACGCTGGCCGGACCGAAGCACGCCAACTGAACGCCGGATCGAGCGCCGGCCGGCGCCGTTCACTTCGCCGGCAGGTAGATTCCGAGGCGGATCAAACCCTCGGCGGTGGTCGGCGATTCCATCCCTTTCTGGAACAGATAGAACTCGTTGCCGGTGTACCCGGCGAGTCCGTATTTGGTTCGTGAAAAAAGCGTGATCAGCTTGCGCCGATAGTCGTCGTTGATCTCCCGGTTGCTGAGCAGAACGTAGTCGACGTCGTCCACGTCATTGCGCAGCACGTACGACGTGATTCGGCTGGAGACGTGCGGACTCATGAACTCCGTCGCCGCTACCGACGCCTTGCGGGGAATCTTGTTCACCAGCTCGCGCAGCGCCTGATAGCGAACCTTGGCTTCCGGGCTCATGGTGAACGTCACCTGCCGCCAGCCGCCGATCACCCGCTGACGCTGAAGCATGGCCCCGAAGTTGTAACTGTGACTCAGCACCGTGAAGGCGAGAATGACCACCGCCGCGGTGAATTTGAACCGGCTGGCTCTGTCCTCGGCCAGTGTGCCCAGCGCCAGCACGGTCGCGAGGAACACGTAGGGGACGACGTGGCTGGTGTACTGGAAGCTGATGGCGACCATCGGCGCCGCTTCGGTCGTGAGGACGGTGAAGATGGCCCCGGGAATCAGCAGCAGGACGTACACCGGCCGCCGCACCGGCAGGAACGCCAGCGCCACCACCATGTGCAGCACGTAGATGAGCTTCGGCTCTTTGAGCAGCGTGGAGAGCACGTAGACCGGGTTCGTGATCAGGGTCCGGATGACGCTCTCGAAGGTCCCCTGGCCGTCGGCGAAGAGGGCGTTGTAAAGCTGCGGAAAGAACCATGTCCCCGCGCGCGGCATGATGATGAAGCGCACGATCACGAACCAGATCGTGGACACCAGGGCCAGGACGAACCCGACCGCCGGTCGGAAGCCGGTCACGATCAAGTACAGCCCGAAGAATGCGACCCCGACGGCGGTGTCCTCTCGGATGAGCCAGACGACAATCACCGCCGCCATCGTGAGCCAATGGCGCGAGGTCGCGACGCCGTAGAATGTCCAGAACAGAAAGAAGATCACCAGCGGCAGCCAGTGAAAATCGTAAAACATGGGCCCGTGCAGCGGCGCGAACAAGAGGTAGGCGAGGCTCACCACCACCGCGGCCGGCGCCGGCATCCGCAGGCGGGCCAGCAGGTACAGGGGAATGGCGGCCCCGCCCAGCACCGCGGCCTGGATGATCAACATGGTCTCGGCGTCGGGGCGGATCGCGTAGAACGGGACGAAGAGCAGCATCGCGAATTCGGCGTGACCCGCCAGGTAACTGCGGCTGCCTGGGCCGAACAGGACCGGTGAGCTGAATGGATGCCCCTTCAAGGCGTTGTACATGAGGTTGTCGTAGATCCCGAGATCGAAGGCGGTCGTGCTGATCAGCCGGTGCATCAAGATCGTGTGATACGACATGTACACGGCGAACACGGCCGCTGCCGTCACCACCACAATCGTGCAAACCTTTGTCGATAGCCGGATGTGGCGCAGGCGGTACCAGACCGACATCGGCGGTGCGTCGCCGAACGACGCGAAGGCGCGCGGCATAAGCTGGTGCATGCCAAGCGCGAACAGACCCAGCACCACCAGGTAGAACAGCGGCTGGCCCTGGCCGATGGTCTGGATGAACAAGATCGGTGTCATGAACAGCAAGGCCAGCGGCGACAGGCGGGTCGCCAGGACGTGCGTGCGCTCCAGTGCGACCCGTCCGCGCCATATGACGCCGGCCAGAGCCATCAGGTTGGGAAGGATGGCCCCCGCGACAATGGTGAGGATGAGGAGAGTCCGCCCCCTGACGCTCCCGAGCTGATTGCTCAGCAGGAAATCCTGCGTCCGCTTCAGGAAAATCACCTGAACGAACAGGACCACCGACGCGCCGACCAGGCCAAGCGTCAGCGCGCTGCGAGCGACCCGGTCGGCAGATCCATACTGGCGCGCCGCAGCCATCCAGCTCCGCCACCGCGTGAGCATCAGCCGATCGTGCCTCCGGCCGGGCGTTGGTGATTGCGCTCGTCCAGCGGGTCCGGGAGATTGATCTGCTCGGACACAAGGTACAGCGGTCTCTGCTTGAGCTCTTCGTAGGCGCGCCCGACGTATTCGCCGAGGATGCCCATCACCATCAGCTGCACCGATGAGGAAAACGCGATCAGGATCATGATGGTGGTCCAGCCAGGGACGACGCCGCTGACGAAGAACTTGATGTACACGGCCCAGATTCCGACCCCGACGGCCGCGAAACCGCTCAGAACGCCAAGCCAGGTGGCGATGCGCAACGGCAGCGTCGAGAATGAGGTGATCCCATCCAGGGCAAACCGGACCATCTTGCGCAACGGGTACTTGGTTTCCCCGGCTGCGCGGGGGGCGCGTTCGTAGGTCACGCCGGTCTGGCGGAAACCGATCCACGCCACCATCCCGCGCACGAAGCGATGTCGCTCCCGCAAGGCGCGCAGGGCCAGCACCGCCGGGCGGCTCATCAGACGGAAGTCGCCAACGTCCACGGGGATCTCGACGCCGGTCATCGATCTGAGAAAGCGGTAGAAGATTGCGGCGGTCAGCTTCTTGAAGATGGTCTCGCCGCGGCGTTGCGATCGCACGCCGTAAACGACATCGTACCCCTCGCGCCACCGGCGGACCATCTCGGCCACCACCTCGGGCGGGTCTTGCAGATCGGCGTCCATCACCACGACCGCATCCCCTTCGGCGCGGTCGACCCCCGCCGTGATGGCGATCTGGTGGCCGAAGTTGCGGCTGAACGAGACCACCTTGTAGCGGTGCTCCTTGGCCGCGACGACCCGCAGCTTGGCCAGTGACGCGTCGCGCGAGCCGTCGTTGACGAAGATCACTTCCCAGGTGAGTTGCAGGCTCTCCAGGGTGGTCAGGAAGGCCCGCAGACGACGATCCAGCTCCTCGATGATCGGCTCTTCGTTGAAGATCGGTATGACGATCGACAGCCTCTGGGTCACGAGCGGCTTTATAGCCCGAAGGCTACTACGATGGCGAGTCGCGGCTAGGGGTATGAAATCCCAGCGAACAGGATGCGGTCCTTCGCGGATCGCGAGCTTCTTCGAGGCCAATCGGGTCCGATCCTGTTCGTGGTGGGCTGCCTGGATGGTGGCGAGGATGGCCCAAGGCGCTTGTTCTCGACGATGGCGCCCTGAGCGACGTGGCGATTCTTGTCGAAGGTCGAAAATTGGAGGTTCTGGCCCGCGCAGTGAATCTCGACGCGGCCATCTTCCCACTCTCGAACCTGCACGCGCTTCCCGCCGAGCGGTAGCGGCT
>DASRQT010000107.1:0-3482 GCA_035696485.1 Polyangia bacterium | reverse complement strand
TGATGATCGCGGTAGAAGACCTGGGGAAGGTGTTCCGACCGCCCGGTGGCCTGCGCGACCTTTTGCGCGGCCGACTATACGGCGCGCCGGTGACGGCCCTGACGGGTGTGTCGTTTGCCGTGCCTGACGGCCAGGTCGTCTGTGTCATGGGTCCCAACGGCGCCGGAAAATCGACGCTGCTGCGGGTGCTGGCGGGGCTTTTGGCCCCCAGCACCGGGTCGGCGACGGTCGCCGGCCTCAGCGTCGCCGACAGCACCGCCGACTTTCGCCGCCAGGTCGCGTTCGTGGTCGGCGACGAACGCAGCTTCCAGTGGCAGGTGTCCGGGCGCGAGAACCTGCTCTACTTCGCGGCCCTGCACGGTCTTCGGCCGCTGGAGGCGTCGCGCCGCGCCGGGGAGCTCCTGGACCGGGTGGGGCTGGGGGCGGCGGCCGATCGGCTTTTCCGCGAGTACTCACGCGGGATGCGCCAGCGGCTGGCCATCGCGCGCGGGTTGCTGGGCGCGGCGCGGGTGCTGCTGCTGGACGAGCCGACCCTGGGCCTGGACCCGCGCGGCGCGCGTGATCTGCGCCACTTTTTGCGCGACGACGTCATCCGCGCCGCCGGCCGTACCGCCGTCGTCTGCAGCAACGACCCGGCCGAGGCGCGCGCGCTGGCCGACCGGGTGATCTTCCTGGACAGGGGGCGGCTGCGCGGCGACAGCACCCCCGATCGTATCGAGGCGGAGCTGGGCCTGTGAGCAACCTCGGCTGGTTCATGCGCGTCCTGCGCGCCTTCGCCCGTCGCGAGCTGATGGTGGTCACCACCTACCGCGCGTCTTTCTTCGTCCGGGCGCTCAGCTTCGTCTTCGCGGTCGTGTCGCTGGTGTTCTTCTCGCGGTTCGTGGGCGCTGGTGCCAATCCCCACCTGGCGCCGTACGGCGGAAGTTACCTGGCCTTCACGCTGGTCGGCATCGTGGTGGCGGGCCTGCAGCAGGTGGGGGTGTCCGACCTGGCGCAGCGGATCCGTATGGCTCAGCTGATGGGGACTCTGGAGGCGGAGCTGTCGACCCCGGCGCCGGCCTGGATCGTCCTCGGGACGGCGCCGCTGTATGCGATGGGGGGCGCGGCCGTGCGGGCGGTGGTCTACCTGCTGGGCGCGGCCGCGCTGCTCGACGTCGGGCTCGAGCGCGCGAACCTGCTGTCGGTGGCTGTCGGTGTTCCGCTGATCCTGGCGGCTTTCTGGGGGCTGGGACTTCTGGGCGCGGCGACCACCATGCTGGTGCGGCGGGCCAACCCGGTCGCGCTGGTGCTGGGGACACTGTCGGTGTTTCTCTCAGGCGTGATGTACCCGGTCAGCGTCTTGCCCGCCTGGCTGCGCGGGTTCGGCGCCCTGTTGCCGCTGACCCATGCCCTCGAGGTGCTACGGGGCGCTCTGCTTCTGGGCGCTGGGCCGGGGGCGCTCAAGTCATCCTTGCAGGCGCTGGCCCTGTTCGCCGTCCTGCTGGGCGCTCTGGGCAGCGCGACCTTCGTCTTCGCCCTCCGCCGCGCCCGCGTCGACGGCTCGCTTACCCACTACTGACCTGGCCCGTCAGCCGCGAAAACGCGCATTTATCGACGGGGAGGACGGGGGCGCGCATTATTCGCTGTGCTACTATGAAATTGCCTGCCGTTTGGTTTCGTCCCACGACCGGGCCAGACGGACAGGGCGTTGCCGCGGAGCCTTTCTCGATCCAAAGGAGATCCTCTGATGCCCGCTTCAGATTCGACTGCCAAAGGTGACACTCCGGCCCTGATCGCAAAGGCGGCCGCGCTCCAGAACCTCAAGGAGTACGCGGAGCTCAACTGGTCGGGATCCTTCGAGGACTACCTCGCGCTGGTGCGCAAGAACCCAGCCGTGACCCGCACCGCCTTCCAGCGCGTCTACGACATGATCCTGTCGTACGGGCAGGAAGAATACATCGACAACAAGAAGCGGCTGTCCCGCTACAACTTCTTCAAGGATGAGCACCACGGTGGCCGCGACGCCATCTACGGCCTGGACATCCCGCTCATGCGGCTGGTCAGCGTGTTGCAAAGCGCCGCCCAGCGCTACGGCACCGAGCGCCGCGTGATCTTGCTGCACGGCCCGGTCGGTAGCTCGAAGTCGACCATCGCGCGCCTCATCAAACGCGGTATCGAGGAATATTCGCGCACACCGGAGGGGGCGCTTTACACCTTCGACTGGGTGCTGCCGGAGGGGCTGCACCAGGTCGCGGGAGGGTCGGGCACCTTCAAGTGCCCGATGCACGAGGAACCGCTGCGCCTCCTGCCGATGGAATGGCGCGACAAGGCGCTGCTGGAACTGGGCATCAGCCAGCCGGGCAAACCGCAGGTGCACATCGAGGGTGATCTGGATCCGGCCTGCCGGCTGATCTTCCGCGAGCTCATGGCCCACTACAAGGGCAGCTGGGCCGAGGTGGTCAAACACATTCGTGTCCGGCGCCTCATCCTGTCGGAGCAGGACCGCGTCGGGATCGGGACCTTCCAGCCCAAGGACGAGAAGAACCAGGATTCAACCGAGCTGACCGGCGACATCAACTATCGCAAGATCGCCGAGTTCGGGTCCGACAGCGATCCGCGCGCGTTCAACTTTGACGGCGAGTTCAACATCGCCAACCGCGGCGTCATCGAGTTCATCGAGGTCCTGAAGCTGGACGTGGCCTTCCTCTACGACCTGCTGGGCGCTTCGCAAGAGCACAAGATCAAGCCCAAGAAGTTCGCCCAGACCGACATCGACGAGGTGATCCTGGGGCACACCAATGAGGCCGAATACAAGAAGCTCCTATCCAACGAGTTCATGGAGGCGCTGCGGGATCGGACGGTGAAGATCGACATCCCCTACATCACACGGGTGACCGAGGAGCAGCGCATCTACGCCAAGGACTACAACACCTCGAAGATCCGCGGCAAGCACATCGCCCCGCACACGCTGGAGATGGCGGCCATGTGGGCGGTGCTGACGCGCCTCGAAGATCCCAAGAAACACCAGCTCACGCTGGTGCAGAAGATGAAACTCTATGACGGCAAGACGCTCCCCGGGTTCACCCAGGACAACATCAAGGAGCTGCGCAAGGAGGCGGTGCGCGAGGGGATGGACGGGATCTCTCCGCGCTACATCCAGGACAAGATCTCGAACGCCCTGGTCAGCGACAAGGGCGAAGGCTGCGTCAACCCGTTCATGGTAATGAACGAGCTGGAATCGGGCCTGCGCCACCACTCGCTCATCACCAACGACGAGCAGCGCCGCCAGTTCGGCGTCCTGCTGGGCCTGGTCAAGCAGGAATACGAGGACATCGTCAAGAACGAGGTCCAGCGCGCCATCAGCGCCGACGAGGAGGCCATCGCCAAGCTGTGCGCGAACTACATCGACAACATCAAGGCCTACCCTCAGAAGGAGAAGGTCAAGAACCCGTACACCGGCCAGGATGAAGAGCCGGACGAGCGGATGATGCGATCGATCGAGG
>DASRQT010000106.1:0-17980 GCA_035696485.1 Polyangia bacterium | reverse complement strand
CCGCCGTCCCGCCGAGCCCCGCCACCGCCGCCCGCGCGCAGCCCGCCCCGGCGGAGCGGCCCAAGACCAAGGAGACCTGCGCAGCGTGCAAGGGAGTCTGGGCAGTCCACGGCCTGGCCGAGACCGAAAGCTGCAACTGCCGAACCAAAGACGGCGGCAGGCCGTGTCGCGACGGCTCGGAGTGCGAGGCGGCGTGTCTGGGCGATGAAAACCGCTTCGAGGTCGTGCAGGCCGGCCCCCCGGCCAAGGGTTTCTACCTGGGCAACTGCTCGGAGTTCGAAATCTCGTTTGGTTGCTTCAAGTTCGTCCCGGCCGGGATCCGTGCCAGGGGACCTCAACTCAAGGAGGACGCCGCCGACAACCTGTGCGTCGACTGAACGGCCGCGAGCACAGCGGTGCCGGGGCGTTGGCCGCAGATTTTTTTCCGCAGGTGTTCGTCAATACACACTGGACCGTTCGTTGTTCTGGTGATGATCCGGTCCCTGGTATTGCAGAATGACGTCGCGGCGCTGCCGCGGCCACGAACGGTGACGGTGGTTGGGGGAGAGAGGACCGAGATTGTGATCCAGTGGCTTGACCGTTTCCACGCGGGCGAACGCCCGGTGATGGAGGAGGTGTATCGCGCGCATTTTCGCACGGTCGATGGCGCGATCGGGGGCGTGATGTCGGGCGCCGACCGCGAGACCGCCACCCACGAGGTCTTTTTCCGGCTGATCAACAACGACAACCTGCGCCGGTCCTTCAGGGGCGGCGACCTGGGCGCGTGGCTGGCCGTGGTCTCGCGCAACCACGCCATCGACTACGTTCGCCGTCGCAATCGGGAGTCACCGGCCGGGATCGATCTGGCGCAGAGCTCGGGCGAATCGGGTATGGGCCGCCGTGCGGAGGCCCGCCTGCTGATCGAGCGCTTTCTGCGCGACATCCTGCCGCCGCAGTGGCACGGGGTCTTTGAAGCGCGGATGCTGCAGAGCCTGAGTCAGGCCCAGGCGGCCGCGACCCTGGGCATCAGCCGAACCACGCTGGCCTACCGCGAGCTGCGCATCCGACTGATGCTGCAAAAATTCCTGCTGGAGGATGCGGCCTAGATGGCGACCGACGCCCTATCTGCAACCAGCCAGAAGAGTTCCGGAAACGGTTCATGCCGACGGCGGCGGCTGGTGACCCGGCATTTCCGCGGTAAAGGCGCGCCGCGGGAAGAGTCTCTTTTGCGCGGGCACCTTCTTGAATGTGCATCGTGCCGCGCGTATTACGACCGGCACCTTCTTTACGGCGAGCTGACTCAACGCGGGCGCTCGCCGATTGATCGTATCGCGGCCGGGCTGGGGCTGCGGCCTCCCCGCCCCCAGTGGACGCTGGCGACGGCGCGGGCGCTGCTGGCGCCCTGGCCGCTGGCCGGCATGGCGGCGGCGGCGCTGGTGCTGGTCGTCGGCCGGGGCATGCTCAACCGGCCGGCCGAGTTCGGCGCGCGCGGGGCAGCCGTCCCCGCTCGATCGGCCCTGGAGATATACCGGGTACCGCGCAACGAAAAGCCGGCGCCTGCGGGGTCGCGGATCGCGGCCGACGACGAGCTGGCGTTCGCGTATCGCAATCCGATGAAATACAAACACCTCCTGGTGTTCGGCGTGGACGAAGCGCGCAACGTCTACTGGTTCCATCCGGCGTGGAACGGACAGCGCGATACGCCGGTCGCCATCCCGATCGCGCCAGGCGTCGGTCCCCACGAGCTGGGTGAAGCCGTCCGTCACGATCTGCGCGGGCGCGCCCTGCGCGTCGTCGGTCTGTTCACGAACGCGCCAGTTTCGGTGGCGGAGGTCGAACAACATGTCCAGCACGGCAACCTGGACTTGCCAAACGCCGAGCGCAGCGAAACTATCCTGCAGGTGGAAAGGCCGGATCGATGAGGGCGGTGTGGCTGTCGCTGGCGCTGGCGCTGCTGGGCGCGGCGGCGGTGGCGCCGACGCCAGCGTCGGCCGCCGGGATAGCGACGTTCGCCGTGGTCGTCGGCGTGAACCGCAGCGTCGACAGCAGCGCGGCGCTGCTTCGTTACGCCGATGACGACGCCGCCCGCTTTCGCGATCTGTTCCACGCGGTGGGGACACGGACGCACGTCCTCACGCGCATGGACGACAACACCCGCCGGCTGTATCCGGCGGCGGCGCAGGAGACGCCGCCGCGGCTGGAGGCGCTGAAGGCCGCCGTCGCCGAGGTTGCGGCGGAGGTGGCGCAAGCGCGCAAACGCGGCGAGCGCACCGTCTTCTATTTCGTCTACGCCGGACACGGTATGGCCCAGGGCCAGGGCGGTTACATCACGCTCGAGGACGCGCGGCTGTCGGGGCCCGATCTGATCGGGCAGATCATCGATCCTATCGCTGCGGACCAGAGTCACCTGATCGTCGACGCGTGCAACTCGTACTTCTTGGTCCTGGATCGCGGGCCGGGCGGCACCAGGCGCGCGCTGCGCGGCTTCACTGCGCTGGGTGCGATCGCGCAGCGTCGAGACGTGGGGCTGCTGCTGTCCACGTCATCGGCGCGGGAGAGCCACGAATGGGCGGCCTTTCAGGCCGGCATCTTCAGCCACGAGGTTCGGTCCGGGTTGTATGGGGCCGCCGACGCGGACGGCGACGGCGTCATCAGCTACCTGGAGATCGCGGCGTTCATCGATCGCGCCAACGAATCGGTGCCGAACGAGCGGTTTCGCCCCGAGGTGTTCTCACGGCCCCCGGACGGCGTCAGCGGGCTCCTGGATCTGCGCCCGGCGCTGGCCCGGCAGATCGAGGTCAATGGGCCGTATCGCGGGCACTACTACGTCGAGGACACGGCCGGGGTTCGCCTGGCGGACTTTCACAACGCCGGCACCGTACGGCTGGTGCGACCGTCACCCGACAAGCTCTACCTGCGGCGAAAGGGCGAGGATCGTGAATACGTGCTGCTGCCGTCGGTGGCAGCGCTGCGGACGGCGGACCTGCCGCTGCAGGAATCGCACGCGGCCGTGCGAGGTGCGGCCAACGACGCCTTCAACACGCTGTTCGCCCTCCCCTTCGGAACTGACAGCGTCCAGACCTACGGGACGCGCGAAGAGGCTCGCGTGCGGGTGGAGGAGCTTGAAAATCGGGCGGCGCGGCAGACGCGCATCCGGAGTGTGGCGGGCGTCGGCCTGGCGGTCACCGGCGTCGCGGCAGTCACGGGCGGCGTGATCAGCTACCTGGGAACGCGATCGCTGCGGCAGGCGGTCAACGCGGACACGCCGCAGAATGAGGTCTTGGACACCAACCAAAAGATCACATCCAGGAACCGAACCACCGGCCTTTTGCTGGGCGCCGGCGCCGCCGCACTGGGCGGCAGCGCGCTGCTGCTCTTGTGGCCGGAGAGCCCCATCAACCTCACGCTGTCCTGCGACGGCCTCGCCGCCGGCTGGCGAGGGTCATTCTAGCGCAGCCAGCGCCCTGGCGTCGCCGCGTTCGAACGCGAGCTCGGCCTCGAGGCTCTGCCTGCCGCGGCCGATCGTGATCACCGCCAGCGTGGCGGCGCCGGCGCGCAACGCGACCGTGCAATTCCTTTGCGACACGTCACCCGAAACGTCGGTCCGGTCCCATTTTTGGGCGTGACCGACGTACGAGATCGAGAGGTCGTAGTGGTGGCTCCAGAAAAACGGGACAATCGAACAGGTGATCTTGCCACCCAGGATGTTCTTCGCGGCAATCTGTCCCTGACGTTCAGCAACGACCCAGTGTTCAACCCGCAGCTTCTGCCCGGAGTGCGGATCGGGCCAGCGGGCGATGTCTCCGGCGGCAAAGATTCCAGAGACGCTGGTCTGAAGGAACTCGTCGACGACGACCCCGCGGTCCAGGGTCAGCCCGGCCTTCTCCGCCAGTCCCGTGCGGGGCCGGACGCCGATGCCTGTCACGACCAGATCGGCCGGCAACACCGCGCCGTCGGCCAGCGTGACCGATTGCGCGGAGATCGACCGAACCGTGTTCTCCAGGTGAAAGACCACCCCGTGTTGTTCGTGCAGCGTTCGCACGAATGCCCCGATCTCGTTTCCCATCACCGCCGCAAGCGGCAGCGCTTCGCGCGCGACGACGGCCACCGCGATGTTTCGTGCCCGCAGCGATGCGGCGACCTCGAGGCCGATGAAGCTGGCGCCGATGATGACGGCGCGTTTGGCCTGCTGGCTCCGTTCGATGATGGCGCGGCTGTCGGACAGCGAACGCAGCGTGAAAACGTGCGGAAGATCGGCGCCGGGCACGTCCAGCCTGACCGGCTCCGCGCCGGTGGCCAGGAGCAGCACATCGTAAGGAAAGGTTCTGCCGTCCTCGGTCGAGACGGTTTTCCGACCGGTGTCGATGGCGCTGGCCGAGGACCCGGTGATCAGATCGATCTTCTGTTCGACGAAGAACTCCGGCGGCGCCAGGGGCATCCACTCCTCGGGCGCGGTCCCGGCCAGGTAGTCCTTCGATAGATTCGGTCGGTCGACCGGGCCCGACGGTTCGGCGCTGAGCATGGTCAGCGTCCCGGCGTAGCCGTCCCGCCGCAGCATCTCCGCGGCCGCGTAGCCGGCCGCGCCACCACCGACGATCACCACCCGTCGGGGATGGTTGCCGGCGGCCGCCGGCGCCCTGCTGACGGGCTGCCTCTTCGACAGGACGTACAAGGCATCGCCTCGCTGTTCGACGTCCCAGCACGGCAGCGCCTGGAAGGCCGGCGCCGCGATTGCTTCACCGGTGCGCAGGTCGAAACGTGCGTGGTGCAAGGGACAGCGCACGGTATCGCCATCCAGCAGGCCCTTGGCCAGCGGACCGCCGTAGTGGCTGCAGGTGGCGCCAACCGCAAACGCCTGCGAACCGCGCCGCACGACGATGACAGCCTCCCCGTCGGCGTGCCCGAGCGTGGCGACGCCTTCGGGAACCTCTGACAGTTTCACGCCGCTGCGAAAGTCAGGCCCCGAAAGATCCGGCTGCTCTCCACCCATGGTTTCCTCCACCGCGAAGATTAGCAGATGGCGTCATTGAGCCGCGCGCGCTCTATCCACTGTTGCGCAGGCCGGCGGCGACGCCGTTGATGGTGAGGTGGATGGCGCGGCGGAGCTCGTCGGCGCTGCCGCGTCCGGCGCGCAGGCGGCGCAGCAGGTCGACCTGCAGGTGGTTCAGCGGATCGATGTACGGACTGCGATTGCGCAGGCTGCGCGCCAGCACCTGGTTGTCTTGCAGCAGCGTCTTGGCGCCCGTGATCAGGAAAACCGCGTTGACCGAGTCTTCGTGTTCGCGCTTGATACGCCCGAAGATGGCCGCGCGCAGCTTCTTGTCGGTGCACAGGCCTCCGTAGCGGGCCGCGATGCCCATGTCGGCCTTGGCCAGCACCATGTCGGCCTTGTCGACGATGGTGCGGAAAAATGGCCAGCGGCTGTACATCGCGCGCAGCACCGCCAGCCGCCGCGCGCGCGTCTTGCCGCGCCCCAGGAACTGCCGCACCGCCGCGCCGAAGCCGTAGTACCCGGGAATGCTCTGGCGAGATTGACCCCAGCTGAAGACCCACGGAATCGCGCGCAGATCCTCGATGCGATCGGAGGCCTTGCGGCTGGACGGCCGGCTGCCGATGTTGAGGTGGCTGATCTCGTTGATGGGCGTAGTCTCGCGGAAGTAGCGAATGAAGTCCGGCGTCTCGTAGACCAGGTTGCGATATTCGGCGAAGGCGTGCGCCGACAGCTCCTCCAGCGCCTCGTCAAACGTCCCCTCGTCGCCGGCGCGCTCGGTTCTCGGCAGCAGCGTCGCCTCCATGGTCGCCGCGATCAGGGTCTCCAGATTGCGGTGTCCCACCACCGGATCGGCGTATTTGCTGGCGATGACCTCGCCCTGCTCGGTCAGCCGTAGCTGGCCGTTCACGCTGCCCGGCGGCTGCGCCAGCACCGCGTAGTAGCTGGGTCCACCGCCGCGCCCGACCGTGCCGCCGCGGCCGTGAAACAGGCGCAGGCCGACGCCGTGTTTCTGGAAGACGCGTACCAGCGACACCTCGGCCTTGTACAGCTCCCAGCTGGAGGTCAAGAAACCGCCGTCCTTGTTGCTGTCCGAATAACCCAGCATCACCTCCTGCATCTCGCCGCGGCTCTCCAGCAGGTGGCGGTAGGGCGCGCACGAAAACAGCTGCTCCATGATGCCGCCGCACGCGCGCAGATCGCCGATGGTCTCGAACAGCGGGACGATGTTCACCGCCAGCCGCGGCTCGGCGCCCGGCACCAGCAGGCCGACCTCCTTCAGCAGGACCGCCACCTCGTAGACGTCGCTGGGACCCGAGGTCATCGAGATGACGTAGTTGGGGATGGCCTGCGCCCCGAATCTGTCGCGCACGCGCGCGGCGGTCCTCAGGATCTGCAGCTCCTCGGTGGTCTCGTCGCTGTAGCTGACGTGCGGCGACAGCATCGGCCGCGCCGTGGCCAGCTCGGCCAGCAGCAGATCTTGCCGCTCCACCTCGGTCAAGCTGTTGTAGTGGTCGCGTCCGGTGGCGCGCGCCAGGATCTCGCGCACGACGCGCGCGTGCACGGCGCTGTGCTGGCGCAGGTCCAGCGAAGCCAGGTGGAAGCCAAACACCTCGACGGCGCGACGCAACCGCCGCAGCCGCCCCTCGCCGACCAGCGCCGCATCGGCTTCGATCAGCGACCGATCGACGATCCGGAGGTCCTCGACCAGCTCATCGGGCGAAGCGTAAGGGGCTGCGCCGGCTGGCGCGCTGGCAGCAGCCGGGACGGCGGCATCGCCGGTCAGCCGTCGCGCCGTCGCGGCCACGCGCCCGTGAACGCCGATCAGCGCCCGCCGAAACGGTTCCTGCTCGCGCGTGGGGCCGCGATCGGGAGAGCGGGCGGCCAGCGCCATCAGCTCGGGTGACACGTCCGTGTAAGCCAGCGACAGCGTGAGCTCGCTGCCCAGGGCGCGGAGCTCCGTCAGGTAGTGCTCGAGGATGAGCCCACTCTGGCGTTCGACCGCGTGTTCGGTCACGGCGTGGTCCACATGCGGGTTGCCGTCGCGGTCGCCGCCGATCCAGGAAGCGACGCGGAAAAATGGCGCCAGGTGAACCCCGGCCGACAGCTGATCCTCCAGCTCGCAGTAAAGACGCGGGATGACCTCCAGGAAGGTGCTGCGATAGTACGTGAGGCCGTTGTCGATCTCGTCGGCGACCGTCGGCTTCACGGTCCGGACCTCGCTGGTCTTCCACAGGATCAGGATCTGCCGGCGCAGCTCCTTGTCGATGGCGGCCAGCCGTTCCGCCGGGATCCCCACCCCTTCGCGCTCCGCCAGCAAAGCGCTGATTGATCGGTGTCGGTTGAGGATGCTCTTGCGCTGCACCTCGGTGGGGTGGGCGGTCAGGACCGGCTCGACGCGCGCCCGTTCGAAGAACGAGATGATCCGGCGGTTCGAAAGGTGCGCCGCGCGCAGCCGCTGCAGGGCAAAGGCGATGCTCCCCTCCACGGGCGCGGTCCGTACCCCGCCGCCGGCACCACGCCGGCGCGGCGAACGCGACGACGCGCGGTTCTGGTTCAGGTCCTCGGCGATGTTCGCCAGGTGGTGGAAATAGCTGAACGCGCGCACCACGTGCGTGGCCTCGTGTTCGTCCAGCGACGCGATGGTCCTGTCCAGCTCGCGCAGGCTCGGCGGATCGTGCGCGCGCCGATAGTGGACGGCGTTGCGCCGGATCTTCTCGACCAGCTCGAAGACCCGGTCACCGGCCTGCTCGCGAATGGTGTCGCCGAGCAATCGCCCGAGGAACCGGATGTCCTCGCGCAACGCCAGATCCTTCTCGGTCTTCGCCGCCGGTTTTCCGCTCATCGCCAGGCGCGCGAGTCTAACCCGTTGCCCGGGGCCTCCGGGTCACCGTTCGCGAGTTACAGAGGCTGCGCCAACCGGAAACGATCCGGCTACAAACGGGGCGGCATAGTAGAGATATGAGCGTCACTCTGTCGGCCCCCGCCCCGGTCGATGCCCCGGCGCACGGTCGGCGCGCCAGCTTGCTGCCGGCGGATCTGAGGCCTGCCGTGCTGGAGCACCTGATTCACACCTGCGCCAAGCAGGTTCGCGACGCCGGCGCCTTTGATCTCTACAGCGCCCTCGCCCACACCGTGCGCGATCGCCTGGTGCACCGCTGGCTGGCGACGCAGCGCACCCATTTCGAGCACGACGTCAAACGCGCCTATTACCTGTCGTCGGAGTTTCTGACCGGCCGCAGCCTCGGTCTCTGCCTGATGAACCTGGGTCTCTACGAAGCGGCCGAGGCCCTCACCGCCGAGTGGGGATACGACCTCGGCGAGGTTTTGGAACGCGAGGGCGACCCCGGGCTTGGCAACGGGGGTCTGGGCCGGCTGGCGGCCTGCTTCATGGACTCGATGGCGACGCTGGAGCTGCCGGCCGTGGGGTACGGGATCCGCTACGACTTTGGCATGTTCGAGCAGGCCATCGACGACGGACAGCAAGTCGAACGCCACGATAACTGGCTGCGGCTGGGAAACCCCTGGGAGTTGCCGCGCCACGAGGATGCCCAGACTGTGAAGCTGTACGGGCGCGTCGAGCAGCGCCACGGCGCGAATGGGCGGCTGGAGGTCGACTGGGTCGACGCGCGCACCGTCATCGGGTTGCCCTACGATTCGTTCATCGTCGGGCACCTGACCGACACCGTGAACACGCTGCGGCTGTGGGCGGCGCGCGCGACGCGCGACTTCGACCTGAAGTTCTTCAACGAAGGGGACTACCGGCGCGCCGTCGAGGAGAAGATCGACACCGAGAACATCTCCAAGGTGCTGTACCCGAACGATCAGAGTGACGAAGGCAAAGAGCTGCGCCTCAAACAGCAGTACTTCTTCGTCGCCTGTTCCATCGCCGACATCATCCGCCGCTTCAAGCGCCGCCACGCCATCTTCGAGCTCCTGCCCGACAAGGCTGCGATTCAGCTGAACGACACCCACCCGGCCATCGCGGTCGCGGAGCTGATGCGGGTGCTGGTCGACGAGGAACACCTGGACTGGGACAGAGCCTGGGCCATCACCGAGAAGACCATCGGCTACACCAACCACACGCTCTTGCCCGAGGCGCTGGAGCGCTGGCCGGTTGGGGTGTTCGGGCGCCTCCTGCCGCGCCACCTGATGATCATCTTCGAGATCAACCAAAGATTCCTGCGCCAGGTGCAGACACGCTGGCCGGGCGACGTCGATCGCATGCGGCGGATGTCGATCATCGAAGAGCCCGGCCCCCACGGCGGCCAGCAGCATATCCGTATGGCCCACCTGGCCACCGTCGCCGCCCACAGCATCAACGGCGTGGCGCAGCTGCACACCGATCTCCTGAAGGCGCACCTGCTGTCCGACTTTCACCAGCTGTGGCCCGAACGCTTCAACAACAAGACCAACGGCGTCACGCCGCGCCGGTGGGTGCTGCACGCGAACCCGCGTCTGACGCGCCTCATCTCGGGGCGCATCGGCACCACCTGGATCGATCGCGACCTCACGCAGCTGCGCAAGTTGACCGCGCTGGCGGACGACGTCGACTTCCTGGACGCCCTGGGTCGCGTCAAGCAGGAGAACAAGCGCGCCCTGATCCCGCTGGTGCAGCACCGAACCGGCGTTGCGCTTCCCGCCAACGCCATGTTCGTCGTCCAGGTCAAGCGCATCCACGAATACAAACGTCAGTTGATGGCCTGTCTGCAGATCATCGCGCACTACATGGCGCTAAAGCGCGATCCGCTGATCGACTCTACCCCCCGCGCCTATCTCTTCGCCGGCAAGGCGGCCCCCGGCTACGCGATGGCCAAGCTGCACATCAAGCTGCTCAACGACGTCGCCTCCGTCATCAACGCCGATCCCGCCGTGCGCGGGCGCCTGGCGATGGCCTTCGTCCCGAACTACGGCGTATCGCTGGCGCAGGCCATCGTTCCGGCCGCCGACCTGTCGGTGCAGATCTCCACCGCCGGCAAGGAAGCCTCGGGCACCAGCAACATGAAGTTCGCGCTAAACGGCGCCTTGACCATCGGGACGCTGGACGGCGCCAACGTCGAGATTCGCGACGCGGTCGGCCCCGAGAACTTCTTCCTGTTCGGTCTCACCACCCCCGAGGTCGCGGCGCTGTGGGCCGCGGGTTACGACCCCCGCGTCTTCATCGAACGCAGTCCGGCGCTGCGCGAGGTGCTGGAACTGATCGGGTCGGGGTTCTTCAGCCTGGGCGAACGTGACCGCTTCAAGCCCATCGTCGACAACCTGACCCATCACGATCCGTTCATGGTCTGCGCTGACTTCGATGGCTATTTCGCGACCGAGGCCGCCGCCGCGGCCGCGTACCGCGATCCGCGCGACTGGTCGCGGCGCGCCCTGCTCAATATCGCCGGGTCAAGCCGCTTCTCCAGCGACCACACCATCAGCCAGTACGCGAAGGAGATCTGGGACATCCGCCCGCACAAGACCGACCTGGGATTTCTCGACGATGAAGTTTGACGTCTAACCTTGGGGCCTTGTCGAGCGGCCCCCGAGGCCCCACCATCGGAACCATTCCATGCCCATCGTCGATTGCGTCTACGAGCGCGGACAGTTCTTCGTCCCGCTGAGCCTCAACGGTTCGGCCCCGCACTATTTCATCTTCGACACCGGGGCCGGCATCAGCGCCGTCGACGCCGGCCTGTCGGCGGAGCTGCATTTGCCTCGCATCGCCCACACCGAGCTGGCGGGCACCGCCGGCACCATGATGGTCGACCAGGTGCGCATCGCCAAGACCGAACCCTTGCGCCGTGGCCGCGGCGTCGACGATCTGGCCTGGTACGGGCTGACGCCGACCACGCACGACCTCAGCGCGTTTGTCGTGCCGATCCCGAACACGCGTGAAGCCGGATTGCTGGGCAACGACTATCTCCAGAGCTTCGTCGTCCAGATGCAGTTCCATCCGCCGCTTCTTGAGATAGGCCGTCCCACCGGCTTCACCCCCGCCGGCGTCGATCCCAACCACTTCGTCCCCTTCTGGCTGGACGATAACACCATCGTACGCGTCAAGGGCACGCTGGACGGGTGGATGAACGTCGACCTACGATTTGACACCGGCAGCGCCACCATGACCATCAATCAGCCGTACCTGAACATCACCGCCGCCATGTGGCAGGCGCTGCGCGATCGCAACCCGGAATACGCCGTGAGCCAGACCCTGACCGCCAACGCCATCGGCGGCAAGGTCACGCTGGAGATCGCGCAGATCCGCAGCCTCGACGTCGGCCCGCTGCACTTCGACCGGCCCAGCGTCGTCATCCAGCCGCCGGTCGGTTACTTCGCCAGCCCGGACGCCGTCGGGTTCATCGCGCTCAACCTGTTCGAACCGAGCGGCTGGCTGACGTTCGACTTCCCGAACGGCCGCCTCTACCTGTAACCGGACGACGCCGGGTCAGCGGCGCAGGTCCAGCGTCAGCGGAAACCCGGGCGCGACCGACGGGTCGTCGGTCGCCGTCGCGTCCCACTGTCCCGGCGTGTGGCCGATCTTGAAGAACCGCGCCATGCGGCGGCTCTCCGCCTCCAGCGCATTGCGCGGCAGCTTGTCGAACGCGAGGCCGCCGGGATGCGACACGTGATACGTGCACCCGCCGATCGATCGCTGGCTCCAGGTGTCGACGATGTCGAACGTCAGCGGCGCGTGCACCCCGATGCGCGGATGCAACGCGTTCGGCGGCTGCCAGGCGCGAAACCGTACCCCCGCCACCCACTCGCCGTTGACGCCGGTCGGAAACAGCGGGACGCGCCGGCCGTTGCACGTCACCAGGAAGCGGTCGTCGGTCAACCCCCTGACCTTCACCTGCACGCGCTCGAGCGACGAATCGACGTAACGGACCGTGCCGCCCACGGCGCCCTCTTCACCCAGCACCGGCCAGGGCTCGATCGCCTGCCGCACCTCCAGCGCCAGGCCATGGGCCGCGATGCTGCCTGACACCGGAAACCGAAACTCCAGGTGCGGGATGAACCAGTCGCGCGAACAGGGAAATCCCGCCTGCTTCAGGTCATCGATGATCTCGCCCAGGTCCTGCCACAGGAAGTGCGGCAACATGAACCGGTCGTGCAGGGCCGTGGCCCAGCGCACCGGCGGCCGCCGATAGGGCGCGCGCCAGAACATCGCGACCAGCCCGCGCAGCAGCAGCTGCTGCGCCAGGCTCATCCGCGCGTGGGGAGGCATCTCGAACGCCCGCAGCTCCAGCAAACCCAGACGCCCGGTCGCGCTGTCTGGGCTGAACAACTTGTCGATGCACAGCTCGGCGCGGTGGGTGTTGCCGGTGACGTCGACCAGCAGGTGGCGAAATACCCGGTCGACCAGCCACGACGGCGCCGGGCTGCCGGGCGGGTGGCGGTCAATCTGCGCGAAGGCGATCTCGATCTCATCGACCGCGTCCTGCCTGGCCTCGTCCAGACGCGGCGCCTGGCTGGTGGGCCCGACGAAGATGCCCGAAAACAGATACGACAGCGACGGGTGATTGAGGAAATAAGCGACGAAGCTGCGCAACAAATCGGGCCGGCGCAAGAGCGGACTGTCCGCCGGCGTCGGTCCTCCCAGCACGACGTGGTTGCCGCCGCCGGTTCCGGTGTGGCGCCCATCGAGCATGAACTTCTCGGTCCCGAGGCGGGTCAGGCGCGCCTCCTCGTACAGCGTCGTGGTGTTGGCCACAAGCTCGTCCCACGACAGCGAGGGGTGGATGTTCACCTCGATGACACCGGGATCGGGCGTCACCGCGAAACTACCAAGGCGGACATCCCGAGGCGGCGGGTACCCTTCCAGGCGCACCGAAATCTTGAGGCCGGCGGCCGCCTGTTCGATGACCGCGCCGAGCTCGATGAACGCCTCCAGCGTCTGCAGCGGCGGCAGAAAAATGTGCAGCAGCCCGTCGCGGGGCTCCACGCACAGGGCCGTCACCACCAACCCCACCGCCGAATGGCCAATGCCCGAACCTGCCGCGCCAGCGACGCCCGCGCCCGATTTCGCCGGCGCCGGCGCCGGCACAGGAACCAGCACCAGTGTCTTGTCGCCGATTGGTTTGACCAGCAGGGGTCCGCGCGGCGCAAACAGATCCGGCTCGTGAACGACGACGCGGTCCTCCGGCGCCACCCACGGCAGCGAATCCAGCGGCAGCCGATAACCGAGCGGCGAATCGCCCGGAATCAACTGCAGGCGCCCGTCCCGCAACGGCCACCGTCCCGTGCGCCAGCGCTCCGCGGTCCCGGGCCCCGACCCGTGAGCAAGCGGCAACACGTAGCCCACCACCGCGCCCAGCCCCTGTCCGAACACGCGCGCCAGCCGTTCTCGCTCCTGGGCGTCGCCGAGCCGCGCGTCGGAGACATCGACGTTCACCGGCAGGCGGTGTTCCTTCCAGAGGTAGTAAAACCTGTCCTCGTAAGCCGGCATCGCGCAGCGGCCGTCAACCCCCAGCGTCTCGGCCAGCGCGTCCACCAGTGCCCGCGCGTCATCGGCGTTGCTGGGCCGCGCCGGCGGCTGCCCGGCCTCGTCCAGCTTGCGACCCAGGGGGACGCCGTCCTTCCGGAAGTAACAGGTCATCGCCCATCGCGGCAGCGGCTCGCCGGGATACCACTTGCCTTGCCCGAAGTGCAGCAACCCCCCGGGCGCGAACCGCTTCCTGAGGCGCGCCAGCAGATCTTCCGACAGCCGTTTTTTCTCGGCGCCGAGGGCCGCCGTGTTCCACTCCGCCCCCTCCGGATCATCGATCGAGACAAACGTCGGCTCGCCGCCCATCGACAGCCGGACGTCGTCAGCCCGCAGCTGGCGATCGATCTGCTGGCCGACCGCATTGATGGCCGTCCACTGCTCCTCGGTGTAGGGCTTGGTCACGCGCGGCTGCTCGTCCAGACGCGCCGCGTGCATGACGAACGAGAACGACTCCCGAACGCGGTCGTCCGCAGCGCCGGTCCTGGTCCAGGTGTATCCGCCCGTCACCGGGGCCGCGCTGTCCGGATCCGCCGTGCAGGCCAGCGGGATGTGCCCCTCGCCGCACATGAGGCCGCTGGTGGGATCGAACCCGATCCACCCGGCGCCCGGCAGGAAGACCTCCGCCCAGGCGTGCAGGTCGGTGACGTCCTGGGTGACGCCCGCGGGACCCTCCAGCGGCGCCACGTCCGCCTTCAGCTGAATCGAATAGCCCGACACGAACCGCGCCGCGAATCCCAGACCGCGCATCAGCTGCACCAGCAGCCAGGCAAAATCGCGGCACGACCCGTGCCCGCGCTGCAACGTCTCCTCGGGAAGGAAGACGCCCGGCTCCATGCGCACGTCGTAGCGAAGCAGGCGCTGCACGTACTGGTTGATGTCGACCAGGACGTCGATGGTGCGGCGGCCAGGCCGGCACAGCTCTTTCTTGACGGCGGCGCGCAGGGCATCCAGCCGCGGGCCCCCGGCGCCAGTCTGCAGGTACGGCAAGAGCTCGACCGACTGCCGGGCGTCATAGACGAAGGGGTAGTGTTCGGCCTGCTCCTCGATGAAGAAGTCGAACGGGTTGATGACCGTCAGCTCGGCGATGAGGTCGACGTCGATGGTCAACGCCTCCGCCTCCGTGGGAAACACCAGGCGCGCTTGATAGTTGCCGAAGGGGTCCTGTTGCCAGTTCAGGAACTGACGTTCGGGATCAACCTTCAGCGAATAGGCGCGGATCGGCGTCCGGCAGTGGGGTGCCGGACGAAGGCGCACGATGTGCGGACCCAACTGGACCGGACGGTCGTACTGGTACGTCGTCCTATGATGCAGCGAAACGGCGATGGGCATCCGGCAGCCTTAGATCCAACCCGGTACCATAGGCCGCGGCGTGTTGCGCGGAGATTTCGCGCACGTAGACTTTCGGTAACCTCGACCGCCCCCGAATCCACGATTGGGGAGACTCGGTCAAGGAAGGCAGACCCTTGAGATTTAACCCAATCGCGTCTCGACCGAAAACCTGTGGAAACAATGCACCTCTATCATCAATACGTGCTGTTGCGGTCACCACCGACCCCCGACGTGGCTCTGCCGGCCACCACTGGTACGCCCGCCGCGGTTCTGGTCGTCAGTGACGATCCCGAGGTCCGGGACTTCCTGATGGAGATCGCCATCGAGGAGGGTTACGGCGTCCGCTGCGCGGTCAGCGAGTCGGAGGCCGCGACGATCTTGCGGCACGAAAGGCCGGGGCTGGTGATCGGCGATCTGGACATGGCAAGCCGGACCGGCGAGAAGTTCCTGCGCGCCATCGGCCGCAGCGAAGCGGATCGGGAAATTGCCCGCTTCGGCGTGACGTCATCAAACAACGCCATGATCGGCGTGAGCATGGACGCGCCCGTCTTCTTCAAGCCCGAGCTGGACGGCCTTCGTGAGGCGGTCGCGCGTCTCTTTCGCGGGCGCTAGGGTTTGCGCGCTTGCGCTAGGGTTTTATCGTTATCTCGGAGATCGACCACCAGTTCATGCTGGTGCCGACCTGCTTGATACGAAGGTAGCGCGCGTTCCACGCAACCAGCTGAATCCGCATACCGGCGCTGCCGTTGCCGTTGGCGACGGCGGTGTACACGATCTTGTCCGTCGACAGCTCCAGGGTGTACCGAGCGGGTGCCTCCGTCGGCGGCGATTCGATGATGACCAGGCCGATACCGGTGACGGCGCCGAGATCGAGGTCGAATGATTCAGACCCACGCTGCTGCGCGCCGGTCGTCCATTTCGACAACGGGTCGTTGTCAAAGGCGTTGCCGGGGCCCGAGCCGCCAACGTTGGCGGAAGCGACCGCCTTCCAGTTGGCCGCATCGTACGGGTCGATCGCGTCCGGCGGAGGCAGGGGCACAAGTTGGCAGTTGAAACGAAGCTCGTTGACGGCCCACCACGAGACCCCGTCGGACCCGGTCTGGCCGATGCGGGCAAAACGCCCCTCCGCCCACGGCAGCGCGATGGTCAGGACGGAGCCGGGACCCTGGGGGACCGGGACCGGCCCCACCGCGGACGTGAAAGTGATGCCGTCGTTCGAGACCGAGATGCGGTACCCGCGCGGGTAGTCGCCGGCGGTGCCGGAGCGGTTGTCGAGCACGACCTGGTTGAACTTGACGGGCCCGCCAAAATCGATTTGCAGGTATTCATTACCCTGTTGCGGCCTGCCGGTCGCCCAGCGCGTGCTGGGCCGGCCATCGATGGCGTTGGACGCCGGCTCGGGGGGGTTGGTATTTGAGGCGGTCGCCGTCCAGTGCACGCGGGCGCAGTAGTTCGTGTACGTCGTGACCTTCATGATCGTCTCGGGAAGCTGCGCGTCGCGTACCACCGGCCGGTCCAAGCCGACGTTGGCGTCGAAGGTTTCGCTGGGTGGCTGTTCCCCACCCGAGGCGCCGCTGTCATTGTTGTCGATACCCGCGCCACCGGACGCGCCGCCGGTGCCGGCGTCCTCATCAATGGAGGCACCGCCGGTGCCGGTCCCGTCGCCGCTCGATATCGGCAGGCCGCTGCCGTCGCCCATCTTCTGGTGAAACGCCTCGGCGCCGGTGCACGCCGCGATCGCCGTGCAGGCAATGAAGATAGAACCGAGGCGCTGCTTTTCCACTCAATTCTCTCCGGCGCCCGGGCGCGCCCCTTCGGACGCAGTCTACCTCATCAATAACAGCTGGTGCGGCCCGGCGGCTGCGTTGACGCAGTGTGCGCCCGTCGGTGAACGCGCTATACCGTCTTTTCCCGTGGCGAAATCGGCTCAGACCCCGGGATGGATAGCGGAGGCGGAAGATCGCCATGACCCAGCGTCCAGCTGGGGGGATCGCTGGCGGGAAAAGACTCCTCCACCGCCTCGTCAATCATCTCATCGACCCGATCATCGTAGGACACCACGGCTTCTTCAACATAATCATAAAAAGCGTCCCTTGTGGGCAGGCCGACCACCGACAGTTGCGCTCGACACGGCAATATCGCAGCCTTGCGTACTGGGTACCAGGTGAACGCAGCGCTTGCCGCAACGACTGCCACGACCCTGGCGCTGCTGGTGGGGCTCGGGTGTCAAGCCCGACCGGCCACACCGGCGACCGACGCGGCGACCATGGACAGGCTGGGCCCTGCCCCTTGTGCCGTCGGCGGGACGATGGCGGGGATGTCGGTCACCGTCGCCTGCGGCCAGAAAAGCCCGGCCAGGATCGTCGTCAACGGCGACAGCGTGTTCTGGACGAATGAGATCCCGGGCGTCATCGTGTCGACGGCGTCGCGCGCGGGCGGAGCGCCCCGGACGGTGGCGGTCGGCAACGTGCCCGCGTTCGGGATCGCCGTCGACGAGACCACGGTTTACTGGACCGAACCAACGGCGGGGAAAGTGATGAAGGTCGCCCGCAGCGGCGGCCAGCCGGTCACGGTGGCCTCCGGGTTGGACAGCCCGCTACACCTGGTCACCGACGGAGCCAACCTCTACTGGACCGCCGGGCGACGGCGCCCCAACGAACCTGACGGCGGCGAACCGGATGCCAGTGAACCGGATGGCGGACCACCCGACGGCGGACCGCCCGACGGCGGACAAGGCGAAAGCGGCTCGATCGGCATGGTGTCGCTTCGCCCCAACAGCAAATCAGTGACGTTGCTGTCGGGGCTGTCGCGGCCCAACGGCATCGTCGTTGACGACCAGGCGATCTACTGGACCGACCTCGGCGACGGTACGGTCAGCAAGCTGATGAGAGAGCCGGGCGGCCGAGCCTTCGCGACCGCGCCGGTGCGGCTGGCTGATGGCGGTAGACAGCCGGGCGATCTGGCCTCCGCCAACGGCCAGCTTTACTGGACCGATCAAGCGGGACAGGTCTGGCACGCCAGCCGTGACGGGGGCGCCCCGGTGGTGGTGGCATCCGGTCAGGGCACCCCATCCGGCGTCGCGGCCGACGAGCAATACGTCTACTGGACCGCCGTCACCGACGGTACCGTGATGCGGGCGCCGGCGCGCGGCGGCGCGGCCACCGTCGTCGCGGACGGTCAGGACGAGCCGTATTTCATCGCCGTGGACGACACGACCG
>DASRQT010000105.1:0-16086 GCA_035696485.1 Polyangia bacterium | reverse complement strand
TGGGTGATGATGAGCGTCCCGCCCTTCTTCACGAGCGGCTTCCCGCGGTGGAAGTTGAAGAAGTACCCGCAGGCCATCACCTGCACCAGCAGCGGGTTCAGGATCGAGTTCACGTTGTAGGGGGAGATGAACGGGACGCCGCAGATCAGGATGTCGGCCTGGCCGCGGACGTTGACCGCGTACTGTTCGAAGCAGCGGACAAGAATCTTTTCGTGCACCGGCTCGGTCTTGCCGGCGTAGCAGGCGATGAGCTGGTACTGGGCCGGGATGGAATGAAACATCTTCCGCTTGGCGGCGGCCGGCATCTTGGACAGCGTCCAGCGAAGGCCCTCGAACTTCAGGCGGTCGATCTCGGTGAACTCGTCCTCGTTCTTCGACAGGAACGCGGTGGCGCCGGCGAACATGCGGTTGTTCAGCGCGGTCTCGATGTGAAACACGTTCATGTGCTTGTCGACCAGCGCGCCCTGCCGTTCGACCTTGGTGTTCAGCATCGACCGCTTGGGGTCCATGTAGCTGTCGGACGCGCGGATGGTCTCCGGCTCGTGGTGCGGGCGCAGGCTGTCGTAGTCGCACAGGCCGACGGTCACCGACTTGTGGCCGCCGTCCATGGGAACCAGGTTGATGTTGACGTAAATGACGAGATCGCTCTCGACCGCGCGCCGGTTGATGTTCACGGTCTCCTGATGGTCGGTCTTGCCCAGGTGGACCATGCCGTCGGGATCTTCGGCGTCGTGGTTGTAGTAGCGGTCAGGATAGAAGGCGTCGAAGATCTTCTTGCCCACCATCCGCTTCATCTCGTCGGCGGTCATCTTCCGGTGCAGCGAGTTGGCGATGATGATGTGAACGTCGTCGACCCCGTTGGCGTCGAACAGCTCCAGCAGGATCTCGATGATGGTCTGGCGCACGTCGGGCGTGACCATCGGCGGCAGCGGCAAGCTGATGTCGTCGACGGCGATGGTGACCCTCATCCCGGGCATGAGCTGCGCGTAGAGCGGGTCCGTCCCCAGCGGATGGTTCAAGGCGTAGCGGATCGCGGCCCCGGGGTTGGTCAGCCCTTCGATGGGCGGCTTGGGATAGACCACCCGCGTCCCGATCGGCAGGTCCTCCAGCAGGAGGTCCTCGCCCGAGAACAGGATGCGCGGGGCGGAGTCGTTGTCGATGTAGACGACCTGGTCATCTTCCTTGTTGCGGGGCACCGGGCCGCGGACAATCTTGGGCTGGCGTTCTCTCATCGCTGGTTCACCGCAGGTCCAGGATGGGCCAGTCGTGTTGAAGGGCGGTGTTGCGCAGGCGCAGGTCAGGGTTGACCGCCGTCGGATGACCCACCACGGACAGCATGGGCAGGTCACTCATGCTGTCGGAATAGCTGTAACAGTCGGACAGATTCAATCGCTCTTTCTCCGCGTAGATACGTATCCAGCTGGCCTTGGTCGCGGCGGCCATCACGGGCGGTAGCAACCGCCCGGTGGCGTAGCCGTCGACGAACTCCAGACGGTTGGTGACATAGTCGTCGATTTTGAGGTGCTTGGCGAGCGGACGCACCGTCAGATCCAGCGCGCCGGTGACCAGGACCTGGCGCAGCCCCAGCTCGCGCGACTTTTCGATGAGCTCGTACGCGCCCGGGTAGATCGATGGGCGAATCGCGTTTTCGAACAGCTCGTCGGCCAGGTAGCGCAGCCGGTCCTCGGATTCCCCGCGGTAGCGCACGAAGAAAATACTGTTGAAAAGCCTGCGGTTATACATGTCGGCCGCGATGAACATGGGGACCGACGCCAGCGTCGTCACGGTCTTGATCACGCTGCGAATAAGGCCCTGCTGGTTGCGGGCGTTGTAGGCGAACGCATGGACCAGGTTGGTGCGCACCAGGGTTCCGTCGAGATCGTAGAAAGCAGCCGCGCCCATGGTCGTGTTGCGGCGGGAGGCTACACCAGAAAAGGACCGTTTTCTAAGGCTTGGGGCCATAATGTGGCGGCCACTGATGCGGAGGGTCGTCAACCGCGAATTCCTCACCAATATCCTCAAGGAGGCCGCGCCGGTCGACCTGCGGATTATCGGCCGGACGCTGCTGCACGCGGCGTTGGTCGGGGTCGCGGCGGGCCTGATGGGGGCGGCGTTCTTCGCGGCGCTGGAATGGGTGCAGCAGCTGCTGCTGGAGGTGCTCGGGGGTTACCGGCCGCTGCGGGCACACGGCGAGACCTTCCTGTCGCCGACTGGGCCGCATCCGTTCCGTCCCTGGTTGCTGGTGCTGCTGCCGGCGGCGGGCGCGCTCGGCAGCGGTCTCATCTCGCAGCTGGCGCCGGAGACCCGCGGCGGCGGCGGCGACGCCATGATCACCGCCTTTCACCAGCGCAACGGCCTGGTTCGCAAACGCGTGGCCTGGGTCAAGGCGCTGGCCTCGCTGTTCACGCTGGGGACGGGGGGATCGGGCGGCAGAGAGGGGCCCACGATGCAGATCGGGGGCGCGCTGGGCTCGCTGGTCGGTGGGTTCCTGCGGGTCAGCCCGCGCGAGCGCCGCATCCTGATGGTCGCCGGCGTGGCGGCCGGCATCGCCGCGGTCTTCCGGACGCCTCTCGGCGCTGCGCTGCTGGCGGTCGAGGTTTTGTACCGCGACGACTTCGAGTCGGACGCCCTCATCCCGGCGGTCCTGGCCAGCGTTACGGCCTACTCGGTCGTCATCTCGATCTTCGGCGAGTCGACGCTGTTCGCGCAGCCGAACCGCTTCCCGTTCATCATCAAGCACCTGTGGCTGTACGCGGTGCTGGCGGTGCTGGTGTCGCTGCTGGCCAATGTGTTTCTGACGTCGCTGCGGGCCGTGCAGGCGGCATCGGCGCGGCTGCCGTTGCCCGACTGGGGCAAGCCGGGACTGGGCGGGCTGGCGATGGGCATGTTCTGCGTGCCGCTGATCATGTTGATCGGATGGCGCATCGAACAGACCGGCCAGGGGCTGGGGCTCCTGGGCGGCGGTTACGGCGCCGTCCAGATGGCCATCAGTGGAAACAGCTGGCTACCCGACGGCTGGACCGGCGCGGGCCTCCTGATGGGGCTGTGCCTGGCCAAGATCATCGCGTCGTCGTTGACCATCGGCAGCGGCGGCAGCGCCGGTGACTTCGCGCCGTCGCTGGTCATCGGCGGGCTGTTCGGCGGCGCCTTTGGACGGGCTGCGCAGCTGTCGCTGGGTGATCCGCGCATCGATCCGGGCGCCTTCGCGCTGGTCGCCATGGGGACGTTTTACGGCGGGATCGCCCACACGCCCTTGAGCTCGCTGGTGCTGGTGTGCGAGCTGGCGGGCAGCTACGACCTCTTGGTGCCGCTGATGCTGGCCGAAGGGATCGCCTTCATCGCCTTGCGCAGGAAGACGCTCTATCACGCCCAGGTCCCCACCCAGCGCGAATCCCCCGTGCACAGCCAGGGTCCCGCGACGCCCGACCTGCTGCGGTCGGCGCGCGTGGTTCAGGTCATGCGCGGCGTATCGGCCATCGGTGTCGTCAGTACGGAAGGCCCGCGGATCGCGGTGCGCGCCGAGGACGATCTACGCACCGCGGCCCTGGCGCTGCTGCAGCACAAGCTGCGCGAGATCCCGGTGGTCGATGAAGCCGGCCAGATGATTGGCCTGCTCGACGAGGCCGACATCTCGCGCTGGTACCTGGACGCGACCACGAAGACGCCCCCGCCAATCAGTTAGATCGGGACCCTGAAAGGGTCCCGCGCCCCCCCGCGAAGAGCTCGGGCAGGCTTTGCCGTCCCTCCCTAACGCGATCGATCAGGGCGCGGAGAAGCTCTCGAGGGCGGTGGCGAGGAGGAGGTTGCCTCCGTCGAAGGCGCGTTGAAGGTAGCGAAGCTCGCTGCGGATCTCGGCCACCAGGCGGCGGCGCGAAGAGGACGCGGGGCGCGCCGAGAACGCGGGCGCCAGGCGCGAATCGGACATGCGCACCAGGAGACCGTGGAGATCGTCCAGCGCGTGGCCAAAACGAACCGCGGCCGCGATCCGCAACGCCTGACCACGGCGCGCCTGGAACGATTCCGAGAGATCCCAGCCGCGAACACGCGTCTCGATGTCGCGCAACACCTCGGTCTCCTCGAACAGGCGACGCTTGGCGGCGCCCAGCTCGGCCAGGAGCTGTCGCAGCGCGCGCGGCGGAACTCCGCCGTCCGCGCGCGCGACCGCCTGGCGCGTCCGTCCGCCGTCGCGAGGGCCGCCGCGAAGGCTCAACGGGCGGCCGCCTCCTTCTCCTTCTTGGTGCGGAACTCGGCCATCATGACCTCGCGCTGCTGCTTGGGCACCTCGGCGTACTTCTGGAACTCCATGGTGAACTCGCCCTTGCCCTGGGTGGCCGACCGCAGATCCGTCGAGTAGCCGAACATGTCGTTCAGCGGCACCTCGGCCATCGCCTGCACGAACCCCTCCTGTTTTTCGGAGGAGATGATGGTCCCGCGGCGCTGGTTCAACTGACCCATGACGGTGCCCTGGAACTCCTCCGGGAACTGCACCTCGACGCGCATGATCGGCTCGAGGATGGTCGGCTTGGCCGCCGCGTACGCCTCACGAAAGCCCATCAGGGCCGCCGTTCGGAACGCGATCTCGGATGAATCGACGGGGTGTGACGCGCCGTCGTTGATGCAGCACCTGACCCCGACGATCGGAAACCCGATGAGCGGACCCTTCTTCATGGCCTCACGGAAGCCCTTGTCACAGGCCGGAATGAACTCGCGCGGGATGGAGCCGCCGGTGATGTCGTCGAGAAACTCGTAACCGCTGGGGTGCTCCGCGGGCAATGGCTCGATGTAACCCGCCACCTTGCCGTATTGCCCCGAGCCGCCGGTCTGCTTCTTGTGCGTGTAGCTGAACTCGGCGCGCTGCAAGATCGCCTCGCGGTAGGCGACCTGTGGCTTGCCCGAGATCACCTCGCAAGCGTACTCGCGCTTCATGCGCTCGATGTAGATTTCGAGGTGCAGCTCGCCCATGCCCCTGATAATGGTCTGCGCCGACTCCTCGTCGCGGTGCACGCGGAAGGTCGGGTCCTCCTTGGTGAACCGGTTCAGCGCCTTGGAGAAGCTGGTCACCGCTCCCTTGTCCTTGGGCGCGACCGCCAGCGAGATGACCGCGTCCGGCACGTGCATCGACGTCATGGTGTAGTTCACCTTGCCGTCGGTGAAGGTGTCGCCGGACGAGCACTCCACGCCGAACAGCGCGACGATGTCGCCGGCGGTGGCGGTCTCGACGTCGTTCATCTCGTTCGAGTGCATGCGGACCAGACGCGGGACCTTCACCTTCTTCTGGTTGACCGAACAGTTGACGATGAAGTCACCCTTGGCCACCGAGCCCTGGTAGATGCGCATATAGGTCAACTGCCCGTAGCGCCCGTCCTCCAGCTTGAAGGCCAGGCCCACGAACGGCTTCTTCGGCTCCGACAGCAGGATGACCTTCTCTTCCTTGTTGTCCTGGTCGAGGGCGATGTTGGTGACCTCGCTGGGATTGGGCAGGTACATGGTGACGCCGTCGAGCATCAGCTGCACGCCCTTGTTCTTGTACGCCGAACCGATGAACACCGGCGTGGTCTTGAGCGCGATGGTCGTGCGCCGGATGGCGGGGATCAGATCTTCGGCCGTGCACTCCTGCTCGGCCAGGAACTTGTCGCCGATGATCTCGTCGTGATCGGCCAGCGCGGCGACGAGATCCTGGCGCGCGGTCTTCGCCTCCTCCAACAGCTCGGCGGGTATCGCTTCTTCGCGGACGTCCTCGCCGTTGTCGCCGTCGAAGTAGGAGGCCCTCATCTTGACGAGATCGATGATCCCTTCGAAGTTCTCCTCGGCGCCGATGGGCAGCTGCAGCGTCAGCGTATGGTGGCGCAGCTTCTCGCGCAGCTGGTCGGTCACGCGGCGCGGGTTCGCCCCGGCGCGGTCCAGCTTGTTGACGAAGGCGATGCGCGGGACGTTGTACCGGCGCATCTGACGGTCGACGGTGTACGACTGTGACTGCACGCCGGCCACGCCGCACAGCACCAGCACGGCGCCGTCGAGGACGCGCAGCGCGCGCTCGACCTCGATGGTGAAGTCCACGTGCCCGGGGGTGTCGATCAGGTTGATGATGAAGTTGTTCCACTCGCAGTAGGTTGCCGCCGACTGGATGGTGATGCCCTTTTCACGCTCCAGGTCCATCGAGTCCATCTTGGCGCCCACGCCCGACTTGCCGCGCACCTCCTCGATCTTATGAATCTTGCCGGTGTAGTAGAGGATGCGCTCGGACAGCGTGGTCTTTCCCGAGTCGATGTGCGCCGAGATACCGATGTTGCGAACCTTGTCGATGACCGCCATGACTTTTCCTTCTGGAAGATGCTTGCCGGGACAGGGCCTGGGCGAGCTGCCGCCCAGACCGTATGAAGCGGCGGAGTTTACTGCAATGTCGGCGCTTTACCAGTCCGGAAGTGCGCCCTACTTGACGGCCGTCAGCTCGACGTCGAAGACCAGCGTGGCGTTCGGTGGAATCGGCCCGCCGGGAGTTCCGCGCTCGCCGTAGGCGAGGTTCGGCGGGATGGTCAGCTTGCGTTTGCCGCCGACTTTCATCCCCTCGATACCCAGGTCCCAGCCCTTGATGACCATCCCGGTCCCGAGCGGAAACTGAATCGGCTGCCCGCGCTCCAACGAGCTATCGAACTGCTTCCCGTCGGTCAAGCGCCCGGTGTAGTGAACGGAGACGGTTTTTCCGCGGTTGGCCACCTCGCCGGTACCGGCGGCGACCTCCTCGATGATCAACCCGGCCGCGGCGGCGGCCTTACCTTCCTGCGACGTTGGAGTCATGACGCTCCCCTTGTCCTTTTTGCAGGCGCCGAGACCCGCGGCGCCGAGGACCAAGATGAAAAGAACCAACCTGGGCAACATAGTGGCGGACGATATCACGTCAGTGGACAACATCTCGATGCGCCGCCGCGGCCTGATCGCCGCCGTGCAGCAGCTGATGCGCGTGCCCGATCATCTCGGCCAGAAAGGTCGAGAGCGCGCAAAACTCGATCGCCTTCCGCTCCGCCGCCAGATGAACGCCGCGGTGAACCAGCGCCCTCACCAGCGCCAGATCCGACTCTGTCCCCTGCCCCGCCAGCTCGGCGAGCAACACCGACAGTCGCCCCTCGTGCTCCTTCTGCAGCTCATCAACCGTCGCCTTCGCCATGCCGTATTGCTAGCACGCTAGCGCGGATCGCGTGAGCGAGGGACGGCTCGGCCGGCCCGAGCTCTTCGCGGGAGGTTCGGAACCCTCTCAGGGTTCTGAAGTAGATCAACAGGACGGCTCTGCCGGCCCGAGCTCTTCGCGGGAGGTTCGGAACAAAAAAGAAGGTCGGAGGTGTCTGGCGCCCCCGACCTTCCTGCCAAGCGCGTGCTTGGTCCACCCCTACCCGCTGTACTCCCCGTTTACATTTTACAAAGTAAGCATCGCCGCCAGCATCACAAGCTGCGAGCTGTGAATGCGGGCGAGTCGCGTCGGACGCTAGAAGGCTGAGCTTTTCACCAGCAGCTCAGCGACGGGCCCACGGCGGGTGGCGACCGAATTGATCGCCCGACGCACCAGGATCTCGGCGGCGGGAAGCCCCGCGTAGAGCTCGCGCGTGCTGCTGCAGGCCGAGTTCGAAAGCAAGGCGGGAACACCGCGCTCGCCCAATCGGCGCAGCACAGCCGCCAGACGACGCTGTTCGTCGGCACCGAACCGTCGCTGAGCGTAGGCGGTGAACGACGATGTGGGAGACAGCGGTACATACGGCGGATCGAAGTAGACGAAGTCGTTCGGCGCAGCGTCGCGGACCGTCTCTTCAAAATCCAGGCAGACGATCTTCGCCCTCTTCAGCGCCGCGGCGGCGGCGCGCAGCCGCCCCTCGTCGCAGATGACGGGTTTTTCATAGCGACCGAACGGAACGTTGAAGCGCCCTTGCTTGTTGACGCGGTAGAGCCCGTTGTAACCCGTTCGGTTGAGGTAGATCGTGCGCGCCGCACGCGCAGCCGGCGCCAGGCGCTCCGGCTCGCGCGCGCGCGCCGCGTAATATTCGGCCTCGCCGTAGCGATACCGGCGCAGCTCGCGGATCACCGCGTCGACGTCGCGACGCAACACCTGATAACACAGCACCAGCTCGTGATTCGCGTCGGCCAGCACCGCCCGCCGAAACGCGCGGGATCTCGCCGCCAGCGCAAAAAATACCGCGCCGCCCCCGACAAAAGGCTCGTAGTACGTGTCTATTTCGGGTGGAACGACCTTCAGGATCGAGGGGACGAGCTGCCGCTTTCCACCCGCCCATTTGAGAAACGGCCGCGCGCCATCGGTCGCGCCTACCCGCGCCGACATCGATTTTTGCCGCTTTTTTGTGCTTTTTTTTGTTTTCAGGGCTGAGCTTTCTGCCTAAAGTGGCGAACCGTTTTCACGAGCGGTGAAGCTCACCGGGCCACAACCACCGTATGGAGACAACCACGGGGCCGGCAAAGATCACAAAAAACGGCGCAAAACGACCAGACGGGCAAAGGAGATCGACATGGCGAAGGTTCTGACCAAGTCCCAGATAATCCAGGCAATCGCAGACGCTCACAAGGAGAAGCTGGCACGCAAGGACGTCGCCCGCGTGATCGAATCGCTCGCCAACGTCGGATACAAGGAGTTGAAGAAGACCGGTCTGTTCGTGCTGCCTGGATTCGCCAAGTTCGTCGTGATCAAGAAGCCAGCGACGAAGGAACGCCCTGGCATCAACCCCTTCACCAAGGAAGCAATCACCATCAAAGCCAAACCCGCGCGCCGCGTCCTCAAGGCTCGTCCCTTGAAGGCCGCCAAGGACTGCCTGGCCTAGCCGCAATTTCACAGGGAGCATCAGAGCAGCTGAGGATCTGAGCTTTCAGACCTCGGCTGCTCGGCCCCTCCCTGTGAAGATCCGGATCGCGTTCAATTCTCCGCAGCCGCGAGCAACGCGTCGGTGAACGCGGCCAGGTCGCGGAAGCGGGGCGCGTCCACCGTCGTGTAGAAGTCGTAGGGGTCAAGCAGCGCGGCGCGCAGTCCGGCACCACGGGCGCCGACGACATCGGCCGACGGTGAGTCGCCGACCATGACCGTCTCCGACGGCGAAGCGCCCAGCCGATCCAGGGCCAGCTTGAAGATGCGCGGATCAGGTTTCACCAGGCCGACCACGGTTGAGTCCAGCACAGTCTCGAAGTGCCGGCGCAGGCCAACCTCCTCCAGCATCGCCTCGACGGTCCCCTCGCTGTTCGAAACCACCGCCAGGCGAAACCCTGCCATCCGCAAGCGCGTCAGCGCCGCGTCCACGCCGACGCCCACGCGGCACCAGACGTTGCGCGACAGGTGCTGGCGCAAGATGATCTCGGCGGCACGATCCAGACCGCCGGGCGCTTCACAGCCGGTCAGCTCCAGCATGAGGCGGAAGAACCGGTGCAGCCATGCGCTACCGCCGTCGTCGTGCGTGGAGAGCGGAACGCCGGGGGTCTCGCGCAGCGCCGCGCGCAGGGCCTCCTCGACGCGGACCAGCGCCTCCGGATCCGCCGCCACGCCCGCCAGCGCCGCGTGCGCCGCGATTCGCTGGCCGTCGCAGAAGGTCAGCGTGAAACCGGCGTCGATCAGGATCACCTTCGGCGGTGGATCGAAGATCATGACCATCCAGGGTATATAAGCCGAAATGGTCAGGCTCAACCGGATCTACACCAAAGCCGGCGACGGTGGCCAGACGCGTCTGGTCGGCGGGCAGAAGGTCAACAAGGACGCTCTGCGCATCGAGGCGTACGGCACGGTCGACGAGCTGTCGTCGTGCATCGGCCTGGCGCGTACCGCCCTCTGCGACCCGAGCGCCCCGGCCGAAGCGGGCGCGCTGGAGGCGACGCTGCGCCGGATCCAGAACGAGCTGTTCAACCTGGGCAGCGATCTGGCCACGATGCCCGCGGACCGCCATCCGCAGCAGCCGGTCATCGAGGAGCGCCACGTGACCGCCCTTGAAAGCGAGATCGATCAGTGGAATGACACCCTGCCGGAGCTGCGCAGCTTCATTCTACCCGGCGGCGGGTGGGTCGCCTCTTACCTGCACCTGGCGCGCACGGTCTGCCGTCGCGGCGAGCGGCTGGTCGTGCGGCTGGGCGCCAGCGAACCGGTCAGCCCGCAGGCCATCCCCTACCTCAATCGCCTGTCAGACGCGCTGTTCGTGATGAGCCGCCACGCCTCCCGCATCTACGGTCAACCCGAACCGCTCTGGGAGCCCGAGAAAACCTGATCGCGCTTGCGGCTACAGCCTGAACGCGACGCCCGCGTTCACGTCGATGTGGAACGTGAACTTCGGGAAGCCGAGCGGGGCATTGACGCCGACCACCAGGCCAAAGCTCGGCGACAGGTTGTAGATGATTCCGCCACCGGGGCCGACCAGGATGGGACCGGCGGGAACAGTATCGACACACGTGCCCGGCTGAGTGGCGTTGGCGCCACAGTTTTGCGGGGCGGTCTTGAACTCGGCGACGTGCCGGATATATCCGCCACCGAGCGCGACCGAGACAAACGGGCGCAGCTTGTCCGCGCCGAACAGCCAGGTTGCGCGGGCGAACACGGCGATCGCACCTCCCGCCGCCGAGCAGAGCTTGTCGCCGCCACACTGGCTGGTGTCGGTGATGTGCTCGGCCGTCGCGCCGGTCACCAGCTGGAAGCGACCTTGCAGCGACAGCAACAGCCCCGGCCGCACGAAATAGCCAATCTCGGGAGCGAGGTGACCGAGCTGCGAGGGGGCGAACCCAGCGGGAGTGATCTGGTGCTCGACGTTGACCTCACCCGCGCCCGTGGTCCAGCCGACGCCCGACCCGGCCATCAGGGCGAAAAAGAGCTTGCCGCCGGTCCCGGATCCGCCCTCCTCCTCGTCCTCGTCCTTCGCGACCTCCTCGTCGCCACCGGCGCCCGCGCCCTTGAGGGAGATGGCGATCGGATCGGAGGCGACGCCTTTGGTCGCCTTCGAGGCGCCGTCGGCGCCCTGCACCTCGACGTAATAGTTCACCAGATTGCCGGAGGTGGCCGAGGCCGGGATGCTGGCCGTGTACTCCGAGCCAGACGCCGACATCTCGATGCTCACGTAGTCGCCGGAGCCGCCCGGCCGGTAAAACAACATCACCTTGGCGGCGCCGAGCGACGGATCGACGGTCACCTTGATGGGGACGGCGCCGCCTTGCGACGCCTGCAAGACCGGCTGGTGGGTGATACCGGCCGCGCCGCCGCCCTTGTCCGGCGAGGTGCCGGCCTGGGCGCCGTCGGCGCCGCCGCCCTTCTCCGCCTCCTCGAAGGCCTCCTGAACCTCGGGGTTGGCCAGTATCTTGGTCGGCTTGATGTCCGGCTGGATGTCCAGGGCGCGCCGGAACTGCTTGATGGCGACCTCGCGCTGCTTGAACCCCGACAGGATCACGATGCCGAGGTGAACGTGGGTGCGGGCCTTGATGGGGTGCTTGTCGAGCCCAGCAGCGGTGCAGAGATCCAGGGCTTCCTTCAGGATCTTGCGCGCTTCCTCAAAGTTGAGGTTCTCGTACTCCTCGATCGCCTTCTTATTCAGCTTTGTGATCTTGTCGATCGCCGCGGCGTCCTCCGCCATGGCGCGGGACGTCGCGGGGGATAGAAGCACCCAGCCGCAGAGGAGCAAGGGACCGATCAGGCGAAACCACCGGGAGGCGTGGGTCATCGAGATCTTCAATTCTCCGTGAGCCGTCACCGTGGATGAGCCCTGTCGGCCACTTTAGGTGAGGTGGGGTAGGAAATCAAACAGGTTCGGGAATCACCACAGCGCCAATTCCCGCCGTATAATAAAGGTCATGGCCATGCCAAGGATCGTTCCGTGGGGGGTGTTCGCGGCTGTCCTGTTTGGGAGCTCCGCCCTGTGGCATGGGCTGGGAAAGGACTTTCGACCGAAGAAACACGAACCCACGGCCACCGAACGGACCGAGGCGGCGGCGATTTTCCCCAGGACGCTGCTGGTCGATTTTCGCGACGACATCTCGTCGCAGGTGCTGGAGGGGAACGCCTATCGCGAGATCCCGATCAGCGACTATTCGGCCATCGATCGCCTGTACCGGATCGAGTTCCCGACCGCCGAGGCGGCGGCGACCGCGGCCGCGGCGCTGGGGCGCGATCCACAGGTTGAAGCCGTCGACTACGACTCCGAGGCTGCCATCCCGCCCGACGAGGCGGTGGCCGTTGGCAACAGCTCGCTCGAGGCGGAATGCGCCGGCGCCGACGCCGCCAAGCCGGGTGATTTTCCCAACGACCCCTGTTTCCGCTATCAATGGCACCTGCGCCAGGTCGGCGCGCCCGAGGCGTGGAAGCTGGGACAGGGTCGCGACGTGGTCGTGGCCGTCATCGATACCGGCGTCAGCCGCGTGGCCGATCTGGCCAACACGACGTTTGTCCCCGGGTACAACTTCATCGCCAACAACAACAACGCCGAGGACGATCACGGTCACGGAACCCACGTGGCCGGGACCATCGCCCAGTCGACCAACAACAAGGTCGGCGTGTCGGGGGTGGCCTACGGCGCGTCCATCATGCCGCTCAAGGTGCTGTCGGCGCGCGGATCGGGTTCCATGGGCGGCATCGCGCAGGCGATTCGCTGGGCGGCCGATCATGGCGCCAACGTCATCAACATGTCGCTGGGCGGGCCGTTCCCCGTCGGCACCATCGGCAACGCGGTCAAATACGCCCGCAGCAAGGGCGTGACCGTGGTGGCGGCGGCCGGGAACGACGGCAAGGGGCGCGTCAGCTACCCCGCCCGCTATCCCGGCGTCATCGCGGTCGCCGCGACGCAGTTCGACGAGACCACGACCTTCTATTCGAACTGGGGGGGAGAGATCGACATCGCGGCCCCGGGCGGCAACGTCCGCGTCGACCAGAACGGTGACGGCCAACCTGATGGCGTCCTGCAGCACACGATCGTTCCCGGCAACACGTCCAAGCACGAATACCTGTGGTTCATGGGGACGTCGATGGCTTCGCCGCACGTGGCGGGCGTGGCGGCGTTGATCGTCGGCGCCGGCGTGCGAAAGCCGGAAGCGGTCGAACAGGTCCTGTTCGATACCGCCCGCAAACCCAACAAGATGAAGGCCGAGCTGGGCGCGGCATCGACCGGCGCGGACGGCACCGCCGCTGCGGCGTCCCAGGCCCGGGTCGACGATCACTACGGCGCCGGACTGGTCGACGCCGCCGCCGCGCTCCGCAAGGTCAAGGCCGGCCGCGGCGCCGGCGAGCTGGGGATCGGCTGCGCGATGGCGATGCTGGGCATCACGCTGCTGCGCCGCCGGGGCCGCGGGACTGATCCGCTGGGCCTGGGCTTCGCCGCGGCGCTGGTGGTCGGTTCATCGGGGCTGTTCTTCCTGCCGTTTCTGTTCCGTGCCCCGGAATCCATCGTCGGGACCGCCGTGTCGGTGCTTTCGACCGGCTTCACGCTGAACGTGTCCAACCTGCTGGGATCGGCATCCGCCGGCAACCCGCTGGTCTGGAGCGCCATCGCGCCGCTGTGCCTGACGGTGCTGCTCTACGGCGTCCCGCGCCTGCGGCCGCTGCTGTCAGGTCTGGGGTTCGGCATCGCCGGAACGCTGCTGTTCGCGGCCATCAGCGGGATCGTGGACGTCGCGTACGTTCCCGACTTCCTCGACCGCTTCTGGCTGATCGCACACGCCGCGATCGCAGCCCTGTTCGCCACCGCCGTCATCCGCAAGTAGCCGCAAGTAACCGGTCGGCCAGGTCGCGGCTAGCTGCCGCGTTTGAGCTCGGTCAGGACGGCCTTGGCCACCGCTTTCAACGTATCGAACACGCCGACGCCGCTGGTCGCACAGGCTTCAAACTCAATGACCTTGGTCGGGTTCAGGACGTTGCGGAGCTGGTCCATGGGGGCTGCGTTCGGCAGGTCGCGCTTGTTGTACTGGATGACGTACGGCAGCTTGTCCAGGTCGTAGCCCTGCTCCGTGAGATTGAGGCGCAGGTTGTCCAGCGATTCGATGTTGGCCTCCATGCGCTCCACCTGCGAATCGGCGACGAACACCACGCCGTCGACCCCCTTGAGGATCAGCTTCCGGCTGGCGTCGTAGAAGACCTGGCCGGGGACGGTGTAAAGGTGGAAACGGGTCTTGAACCCGCGGATCTCGCCCAGCGACAGCGGCAGGAAGTCGAAGAACAGCGTCCGTTCGGTCTCGGTCGCCAGGGAGATCATCTTCCCCTTCGCGTCCGGGCTGGTCTTGGCGTAGATGTACTGGAGGTTGGTGGTCTTCCCACACAGGCCCGGCCCGTAGTAGACCAGCTTGCAGTTGATCTCGCGCGACGAGTAGTTGATGAAACTCATGGGTTCATCAGCCTCGGGGGCTAGTCATTGAAGAGGTTGTCGATGTCGCTGTCGGTGATCTCGGTGAGGATCGACGGCTGGCTCTTGGAGGCCGCCTTCTTGGCCACCTGATCAAACAGCCGCGCCATCTCGTCGGATGACTTCTTCACCCGCAGCCGCACCAGCCCCAGGGACGACCGTTCGTCGAACAACACGACCAGGATGGCGCGCCCGCCGACCAGGGTGATGTGGACGTGAGTCTTCTCCCCCTCGTGGAACTGACTGGTGAAGTCCTTTTCGCGCAGAATCTTCGAGATACCGCCGGTCGCAGCGACGTTGCCGGCGGTCAATGACGACAGTGACGTGACATCCAGCTCGTCGACGTCCCCGGCTTCAGCGATCGGCTGACCGTCCCGCCCAATCAGCAGGACTGCCTTGGCGTTCGCATCCCGCTGCAGCCGCGCGCAGACCAACGAGATCTGCTGCTGCTCCTCGGGAAACATGACATCGGGGCCGCTCATGACTCTCCTTCTAAGGTGCACACAACGCTAAGGATCAGAGGAACACAATTATCACCCGGACCGGGGGGATTCAAGTTGTGGGGCAGTTTCGGCGGGGCTGCCTACATGTCACGACGCCCGTCGATCGCGCGGGCGAGGGTCACCTGGTCGGCATATTCCAGCTCGCCGCCGATCGGGACCCCGGTGGCGATGCGGGTGGTGCGAACACCCAGCGGGCGCAGCAGCTTTGAAATGTAAACCGCCGTCGCCTCCCCTTCGACGTTGGGGCTGGTCGCCATGATCACCTCCCGGATGGGGTCGCTCCCCTCCCCCCCGGCGCAGCGCTTGACCAGCTCGGCGACCCGCAGGTCGTCGGGGCCGATACCATCCAGCGGCGCCAGCAGGCCGTGCAGCACGTGGTACCGCCCGCGAAAGCCGCCGGCCCGCTCGACCGCGATGACATCCTGGGGATGGGCGACCACGCACACCAGGCCCGCGTCCCGGCGGGCATCGCCGCAGATGGTGCAGGGATCGGACTCGGTCAGGTTCCAGCACAGGCTGCAGAATCGAATTCGCGCCTTGACGTCCACGATGGCGGCCGCCAGCGCGGCGGCATCCTCGGGCGCCGCGCGCAGGATGTGAAAGGCCAGCCGCGCGGCGGTCTTTTCGCCTACACCGGGAAGCTTGGCCAGCTGCTGGACCAGGCGGGCGATGGGTGACGCGAACATCTAGCTGCCGAACATGCCGGGGGGCAGCGGCAGCCCGCCCGTGACTCGTGAAAAGTCGTTTTGCGCCAGATCGCGCGCCCGCTCGAGCGCGATGTTCACCGCGCCGACCACCAGGTCCTCGATCATCTTTCTGTCGCCGGCGACGCTGGGATCGATGCTGATCGAGACCACCTCGCCGCGGCCGGAGGCGACGCAGCGGACCAGCCCGCCGCCGGTCTCGCCCTCGACGATCTTTGCGCCAAGCTCTTCGCGCACACGGGCCACCTCGGCCTGGATTTTCTGCGCGGTTTCGATCAATCCTTTGAGATCGGGTAGCGACATCAGATCACCTTTCGCGCATGGTGCCGGCGACGTGCGATCACGTCTTGATCTCCTTGAGAGAGGCGCCGAACAGATCCTGCGCCTTCTTGACCATCGGGTGCTGGCGCGCCTCGGTCTCGCGGTTCTTGCGGTCGGCGACCGCGGCGTCATTCTCCACCGCCACCTCCGACCGAACCGCCGCCACAGCTAACGCCGTTCCGGTCGTCAGCCCGAAGCGCGTCAACTAGCCAAAGG
>DASRQT010000104.1:0-17227 GCA_035696485.1 Polyangia bacterium | reverse complement strand
TTCAACACCGCGGCGGCGGTCGGCCTCCTCTATGAGTCGTTCGTCCTGGCGAACAAGCTGCTGGACGAGCCCAAGGCCGCCAGCAAGGACGTTCGCCGCCGGACCCTGGCGCGCCTGCGACGCGAGCTGCGGGCGTGCGGCGCCACCCTCGGTATCTTCCAGCGGCCCGCCGACGAGTTTTTGCTGGCGCGGCGCGCGCGTCTCTGCGTCCGCCGCAACATCGACGGGGCTGCGGTGGAGGCGCGCATCGCCGAGCGCACAACTGCGCGCGCGTCCAAGGACTTCACCCGCGCCGACGAGATCCGTCAGGCGCTGCGCGCGCAAGGCATCGAATTGATGGACACCACCGCCGGCACCACCTGGCGCGTTACGTAATCGCTACGCGATCTACGAGAGGACCGGGTCGCTGATAGGGCCGCCGCCGGAGGTGGGCGTTGGGGCGCCGGAACCATTGCGTCCGTTGTTGACGCGCTCGCGCAACTCCTTGCCGACCTTGAAGAAGGCCAGACGTTTGGGTCGCACGTGAACCGCTTCCCCCGTGCGCGGGTTGCGGCCTTCGTATTCGCGGTAGTCACGAATGGAAAAGCTACCGAAGCCGCGGATCTCGATCCCTTCTCCGCGTCGCAGAGCTTCGACCATGCAGTCGAAAACGTGACCGACCAGAAGCTCGGCCCGTCCGCGCGGCAACTTCAGCCGCTCCGCCACCAAATCGATCAGATCGGCTTTGGTCATGAGACGCGAAACACTGTACATAATGTCTCCTAAGAAGTCAAAAATTACAGGGTCTTACGAATTTACCCCAAAGAAGGTGTCATTTACCCCCCGCGAAACACCGGCAAAAGGGCGGCAAAACCGCGCCTAGGGCGCGCGGGCCAAGGGTTTGGCGGGCAGCGGGGCCTTGGCGTCCGATCGGTACCGGTAGGTCGGGAAAAACGCATACTCTTCGCAGCTATGGCGTGCGTAGAAGTCGATCACGTCCTTCCAGCCGAACTCGCCGCGGTCGGCGCCGTCGCGGATATCGCGCCACGAAAAGATCTGCGGGCACAGCGTTCCCTTGGGCGGTACGTGTCCCGCCGACGTGCGCGTGCTGTAGAGGACCAGCCCGGGCGGTAGCCGTGACAGGTAAAAGGCCGATATCCTGGGTATCTCGATGACTTCGACGCCGGTGATGGTGACGTGGCCGTCGCTCTGGTAGAGGCATTCGGTGCGGAGGACGCTCTTGTTGGGCTCGATGACGATGGCGTTGTGCGGCAGGTCACCCTTGGCGGTGCAGCGTGCGTCGTCGGACACGGTGGTCTGGACGCGATAGGCGAGGGTCTTGGGGGTCAGGTTGTCGATCCGGAGCACCAGATGGTCGGCGCGATAGGACTGACCCTCCATCGAGCCCCCCTCCTTGCGCACCAGCAGCGACAGCCGCAGGTGAGGCGTCTGGATGCTGCTCCCGACCTTGATTCGCCTGGGTCCCGACGATTCCGAAAAATAGGCGAACGGCTTGGCCAGATCCTCCGGCCGCGCGGCCGGCACACCGAAGGTGCGAGCATCCTGTTCCAGCATAGCGCGGTAGAGCGTGGCGGAGTATTTCATCTCCGAGGTGGCCTGATCGGCCGGCGGCGGCTTGGGCCGCCGTGGCGCGGGCGGGGGACCGCCGCCATAGAGGATGACGCCGCCGATCGCGATCGCCGCGACGCCGGCCAGCGCGACGGCGGCGTTCAGGGTGCGGCCGTCCAAGGCTATCCCAGCACCGTGGCCCCACCCAGGTACGGTCGCAGGACGACGGGGACGTCGATGCGTCCGTCGGCGCGCTGATAGGTCTCGAGAACGCCGATCAGGGTCCGCGGCAGCGCCAGGCCCGACCCGTTGAGGGTGTGGACAAGGCGCGTCTTCTCCTTCCCCTCCTTGAAGCGGATGCGCGTGCGTCGCGCCTGGAAGTCGCCGAAGTTGGAACAGGAGCTGACCTCGAGCCATTCGTTGCAGCCGGGCGCCCACAGCTCCAGGTCCATCTTGGCCATCGCCGAAAAGGACAGATCACCGGTGCACATCTGGACCACCCGGTAGGGCAGCTCCAGCCCCTTGAGGACGTCTTCGGCGTCGGAAAGCAGCTTGGTGAGCTCGTCCATCGACGTTTCCGGATGGACGAATTTCACCAGCTCGACCTTGTCGAACTGGTGGCCGCGCTTGATGCCGCGCGTGTCGCGGCCGGCCGCCATCTGCTCGCGGCGGAAACAGGCGGTGAAGGCGACGTGCCGCACCGGCAGCGTCGCCGCGTCCAGGATCTCGTCACGATAAAGGTTGGTGACCGGGACCTCGGCGGTGGGGATCAGCCAGAAATCCTCCTCGGCGTCGCGATACAGGTTGTCACCAAACTTGGGCAGGTTGCCGGTCCCGACCAGACACTCGCGCTTGACGATGTAGGGCGGGTAGATCTCGACGTAGCCGTGCTTGGTGGTGTGTAGATCCAGCATGTACGTGATGAGCGCGCGCTGCAGCCGGGCGCCCCAGCTCTTGAGCACGTAAAAGCGCGTGCCGGAGATCTTCACACCGCGTTCAAAGTCGATGATACCCAGCTTCGTCCCGAGGTCCCAGTGGGGCTGCGGCGAGAAGTCGAACGGGCGGCGGACGCCTTCTTCACGCACCACCTTGTTCTCGGTCTCGTCCTTGCCTGTGGGGACAGACGGGTGCGGCAGATTCGGCAGGTCCAGCAGCAGGAGGTCCAACGCCGCGTCCTGTTCGGTGAGGTCGCGCGTCAGCCGCTCGATCCGTTCCTTGAGCGCCAGGCTGGCGGCCTTGGCCACCTCGCGCGCGGGACCGGCCGCCGCCTTGCCGATGTCCTTGGAGATACGGTTCTGCTCGGCCTGCAGGGTCTGCGATTCGTTCTTGAGGTCGCGGACGCGGGCGTCCTGGGCCATGACCTTGTCCAGATCGACCGGCGTCCCCAGGCGGGCGTAACCTTGTCGAACCTCGTCGGGCTTGTCGCGTAGCAGGCGGATGTCGATCACGGCGCGGAGTCTACGACGACCGGGGGGTAGGCGTCAGTAGTCTACGCGCGCATGGCGTCGATGGGGCTGATGCGGGCGGCGCGCACGGCCGGGAAGAAGCCACCGAGCAGGCCCATCACGGTCGCGAAGATCATGCCGCCGATGATGATCCCGGGAGTCGGCTCGAAGCTGAAGACGATCTCGGACCAGCTGGCGAAGTTGACCATGGAGAACTTGACCAGGCCCATGGCCATCGACGCCGCGGCGCCGATCAGGCCGCCCAGCAGGGCCAGCAGGATCGACTCGATCAGGAAGGAGAACAGGATGCTGGCCTTGGAGAAGCCCAGCGCGCGCAGCGTCCCGATCTCGTGCTGCCGGTTGGCGACCGCGGCGTGCATGGTGATCATGGCGCCCAGCATCGCCCCGAACGAGAAGAACACCGCGATCATGATCCCCATGACCCCGATGAACTTGGCCGTCCCCTCGGACTGCTTGTCGTAATACTCCGATTCCTTGAGCACCTGCATGTTGAGCTGTCGGTTGGATTCGATGCTGGCCTTGTAGGCGTCGTACTTGCTGGGTTCGACGCGGGCGCGGATGACGGAGACGCTGCCCTCGCGGCGGAAGGCGGTGCGCACCGTGTTCAGGTCGGCCCAAATCTCCGATTCATTGGACGACCCGTTGTCCTCGAAGACGCCGACCACCTTCACCGGGCGGTTCTTCTTGAGCTCGAACGTCTGTTCCAGATCCAGCCCCTGGAACCGGCCGCGGATCGCCTTTCCGATCATCACCTCGTCGGTGCCGGTGCGCGCCGCCCGGCCGGCGACGAGCTTCACGGTGGGACGGAACTCGAGCGCGTTGTCGCCCACGCCGCGCACCTGGGCGTTGGACATCCCGTCGGCGCCGACCTTCTGTAGCAAGATGACCGACACGATCTCGGCGACGCCGCGCGGGCCAGTAGCGGGCGGCGGCAGCGACTTGTCGTTGAGCGCAAGGTTGATGCTCTGCTCCTCGATCTGGCTCTCGATCTCGGCCGTCGAACCCTTGCGCAGAATGACCGCCACGTCAGGTGCGGCGCTGCGGCCCATGGTCTTCTTGATGCCGTTGGACAGCATCATCACCGACGCGAACACGAACACCACCAGCCCCAGGCCCAGCGCTGCGGCCAGCGTCGTCGTCTTGCGGACCGCGAGGTTTCGGAGATTATAGGAAACGGGAACCATGACAGCCTCTCAAGCCAGGCGCCGCAGCGCCTCGGTGACGGGGAGACGCGCCGCGCGGCGCGCCGGGATGATGGAAGCGACCAGCGCCAGGCCGACCGCCAGACCGAGACCCATGACGTAGGTCTGCGCGTCGATGCGGAAGTAGGGGAACCAGGCGCCCATGTTCTCCTCCAGCCACCGCCCCATACCCAATTCGACGATCGGTTTGGCCAGGAGGAGGCCGATGGCGCCGGACAGAAGGCCGATGGCCGCCGCCTCGCCGACCACGAACAGGGCGACGTCGCGGGGCGAAAACCCGATGGCGCGCAGGACGCCGTATTCGCGCGTCCGTTCGCGCACCCCCATGGCGATGGTGTTGCCGAGGATCATCATCATGATCACCAGGATGATGATCGAGATGATATCCAGCGCCTTGAGCAGCGAGCTGATCATCCCCATGAACGACAGGTTCATGGCCCGTTCGCTCATGGTGGCGGTCTGTATGTCCTTTTCGTCGAAGACCTTGTCGATGGCCGCGGCGATCTCAGGGCCGCGGCTGGGATCGTCGATGCGGCTGGTGACCCAGCCGATCTGATCGCGCCGCAGCTCGGGCAGCGAATCGTTCATGTAGCTCCAGTGGAACAGGAACGTCGATCGGTCGACCGACTTGCGGGTGGCGGTGTAGATCCCGTCGATGTTGAACTCCCAGTCGCCGGCGTAGATGCCGCCCAAAAGGGTGAACTTGTCGCCGACCTTGAGGCCAAGCTGCTTGGACAGGACGTCGCCGATGATGGCGCCCTTTTTATCCTGCAACCAGCGCTGCTTGTCCTCCGGGGTCAGCACCAGCTCGTCCATGACCTCGAGGGCGCTGGGCGCGTCGACGGCCAGCGTCGCGAAGAACTCCTCCGGCTTCTTGGGGTTCTTGCCGCCGAACCAGCTCATGTAGGCCGCGCTTTTCACGCCCGGGATCATCCGGATCTGGTCGACGTAGTTCTTCGGCATGCTGATGACGAAGCTGACCTTGTGCCGCGTGGCCAGACGATCCTTGGCCGCATATTCGGCCGCCGTCGACCAGGCCGACAGCACGGTCCGCAACATGACGAACGCCAGGATCGCGACCGCGGCGCCCAGCACGGTCAGGAACGTGCGCAGCTTGTTCCGCGTCAGGTTGCGGAACGCGATCAGCAGCAGCTTCATTGCAGCTGGCCCTTGTCCAGCCGGCGCGTGATGGTGGCGCGCTCGGCGGCGTGCGGGTCGTGGGTGACCATGAGGATGGTCTTCTTGAATTCCTTGTTCAGCCGCTCCAGCAGATTCAGGATGTCGTCGGCCGCCTTGCGGTCGAGGTCACCGGTCGGTTCGTCGGCGACGATGATGGTCGGGTCGTTGACGATGGCGCGCGCGATGGCGACCCGCTGTTCTTGACCGCCCGAAAGCTGGCGCGGGTAGTGTTTCATGCGCTCCTCGAGGCCCACCACGCGCAGCGCGGTCTGCGCGCGTTTCTTGCGTTCTGCGCCCGACAGGTTGGTCAGCAGCAGCGGCAGCTCGACGTTCTCGAGCGCGGTCAGCACCGGGATCAGGTTGTAGGCCTGGAAGATGAAGCCGATGTTGCGCGCGCGGAACTTGGCCAGCTCGCCGTCGCTCATGTTGCCCAGGTTCGATCCCGCAACCATCGCCGTCCCCTTGGTCGGGCGGTCCAGCCCGGCGATCAGGTTCAGCAGCGTCGATTTGCCCGAACCAGACGGCCCCATCAACGCCTCGAACGAGCCGGCCGGGACGTCCAGCGTCAACCCGTCCAGTACCACGATCGGTTCCTTGGCGCGGTGAAACGTCTTGTTGATGCCCTTGAGCTCGACGATCGCTGGTTCCATCTCTATCTCTCCCGTTCTTTGATGCCTTGTCCCGCGTAAAGCTCGCTGGAGGGCTTGTTCACCACGCGCGTGCCCGGGGAAGGTCCGTCCAGGAGCTCGACGCTGCTGCCGACCGGGGCACCGACCTTCACCCTGGCCAGCCGCAGCTTGCCGTCCTCGATCGCGAACAGAACCTTGCCCCCGTCCCGGTCGGCGACCGCCTCGGCGGCCACGATCTTTTTCGGCTTCTCCTGCAGCGACTCCCGCTTGATCTCCTCGCTGAGGAAGCTGACCCGCGCCGACATGTCGGGAAGGATCCCCTCCATGGTGTCAGTGAATTTGACCTTGGCCACCACCGTGGCCTTGGCGCGGTTAATTCGTTTTCCGATGTCCACCGTCATCCCGCGGTAGCGGCGGGTCGGGTAGGCGTCTAGGACGATCTCGCACGGGGTGCCGGCCTTGACCAGGTCGAGGCGCGCCTCGGGGACGTCGGTCTCGACGACAATCGAGTTGAAGTCGGCGATCTCGACGATGAACGAGGCGCCCCCGGTGACCAGCCCCACCGTCTCGCCGACGGCGGCTGGTTTGGAGATCACGGTTCCCGAGATCGGCGCGGTGATGACGCGATCCTTGAGCCCGACGCGCAGGCTCTGCACGTCCGCCTCGGCGGCCACCGTCTCGGCGGTCGAGGCCTTGACCATCTCGGCCAGGGACTTGGCGCGCGACTCGAGATCTTCAAGCTGCGCGCGCGGGACCGCGTTCCCGGCCACGAGGCCGGTGGTGCGTTCCACCTGACGTCTCACCTCGGCCAGGTTCGCGCGCGCCGTTTCGCCGCGGGCCCGGGCCACCAGCACCCGGGTCGTGGCGGCGGCGACGGCGCTCTTCTGGTCGGCGTCCTGCAAGGTGGCGATCACGTCGCCCGCCTTGACGACGTCGCCTTCCTTGACCATCACCTGCTCCAGCCGGCCCGAGACCTTGGCCCCGACCTTCGACCACCGCTGCGGGACCACGTACCCGGTCGACGTCACCTGGACCGACGCCTGCACCGGCGAGATCATCGACACCTCGGTGACCGCGACCTCGGCCTTGAACACCCGCGCGCTGAGCTTTTGAAACGCGACATACCCGACAGCCGCCAGCCCCGCGACGACAATCAGGGTGACGCCGAGCTTCCGGAGCGACGACGATTCAGGGGGCGCATCCCGGCCGATCTTCAGCGAGGCCAGGTCCGAGCTGAGCTGGTCCGACACCCGCCCCGTCTAGCACGTGACCGGGGCAAACCCAAGTCAGGATCGGGTTCCGAACCAGACGACAAATGGCTCCCTGCGCCGGAACCGGTCTCGTAAGACATTGCTCGACGCGTCCGGCTGGCCTCGCTTCGGTGTGCGATTCGAGGAGCCCTTCTTCGCGTCATTTCTGCACGAGAAATGAGTCGTGCCGAACGGAGAACCTATGAAGAAAAAGCCGAAGAGGACTAGGCCGAACCCGCCGCCTTTCGCGAGCGAGGACGCTTCTCCGGCGGCTCAGGCGACGACGGGCACGGTGAGCGCACGCTCTCGCTGCGCCGCCTAGCGTAGCTCGCGAAAGAACGTTCGCACGTCGTTGACCAAGAACTCGGGAGCTTCGAGGGCGGCGAAGTGACCGCCGTGTTCGAACTCCGTCCAGCGCACGATCTTGTTCTCTCGCTCGGCCCAGCGGCGAATGGTGACGTCTTGGGTCAGGGAAACCGCCACGCCGGTCGGCACCGTGTTGCGGGCCTTTCGCTTCTTGGCGGTCGGGTCGTGGAGGCTCTCGTAGTAGTCGATCGGCACGCCACGACTCCATCCCGCTCCGGGCGATTCCTCGGGCCAGCGCGTATGCGCCAGTCGCTCTTTGAGATCGTCCACCGCGGCCTCGGGAACTGCGATGCGGAATGGACGCAGCGTTGGCGTCAGCGTCGTCGTCGGCATTGCGGGGAAACCATTCGTCCGCGGCGCGCTTTCCACCACCGGACGAGCTCTCGGACGCTTCTGCTCGGTCCATACTAGGATCCTAAGCATCGCCGCGGCTCGCGTCAGCACGTTCCCTTCAGCCCCGAGCGAACACCATCTTGAACGAGAACCTAAAGGAGGGTTTCGATGCAAGGATCCGCGAAGGAGAATCAGCGCCTGGAACCGTTGATCGGCGAGTGGAGCATGGCGATGGTGATGCCGGGCGAAGAGAGGCCCGTTGAGCTGCCCGATGTCGGCGCCCGGGTCACCTTCGAGTGGATGGGTGACAAGGCGTTCGTGCTCGAGCGCTGGACCGTGTCGGTTCCCGAGGCGCCGGACGGGCTGGCCGTGATCGGCTGGGATGACGGCCGTGGCACCTTTCTGCAGCACTACTTCGACGAGCGCGGCGTCGCACGCGTCTACGAGATGAGCCTCGCCGACGGCGTCTGGAAGCTGAAGCGGACGAAGCCCGACTTCTCGCCATTCGAGTTCTCCCAGCGCTTCACGGGCACCCTCGGCGGCGACGGCAAGCGGATCGACGGCACCTGGGAGATTGCGAACGACCACAAGACGTGGGCGAAGGATTTCGATCTGATCTACACGCGAGTCGACTGACGGTCTTCGAGAAATCGGCGCTAAGTTGCAGGCCAGCCGAGCTCTGGTAAGATTGACGGTAAGATGTCGACAAAGCGTCTTACCGGCGGTACGACTGTGCTCTCACAGAAGGGCCAGGTCGTCATCCCGAAACGGCTTCGGAACGAACGGGGCTGGGAACCAGGCCTTCGTCTGGTGGTGGAACAGACGCCCGAAGGCCTCACCCTGCGGCCGCTTGAAGCGACCCGCGCCGATGTTTCGACCTCGCTGTTGGGAATCTTGGGTTATCACGGCCCGCGGCGATCGCTGGTCGATATGGAAGCCGCCATTCGAAAAGGCGCACGGCGGCGAGGATGATCGCCGTCGATACCAACGTCCTTGTCCGGCTGCTGGCAAACGACGATGACGTGCAGAGTCCCCGCGCCGCTCAGCTCTTCGCATCAGAGGACGTCTTCATCGCGAAATCGGTGCTCCTCGAGACAGAGTGGGTGCTTCGCTTCAGTTATGGCCTCTCACGATCAAATATTTCAGCCGCTTTCAATAAGCTCTTGTCCGCCGCGTCCGTGACGATCGAAGACGCAGGCGCGACACGTACGGCGGTCGATGCACACGCCGCCGGCATGGACTTCGCGGACGCCCTGCACGTCGCTTCCGCCGCCCACAGCGCCAGGTTCGTAACCTTCGACAAGAAGCTCGCGCGTCAGGCGGGGCGCGCAAAGATAGGGCGCCCGGTCGCCACGATCTAAGGGAGGCTGTACGTCCACTGGCGACGGTCGCCGCCCCCCGGCGGCCCGGGCTAGAAAATCGCGAGGCTTCGGTATAGACACAAGAGCGCTGTGAGCGTCATTCCCCGGGACACGCAGCCTCAGTCCAGGACGGACGCGCCGCAGCGCGATGGGGCGCCGGATTTTCTCGCCGGCGGCGGCGAGATGGGCGAGCGCATGCGAGCCATGGAGTGGACGAGGACCGCGCTGGGACCGGTGCAACAGTGGCCGCAGAGCCTGCGTAGCGCGGTCAGCATCCTGTTGCCGTCGCGCGCGCAGATCGTGCTCTTCTGGGGGCCAGAGCTGGTCACGCTGTACAACGACGCGTATCGGCCGGTGTTCGGCGTGAAGCATCCGCGGGTGCTTGGTCTTCCCGCGCGACAGGCGTGGAGCGAAATCTGGGACACCGGGCTGCGGCAGCTGTTCGAGGGGGTGCTGGGCACCGGCGAGGCCTTCTGGGGCAAGGACCTTCCCTTCGTCCTTGAACGCCATGGCTTTCCGGAGGAGACCTTCTTCGACGTCTCCTACGATCCCGTGCGCGACGAATCGGGCAAGGTCGGCGGCGTCTTCTGCATCGTCAGCGAGACGACCGGCAGGGTGGTGGGTGAACGCCGGCTGGACATCCTGCGCGACCTGGCGACGCGAAATGCGAAGGCGCGGACGACCCGTGAGGCGTGCGCGCTGGCCATGGAGTCGCTGGCGGCAAACCCTCAGGAGGTTCCGTTCGCGCTGGCCTATGTGCCCGACGAGCTGGCGGGCACGGCGGACGCCAGCGTGGGGCAGACGCTGCAAGCCTGCACACCCGGAGCCGAGGCGATCGCCCGGTCCCTCGGCCCGGTCGTGGCCGGCGAGGGCGTGCACGTGCTGGCGCTGGGACCGGCGCAGGGCGCGCCACCCGGGCAAAACCCGCCGCGGGAAATTGCGCTGGTGCCGATCCCGGCCGCGCGCTCCGGTGGCAAGGCCCGCTCGGGCGGCACGGCCCGCTCGGGCGGCAAGGATGGTGTGCTGGTGGCCGGCATCAACCCGCTACGGCCGTTCGATGAGCACTACCGCGCTTTTCTACAGCTGGTCGCGGGGCAGCTGGCCGCCGGCGTCGCCAACGCGCAGGCCTATGAGGAGGAACGCCGGCGCACCGCCGCGCTGGCCGAGCTCGACCGCGCCAAGACCGCATTTTTCAGCAACGTCAGCCACGAGTTCCGCACACCGCTCACCTTGATGCTCGGCCCCCTCGAAGATTTGATGGACAAGGCCGCCAGCGGGCTGGCCCCGGAAGACCGGGCGCAGCTGGGGCTGGTGCAGCGCAACGGACAGCGGCTGCTCAAGCTGGTCAACACGCTGCTCGACTTCGCGCGCATCGAGGCGGGACGCGCGCAGGCCGCTTACCAGGCCACGGACCTTTCCGTGCTGACCGCCGACCTGGCCAGCAATTTCCGCTCGGCCTGTGAGCGCGCCGGCCTTCACTTCGAGGTGGATTGCCCGCCGCTGCGGCAGGTCGCCTACGTGGATCGGCAGATGTGGGAAAAGATTGTCCTCAACCTGCTTTCCAATGCCTTCAAGTTCACCATGGCGGGCGGGATCTCCGTGCGGTTGCGGGATCGTGACGACCGGCTGGAGCTTGTCGTGCGGGATACCGGCTGCGGCATCCCGAACCAGGCGCTGCCACGCATGTTCGAGCGTTTTCACCGCGTGGAAGATGCGAGGGGGCGCAGCCACGAAGGAAGCGGGATCGGTTTGGCCCTGGTCAATGAGCTGGTGAAACTGCACGGTGGATCGATCGCCGTCGCCAGCAAGCTGGGGACAGGGTCGACCTTCACTGTCTCGATTCCTGGAGGCAGCGCCCACCTGCCCGTCGAGCACGTCAGGACGGAGCCAGACGCCATCGGCGTCACCGATTCGCGCGCCGGCGCCTATGTGACCGAGGCGCTGGGCTGGCTGCCGGGCGCGGAACCGCCGCCGGCGCCCGAGCGTCGGCCGGGCGCGCATCGGATCCTCATCGCCGACGACAACGCCGATCTGCGCGAATATGCCTGCCGCCTGCTGGCTGAACACTATGTCGTGGAAGCGGTCGCGGACGGCCGGGCGGCGATCGAGGCGGCGCGCGCGCGCAGACCCGATCTCATCATCTCTGACGTGATGATGCCGCAGCTTGACGGGTTCGGGGTCATCCGCGAGCTGCGCGCGGATGACGAGCTACGCACCATCCCGGTGATTCTGCTTTCGGCGCGCGCGGGTGAGGAGGCGCGGGTCGAGGGCCTGGGCGGGGGCGCCGACGACTATCTGGTCAAGCCCTTCAGCTCGCGCGAGTTGCTGATGCGGGTTCACACCCTGGTCAGCTCGGCCGAGATGCACCGCAGGGTAAGCGACGCGCGCGCGCAGTTCGAGACCTTGCTCAACGAAGCGCCTCTGGGCGTCTATGTCGTCGATGATGATTTCCGCATCGCCGCGGTGAACCCGGTGGCGAGGCCCGTCTTCGGCGATATCCCCGACCTCATCGGACGCGACTTCGACCAGGTGATGCACGTGCTGTGGCCCCGCGCCTACGCCGACGAGGTGGTGCATGACTTTCGCCGCACGCTGGAGACCGGCGAGCCGCATTTCGTTCCCGAACGTATCGAGGAACGCCTGGACCGCGGTGTTACCGAATTTTACGAGTGGCAGGTCAACCGCATTCCCCTGCCGGGGAAGCGTCGTGGCCTGGTGTGCTACTTCAGGGACATCTCAAAGTCGGTGCTGGCCCGGGAGGCGCTGCGCCAGGCGGACAGCCGCAAGGACGAGTTCCTGGCCACGCTGTCGCATGAGCTGCGCAACCCGCTCGCCCCGCTGCGCAGCGCGCTGCACCTGATGCGTCTCGGCGCCGAGGGTGGCGGCGACACGGTGAGGTTGCGTGAGGTCATGGAGCGCCAGGTTAACCACCTCACGCGGCTGGTCGACGATCTGCTCGAGCTGTCGCGGATCACGCGCGGTGCGCTCGAGCTGCGCCGCGAGCGCGTCGATCTCGCGGCGATCGTGCGCAATGCCGTGGAGACCGGGGCCCCCCTCATCCAGGCGGCGCGGCACCGGCTGGACGTTTCGCTGCCTGAGCAACCCTTGTGGCTCAAGGGCGACCCGGTGCGACTCACCCAGATCCTGTCCAATCTCATCAACAACGCCGCCCGGTACACGCCTGATGGCGGCGAGATTGCACTGTCCGCCCGCCGCGACGGAATGACGGCGGTGATCAGCGTGCGGGACAACGGCTCGGGCATCGCGAAGGAGGCGCTGTCGCGTATCTTCGAGATGTTCAACCGCGAGGTTCGGTCCGACGCCGACACCAGGGGCCAGGGCCACGCTGTGCTGCTGGACATTGGCATGCCAGGGATGGACGGCTACGAGGTCGCGCGCACCTTGCGCGCACGCTTCTCGGACCACCGCGCCACCCTGGTGGCGCTGACCGGCTGGGGGCAGGAGGACGACCGGCGCCTGGCTCGCGAGGCGGGCTTCGACCACCACCTGGTGAAGCCGGCAGAGTTCAACGCGTTGCAGGCGTTGCTGGCCGGCATCGAACAGCGCGGTTCGGACCCCGCCTGAGCCGCGTGCGGCGCTGCGCTCGCGCGCGGACAGAGACGGGAGGCACGACCAGCGCGCCGCCGCGTCTCTGTCCGGGCATCTTTTGTCGCAGCAATTACGCCGCGACCGAGGCCGCCGGCTGCGGGGCGGCGGAGCCGGTGAGGGTCGCGTTCTCGGCTTTGCGCTTCTCGACCAGGAGGGCGCGCATCTCCTCGGCCGCCTGCGGGTTCTCGGTCATCCACTTGCAGGCGTTGTCGCGACCCTGGGCGATGCGCTCGCCCTTCCACGAGTAGTACGACCCCGACTTTTCCAGGACGCCGACCTCGCCGGCCAGGTCCACGATCTCGCCCGCCCAGTTGACGCCGGTTCCGTACATGATCTCGAACTCGGCCTCGCGGAACGGCGGCGCGACCTTGTTCTTCACCACCTTCACGCGCGTCTTGGTTCCGACCGCGGTCTCGCCGTTTTTCACGACGCCGGTCTTCCTGATGTCCAGCCGCACGCTGGCGTAGAACTTCAGCGCGTTGCCGCCGGTGGTTGTCTCCGGGTTTCCGTAGACGACCCCGATCTTCATTCGTAATTGGTTGATGAAGATGACGGCCGTGTTGTTGCGCGCGGTGGCCGCGGTCAACTTGCGCAGCGCCTGGCTCATCAGGCGCGCCTGCAAGCCCATGTGCGCGTCGCCCATCTCGCCCTCGATTTCGGCCTTGGGGACCAGCGCGGCCACCGAGTCGATCACGATCAGATCGATGGCGCCGGTGCCGACCAGGCGATCGGCGATCTCCAGCGCCTGTTCACCGTAGTCCGGCTGCGACACCAGCAGATCCTCGATCCGGACGCCCAGCTTGCGCGCGTAGCCGACGTCCAGGGCGTGTTCGGCGTCGATGAACGCGCACACGCCGCCGGCGCGTTGCGCCTGCGCGATGGCGTGCAAGGTCAATGTCGTCTTGCCGGACGACTCGGGTCCGTAGATCTCGATGACCCGGCCGCGCGGCAGGCCACCGACCCCGAGCGCGAGATCGAGCCCGACGGACCCGGTCGGGATCACGCCGATCTCGGCGATGTCTCCGCCGGACAGGGGCATGATCGCGCCTTTTCCGAACTGTTTTTCAATCGCCGCGATGGCGGCGGTGACGGCCTTCATTTTCTCCTTCATGGTCGACATGTCTTCTCCTTGGACGCGGGTTATTGGGTTTCAGTCAAATCAGGGTTCGGGGCGATCGAGAGCACGAAATTGCAGGGCTTCGGCCAGGTGCGGCGCCCGCACGGCCGGCTCCTGCGCCAGGTCGGCGATGGTCCGCGCCACGCGCCGAATGCGGCTGACCGCGCGCGCTGACAGGGCATAGCGTTCCACCGCCACCTCCAGCAGCGCGTGCCCTTCCGCATCCAGGGGCGCCACCTCATCCAGCTCGCGCGCCGAGATGCGCGCGTTCGACCGCATGCCGCGCGCGCGTTGTCGCGCGCGGGCCTCCTCGACGCGCTGTCGGACCACGGCGCTGCGTTCCCCGCGGGCGGCCGTGGCCAGCTCGCGATAGGCGACGGCGGGGACCTCGACGTGCATGTCAATGCGATCCAGCAGCGGCCCGGACAACCGCGCGCGGTAAGCGCCGATGCCCGCGGCCGAACAGGTGCAGGTCCGCAAGGGGCTGCCGCGGTGGCCGCACGGGCAGGGGTTCAGCGCGGCCACCAGCATGAAGTCGGCCGGGTAGCTGATGGTGCGGTTGGCGCGGACCAGCGAGACATGGCGATCTTCAAGCGGCTGGCGCAGGGCCTCCAGCACCGAACGGTGAAACTCCAGCAGCTCGTCCAGGAACAGGACGCCGTTGTGGGCCAGCGTGATCTCGCCCGGGCGCACCGCCGCGCCTCCCCCGACCAGGCCCGCGGTCGTGACCGTGTGGTGCGGGGCGCGGAACGGCCGCTCGGTCACCAGCGCCCGCCCCGCGAGCTGACCGGCGACGGAGTAGACCATGGTCGTCTCCAGCGACTCGTCAAACGACAGCGTCGGCAGAATCCCGGGGATCCGCTGCGCCAGCATGGTCTTGCCCGACCCCGGAGGGCCGACGAACAGCAGGTTGTGTCCGCCCGCCGCCGCCAGCTCCAGGGCGCGCCGGGCCACCTCCTGACCGCGCACGTCTTCAAGGTCGGGCAGCGACTGCTGCGGCGCCGGCGAGGGGAGTTCCGCGGCGCGCTGACCGCCGCCGGCGCCGCCGTCTTCGCCGCGCAGGGCGGCGACCACCTCATTGAGGTGGCCGACGGGGTAGATCGCGCACGGACCGGCCACGACCGCGGCCTCGGACGCGTTGCCGCGCGGGACGAACAGGCGCCGCCGCCCCCCGGCGCGCGCCCAGGCCGCGATCGGAAGAACGCCGCGTACCGGTCGGACCGCGCCGTCCAGCGCCAGCTCGCCCACGAAGACGCTGGCCTCCAGCGACGCCGGGTCCAGCTGGCCGGCCGCGCACAGCATGCCGACCGCGATCGGCACGTCGAACGACGCCCCGTCCTTGCGCAGATCCGCCGGCGCCAGGTTCACGGTGATGCGCCGGGGCGGCAGCTTGAAGCCGCTGTTCTCCAGCGCGCCGCGGATGCGGACGCGCCCCTCCTTCACGCCCGCGTCGGGTAGACCAACGATGTGACAGCCGGGCAGCCCCACGGCGACGTCGACCTCGACGTCGATGGGGGCGGCATGGATTCCCAGAACCGCGGCTGACGAGACGTGCGCGAGCATGCCCCGCCGTAAAGCGAGGTTGGTGCCAACCCGGGCGCGCGAACTTCTACGTCAAAAAAAAAGCGGCGACCAAGCTTCGGTCGCCGCGTCCTGAATCAGGCCGGAGCCCCTATTAGAAGTTCAAACGTAGCGCCAGGCGGGCGTTGAAGGGCATCTGGTAAGCCAGCGGGCGTCCGTAGTTGGGGTTCTTGTTGAGGGGCGCGCCGAAGGCATTCTTGGCGAACTTGAGGTCCTCGGTGGTGCCATTGACGATGGCCGCGGCCAGGTCATAGCTGTAATCGTCGTCGGAGATCAGGACCGTCTGCTGGTTCAGCACGTTGAAGAAGTCGATGAACGCCTCCACCGACGACGTCGGTGACAGCGTCCGTCGGTAGCCGAGCTTGGCGTCGAGCTGGGTCACCGTCGGTGTTCGCCCCGCCGAGCCACGCGGCAACAGGAAGATTAGCTGCTGGCCGGGCAGCAGCGCCGAGTTGTAGTTGCGCGGCGAGCCCGAGCGCGCCGAAAAACCCAACCCGGCAATGACGGCACCCTTGCCGACCTCTTTCGTGTAGTAACCGTCCAGACGGGCCTGGTGCGGGCGGTCATTGGCCAGCGGCCCGCGGCGGTTGTGGAAAAGGTCGGGCGTGTCGTAGGCGTTGTTGCCGTTGGGCGCGAAGTAGTCGTTGTCGGCGTCATAGAGGCCGTTGTAATTGCCGATCAGGCGCGAATACGTGTACGAGGCGCGCGCCAGCCAGTTGCGCGAAAAGCGCTTGTTCGCCGACAGCGTCAGCGCGTTGTAGGTCCGTTCCGGCTTGGGCGCGTCCTTGAGGTTCTTGAGGTTGGCCACCTTTGATTGTGCGTCGGCCAGCGCCGCGTTGGCGCGATCCTTCTCCGCGCCGGCCGGCGCCGCGGCCGCGTCCTTTCCCAGCTGGTCGACGGCCTTCTGGGCATCATCGACCGCGGACTGCGGGACGTTGCCGGGGTTGGCCAGGATGAACGTGCCGTCCACCGTCCCGTCCTCCAGGATGTTGCCGAGCCAGCGGCGCGTGTACGTCAGCCCCACGGTCAGGTCCTCGGCCACCTCGCGTTCCAGTCCGGCCACGATCTCGTGGTTGTATTGCCCCTTCAGTCTCGACTGAACCGCGTAGTTCGCGCCGTTGTTGGATACGTTGTAGTTCAGCGGATCCATCGACAGCGGCTGGCAATTCTTGAATTCTCCGTTGCCGGTCCAGCTCTTGGGATCCTGGGGGCAGTCGCCCGGCGAGATGTTTTGCCGGATCACGATTCCCTCACCACCGAAGAAGCGCGCCGCAAGCGTCATCGGGACCGCCTCGTAGTACTGGCCGTAGTGCGCGTAGATGCGCGAACGTCCGTCGTTGGTCGGATCGAAGATGGCGCTCACTCGGGGCGCCAGATTGGTCAGGTCCATGAACGCGTTGCCGCGTAGATCGGACATCTTCTGCATCTCCAGCCGCCCGCCCACATTGAAGGTGAGGTTGGTCATCGGCGAGAAGCTATCCTGGAGAAAGAGCGCCTGGTTGAGGCTCTCGACATTGGCCCGCAGGTTGTCCTTGTAATAGGGCGGCTGGGTCAGCACCCAGGGGCGGGCCGCGAAGTTGGCCGGG
>DASRQT010000103.1:0-3189 GCA_035696485.1 Polyangia bacterium | reverse complement strand
ATCGGGCAGCGCATCGGCCCGCTCGTAGCGGCAAGGTGGACGAGGACGGCGCGTCTCGCCCGCTGGTCTGAAGCCGCGGACCACGCGGCGCGGCGGCCGATGGAGTCCGGTAAGACTTAAGCGGTCGGGAGAGCCAGGGGTTCGGGATGATCAGAGCACACAAGCTGGGCGGGTTGGTGCTGGCCGCAGGCGCCGTGGTGTTGGGCGCCGCGCCGGCGGACGCGCGGGTGGCCGCGCCGCGCATCGAGGTGCTGTCCACCCGCGCCGACCTCGTCTCCGGCGGTGACGCGTACGTACGCGTCGCGCTGCCGCGCGGCGTCAAGTCTTCGCGGCTGCGGCTGACCGCGGGTCGGCGTGACGTGACGCGCGTTCTGAAGCAGACGAGCCGGGGGCGCCTGGAAGGCGTCGTCGGCGGCTTGCCCGTCGGGCGCGTCCCGCTCACGGCGCGCATCCGTCGCGGCGGCACCGCACGGCTCTTCGTGACCAACCACCCGATCGGCGGTCCGATCTTTGCCGGCCCGCAGATTCAGCCGTGGACCTGTGCGCAAGGCGCGAAAGACGCCCAGTGCGATCAGCCGCCGTCTTACCGGTTCGTGTACCTGCCCAAGGGCGCGCCCAGGGAGGGCGCCGCGCTGCCCGGCACGGCATCCAACGGCGGCGGGCCGAGCTCGTTCCAGGACTATGACCCGAAGAACCCGCCGCCGGCGGACAGCGTCGCCACCACGACGACGACGGACGGCGTCACCGTGCCGTTCATCGTGCGGCTGGAAACGGGCTACATCGACCGCGACCAGTACGCGATCGCGACGCTCTTCGACCCGGGCGGGCCGTGGACGGCCACGTCGCCGCAGCGGCAGTTCAACCACCGCCTGGTCATCACGCACGGCTTCTCGTGTGACACCGAGTACAAGACCGGCCAGGCCCCGTCCGTCCTGGATCCGAAGGTGCTGGGCGGCGGGTTCATCGTCATGTCCAACGCGCTTGACCACGCGGGGCACAACTGCAACCTGCTCACCCAGGCCGAGTCGCTCGTGATGACGAAGGAGTACACGATCGACCATTACGGCACGGTGCGCTGGACCATCGGCAGCGGCTGCTCGGGCGGCTCCCTGGCGCAGCAGCAGGTGGCCAACGCCTACCCTGGCGTCTACCAGGGCATCACGCCGCAGTGCTCCTTTACCGACGCCTGGTCGTCGGCCATGCAGTATGAGGAGTACTTCTTCGGGCTGCAGTACCTCGAGGCCCCGTTGCGATGGGATCCGGGCGTGGTCTACGACCCACTGGCGATCAGCGCGTTCTTCGACCACCCGAACATCGCCAACCCCGTGTCGTTCACCACGGTGATCCCGAACTCGGGCAATCCGTCGCGATCGTGTCCGGGCGTACCGGCGGACAAGGTCTACAACGCCCAGACGAACCCCCATGGGGTGCGCTGCACCCTGCAGGACTACATGGTCAACGCGTTCGGCCGTGACGCTCGCGGGTTCGCCCGCCGCGGCTTCGACAACGTCGGCATCCAGTACGGCCTCAAGGGCCTGCGCCAGCACCTGATCTCGCCGGCCCAGTTCGTCGACTTCAACACGCACATCGGCGGCGCCGACATCGACCTCAACATCACCCCGGGGCGGTCTGCTGCCGACCCGATCGCGCTCGACCGGGTGTACCGGACCGGCGCGATCGACTCCGCCAACAACCTCGACAAGGTCGCGATCATCGACCTGCGCGGGCCGGACCCCGGCGCCTTCCACGACGTGTACCGGACATACGCGATGAGGGCGCGTCTCCTGCGCAACTTCGGCACCGCCGCCAACCAGGTCCTCTGGCGCGGCCAGGCGCCGCTCGTCGGCGACACCTCGTTCGCCGACGACTCCGTGTTCGCCATGGATCGCTGGCTCGCCCGCGTCGATGCCGATCACCGGAAGATCCCGCTGGCGCGCAGGATCATCGAGGACAAGCCCGATACCGTCGCGCCGCGCTGCACCGACGGTCAGGGCCACGAGCTCCCGTCCCCGGTGTGCGATCAAACCGTCGCGTCGTACGGCACGCCGCGCCAGGGCGCCGACGGCCCGTTGGCGGAGGACGTCATGAAATGCCGGCTCAAGCCCATGCGGCGCGACGACTACCCCGTCACGTTCACCGACGACCAGTGGAAACGGCTCCAGCAGGCGTTCCCCGGCGGCGTCTGCGACTACAGCAAGCCCGGCGTCAGCCAGCACGGGGCTATCGCGTGGCTCACCTACCAGGACCAGCGTGGCCGCGTGATCTATGGCGGGAAGGCAATGGGCCGGCCGCCGGCCTCGCACCGGATCAGCACACCGCACTGAGGATCGCGCCCGCCAGACGTGAGCGATGGCGTCGAACTGACGGACCGCCGCATCGCGCGACCAGCGGTACCCAACGGCGCGCTTGCTCGTGCTTGCGCTTTCCATGCCAAGCCGCAGCGGGGCGCACCTACCGCTCTTCCTCCGATCCGAGGGATTGTCCGTGTGCCGGCTGTTCCCTCGGCTCGAGCGGGGGCGCGGGGGGCGTTAGGCTGCGTTGACGACTTCTGCCGCGACCCTTGTCATGTGGTTTTCCCTGCGCTCGCCGGAGCTTGCAGAGGACTTTGAGCGCCTGATGGCGGATGATCGGGACATCGTCCGCGGGTCGCTGGACACGGTGTCGGATTGGCGCCTGACGCGGCCGCTAGACGTGCCCGGACAGTCAATCGAAGCTGCCGACTACGTCCTGATTGCGGAAATCGTCGAAATCAAGCGCTGGCAGGAACAGGCGAACGAGCTGGTCCAGCACCTGGCGGACGACCTGGGGCATCTCGTCTCGAGTCGGGGGATGCTCGTCGTGGGGCACGTCCTTTGATCCCAGGCACTCGCACGCTCGCGCTTGGACTAAAGCCGGTGCGTGGCGCCCTGCTTTCCGCGCAAGGCGGGACAAGTGGCGGGTGCATGCCAGATGCTCGAAGGCATCCGAACAGCAAGCGCTTCGTGCGCGATGCGGGTGCGCCGAAGCGACGACGTTTGAGTCCGCTATCGAGGGTCTGACCGAGTGTCGCTCGGTGCAACATGTATCTGCGGGTCGTGACCGAACTCGCGCAGCATGTCGTCATCGAGTTCGACCGGCGGCGGCCACTGCGAACCGCGTGGGCGGTGATAGATCTGGATCGTCGCGTCATGACGCCAGGCCGACCGGCCG
>DASRQT010000102.1:0-14125 GCA_035696485.1 Polyangia bacterium | reverse complement strand
CCCTGATTGACCTGATCGAGACGATTGTCCGTGACATCTCTTTCCGGAGCGCCCGGGGCTGCTCGGACGCGTGCCGGGGATTTAACGCGATCTAGAGCCGCCTGGCAGCCAGCGGGCCGATCCTCGCAACAAGAGAGGCCGCCAGCCTGAGCTATACTGGCGTCGTGGCCATCGCGGCGTGGCTCCTGGCGCTGATGCTCGCCGAACCGGCCGCCACCGCGCGGCGGATCGTGCCGCGCAAGACCGGCGCTGCGAGCTACGAGTCGAAGCCGGCCGGCGAGAGCGCGTTCAATCCCTTCGGCGATCCGCTGCGCGCCGCGATCACCAGGGCCATCGTCGAAACCGGCCGCAAGCGCGGCACGAAGGTCGTGCCGGACACCCGCCTCGACGCGGCCATGACGGATCTCGCCCGCTCGCTGCGCGAGGGCGAACATCCCTACAGCGCCGCCGTCGAGTTCGTCCTCAGCCACCACGGGGTGGTCGAGCCGTACCCGAAGCTGCGCTACGTCCGCGGCGAGCGCAGGGCCGAGACCGCGATGATGGAGCTCTTGCTCCGTGACGTTCCTTTGCCCGACGGCCGGCGGCTGGCCACCGTCGGGGTAGGCATCGATCGCGACACCTCGTCGCTGCTGCTGATGGTCGCGGTGCAGGAGAAGACGCTCGATCTCGATCCGGTGCCGCGTCAGGTCCCGGCAGCGGCGAAGGTCCGCGTCTCCGGCCGCCTGCTGGGTGACCTCACGAGGCCGCACCTCTACGTCACTGATCCGCAGGGCGCGCCGCGCAAGCTGCCGGCGACGACGAAGGGGGCCCTCTTCGGCGCCGATCTGGCCTGCGACCGCGGCAACGGCCGATACCAGGTGGAGGTGTTCGGTGACGGCGCGACGGGACCGACCGTGCTGGCCAACTTCCCCCTGTATTGCGGCGTGCCGCCGCCCGCCACCTTCGGCAGCGCCGCCGGCTACACCGCCGACGCGCGCCTCAAGCCGGCCGACGCTGAGGCCCGGCTGCTGGAGCTCGTCAACCGCGACCGGCGGGCGGCGGGGCTGCCTCCGGTCGCGCCCGATCCGGCCCTGGCCGTCGTCGCGCGCGCGCACAGCCAGGACATGATGGCCGGTAGTTTCATCGGCCACATCTCATCGACGACGGGAAACCCGGGCGATCGCGTCAAGCGCGCCGGGCTCTCGTTCCGCCGCCTGGCCGAGAACGTGGGGCGCAACAACTCCGTCGAGGATCTCGAGACGGGCTTGATGGCCAGCCCGGGCCACCGCTCGGCGATCCTGGACCGCGAGGCCACGCACGTGGGCATCGGGGTCGCGATCGGCACGCCCACGCCCGATGCCATCGTCATCTACGGCACGCAGCTCTTCCGCTAGCGTCGCGGCGTTCAAGTCTCGCTTAACAGCAGAGTTTGGCTCGCTCCCGCTGGCGCGCGCCTCCTGTATCATCCTGATCGGCACGAAGGTGCGATCATGACTGGTTCAATTGGAGCGACGCAGGGCCGCACGCTGGTCGAGGAGCACCCTGCCCTGCTGGCGTTCTTCGGCGCCCGCCACCCGCTTTTTTCGCTGCTCTTCGCGGCGCCGCTGGCGGCACTGTTCGTCGGATTCGCCTGGCGGCCCGGGCGTGACGGCCTGGTGATCGCGCTCGAGATCGCCGCGGGCGTGGTCTACTGGACGTTCTTCGAGTACGCGATGCACCGCTGGTTCTATCACTGGCGGCCGGCCCGACCTGTCTTGCGCAGGGCGGTCGAATCGTTTCACGTCTATCATCACCGCGACATGACCGATCGTCGGGTGTACAACGCCGGGCCCCTGCTGGCGCTGCCGCTGACGATCCTCCTCGGCGCCCCGATCTTCGCGATCACCTTCAGCGCTTCAACAACCGCAACGCTCATGATTGGAACGGTGGCTTCCTATTACCTCTATGAATGGTGCCACTACACATTTCACGTGCGGACCTATACCAGCGGTTGGCTGGCCACCATGCAGCGTTTTCACCTCTACCACCATGATCGAAACTGGCGGGTCAACTTTGGCGTCACAAATCCCTTCTGGGACGTCGTCTTCCGCACCGCCCGCGATCCCGGCCGGCGTTAGCTGATGGTCCGTCGGAATGTCCAGCTTGGCCCCCCGCTGCGGATTTCTAGCTGGCGGAAGATCTCGCTCGGTTCCTGGCGCCCGGTCGGCGATTCCAGCGTCTACGGGATGCTCGAGATCGAGGCCGAACCGGCCCTGCGCTACGTCGAGGCCTGGAGCCGGGCCAGCGCCGAGCGCGTGACGCTGACCCATCTCGGCGTCCGGGCCTGTGGCGTGCTGCTGCGTCGCCACCCCGAGATCAACGCGATCATCCGATTCGGGCGCATCTATCCGAGAACGTCATGCGACGTGTTCACCCACGCCGCGGCTGACCCGACAGGACAGGATCTGACCGGCGTCGTGGTTCGTGCCGCGGATGGAAAGTCGGTCGCCGAGATTGCCGCCGAGATCAACCCGCGGTTGGCCGCCATCAAGCAGCAGACCGACCAGACCTTTGCCCGCGTGAAGGGCACCATGCGCAGGTTGCCCGGACTCCTCAGCCGTCCACTGCTCGACTTCCTGGGGTTTCTTCTGTATTCGCTCAACTTGTGGAGCCCGCTGCTGGGCGCGCCGCGCGACAGCTTTGGCAGCATGATGCTGACCAACATCGGCTCTCTGGGTTTGAAGATGGCGTTCGTGCCCATCGCGCCTTACACACGCATCCCGCTGGTGCTGGCCATGGGCGCCGTCCACGATCGACCGATCGTGCGCGGTGACCGGGTGGTGCCGGCCAAGGTGATGTGCCTGTGCTTTACCTTCGATCACCGCATCATCGACGGCGTTCATGCCGCCCAGATGGCGCGTACCCTGGAGAAGATCTTCGCCGACCCTTACGTCGAGCTTGGTGCGCCCGTCGAAGATCCGACATAATTCGGGCGATGCCCTCAGCGCCCCGATTTGCCGCGCTGCTTCTCGTGCTGGACGGGATCCTGGGGGCTTGCTCCTCCGAGCCTAGCCGCGGCGCCTCCGGAGCTTCGGGCGGCAGTGGCCTTGCGGGCGGTAGCGGCAGCGGCGGCAGTGCGGGTTCCGGATCGGGAGGCGTTGCGGGGGCGGAGGACGCCGCGGTGGCGGATACCGCGAGCGGCGGCGGGGACGTCGCCAGCGCAACCGGGGGATCGGGAGGAAGCGCGGACGCCAGCGATGCCCCGACCGTTGGCTCTGGTGACGGCGGTGTCGACGCGGTCAGCGGCAGCGGCTTCTGGGGGCCGAACGGACCGAAGAAGCAATTCACCTGTCCGCCCGGACCTTATCCCGCACAGATGGTGGGCGCCTCGACCGAGGTCTGCGTCGGATTCAAATACAACTACAGCTACAACGAAGGGCCGACCTGGATCGCCAGCGAGAACGCCTTCTTCTTCTCGAACTTCGTCATTTATCAACCCACCGGCGGCGACATCATCAAGTACACGCCCGGGGGCGGCTGCGAGGTATGGCTGCACGACGTCGGTTGCAACGGCCTCGGCGTCAGCCCCTCGGGCAACCTGCTCGGCGCCTGTCATGGACCGCGCGCGGTCATGGAGTACGACGTGAAGACGAAGGTGGGCCGCAAGGTGGCGACCACGGCGAACGGCAAGATGTTCGATGCGCCCAACGATCTCATCGCGCGCAGCGACGGAAACGTCTATTTCTCGAATCGCACGGCGGAGAACGGCAATCGACCGATAGGGCTTGGCGAGGCTCTGGTGCGCATCGATCCCATGGGTGTCACCTCGGTCATCCAGATGGGCGGCCTCAACGGCGTCGCCCTCTCTCCCGACGAAACCAAGCTCCACGTTGTCACCATGGGCACCTGGACGCTGAACACTGCAGGCGTGCCCGGCCAGAAAGGCGGGCCGACCCCCGGCGGTGACGGCATCGCCGTTGATTGCGCCGGCAGCATCACCAACAACGGCACCAATTCGGCATTCGGCGGCCCCGACGGCAAGACCCTCTTCATCGTCGCTGGCACCAGGGCCCGCACCGTCGCGGTGACCGTGCCGGGTCTGCCCTAGCGAGTCGACCGGCCCGTCATTGTGGCCCTTCAGGATCGACACGCATAATAGGGAAATGCGTGCCTCCGGCGTATGCGCCCGCGTGGGTCTTGCTCTTCTTGCGGGGGTGGTCGCGTCGTGCGCGGCGCCGCGGCCTGCGACGCCCGAGGCGGACGGCGGTGCGGCCACCGATGGAACGCCGCCGTTCGATGCCGGCGCCTGGCGGGACCGTCTCGGCCTCCAGCCCGTCCCGGATCCCGCCTATGTCAGCTGCTTCGGTGCCGCGCCGACGTCTCAGGCGGTCTCCTTCACGCCGAGCACGTCTTCCGTCTGGGGAAATCCTCGGGCGCTCCCGTCCCCGGAGCTGGCGGCACGACTCAGCAGGTTTCTGTGGGGAACGCTACCCGACGCCGAACTGACGCAGAAGATCGCCGCCTGCCCGACCCTGGTACGCCAGGATCTCGACGTGCTGGTGCGCCAGATGCTGGCCGATGATCGAGCGGAACGTGGGTTGGAGCAGTTCTTCACCTGGTGGTTGAAGCTGGATCGCATCGCGCAGATTCAGCGTGATCCGAGCCTGTTCCCGCAGCTGACACCGGCGCTGCGTGTCTCCCTGGCCACGGAGCCCCCACGTTTTGGCGCCGACATCATCCGCCACGGGGACGCGAATCTTCGTTCGCTGTTCACGGCCCCGTATACTTTCATGGATGGCAACCTCGCCACCATCTACGGCAACACGGATATCCCGCCGTCGGCGCCTTTCCAGCGCGTGATGTTCACCGGCGCGGCGGCGCGCGGGGGGGTGTTCACGCAGCCGGGGCCCCTGATCATGGCGGACCCGCCGGATCGAAACTCGCCGACCATGCGCGCGGTCGATCTTTACGACCGGATCCTCTGCCTGGCGACGCCCCCGCCACCGTCTGGGACCGCTGGCCACTACCGGCCGGACGATCTCAAACCCGTTGCCGGCAGGACGCTCCGTCAGGCAATTGAGGCGGCGGTGGCGGCATCACCCGTCTGTCGCGCTTGCCACGTCATCTTCGACATCGGTTTTGCTTTCGAACGCTACGACGCCTTGGGACGGGTACGCGATACCGAGAACGGCGCCGCCGTCGATTCCACGGCGAACCAGGTCGGTCTTGTGATGGTTGCCGACGCGCTGGATCTGGGCGTCAAGGCGGCGGAGCTGCCCGATGTCGCCGCATGCTTCGCCCGCAAGTGGCTCAGTTTCGCCGTCGGACTCCGTTTGCCCGACAATCAACCGAACGCATCGGTCAACGTGGCGCTCGAGGTTTTTCGCGCGAATAACCTCGACATCCGCGCCCTGATTTCTGCCATCACCCAGACGGCGCTTTTCCTGGCGCCCTGACGCCGGGCGGTCGAGCTATTCAAAGGTGGGCGGCCTGCCCTGGCGAGGTCAGGTCGATTGTCCAGGTCGTCCCCTGGCACGTCACGTCAATGGCCGAGCCCGGCGTGGGCGGCTTTCCCATCTTGGAAGGATGCCGTGTTGTAGGGACGGGTCCGGTGAAGTTTCAATCGAACACAGCCCTTTGGCTCGGGCTTGCGGCGATTATCGGCTGCGGCGGCTCAGGCACGTCCGCCACGCCCGACTCCGGATCCAGGCCGCCTGGTTCTGGAGGTGGCGGCGGCGCGGTCACGCCCGGAAGCGGCGGAGCTGGCGAGGGCTCCGGCGGCACGCCTGGCACCGGTGGAACCACCACGCCCGGCACCGGTGGAACTATCACGCCCGGCACCGGTGGAACCATCACGCCGCCGCCGCCGGATGGCGGTCCTCCGAACCCGCCCGACGGCGGTCCCACTGTCCGCCCCACGTGCAGCGGAACGCCCGGCTCGGGGCCGGTGTCGCCGACCTTCATGGCGTGGAAGGCCGCGATGAACACCCATCCGAATATCCCCAACGTCAGCTGGGCCGGCTACAAAGACGGCGAGGACCCTGGCACCTTCGCCGATTGGGCGACCTATGACGTGACGGCCACCTTCGGCGCCAAGGGTGATGGGACCAGCGATGACACGGCGGCCATCAAGCAGGCCGTTGCCAGGGCCAGCGCCGACGTCCAGGCAGGAACCGCGCGTGGCGCGGTCGTTGTCTTCCCCGGCAACGCCGACCATAGCCAGCGCATCTATGTGATGAACGAGCCGCTGTTCGTCGGGCAAAGCCGCGTGGTTCTGCGCGGCACCGGCACGGACGCCGCCGGGAAAGCAACGGCGGCGGGCGTCGCCATCGAGTTTCAGAAGTCGCTCAACGCCTCGTACGCCATCGCCTCCTGGAACGCGACGGAATCGGCCTGGTCCTGGCAGGGCGGGATGGTCTGGTTCAATCCATCGTCGGTTTACACGTACTGGTCGGCCACCAATCCAAAGCGCGCCGATCTCGGTCAGCCCGTCGGAGCCTGGAGGTCGGGCGCGACGATTGGCACCATTACCGGCAGCCCCAAGCGCGGAGCCAATCAGATCAAGGTGACACCGGCGGCCGCTGCCGCGGCCCTGAAGGTGGGCGACCCGATCGTCATTGAAATGAAGGACAGCGGCAACCGAGCCTTGGGTCTTTATCTGGCGTCGGGCGGTGTGGCCACGGGCTGGGCGGCAGCCAACGCGGGCGACATGTCTTATGTCATGGCGAAGACCCTGCAGTGGGTGGTCCGCGTCGACGCCGTCGCGGCCGACGGCACCATCACCATGCACCAGCCGCTGCGCTTCGACGTCACCGACGCCTGGTCGCCGACCGTGCGCGCGCTTCCCAGCTTGATCAGCGACATCGGGATCGAGCACATGACCGTGCGACTGCGGCGTGACTACACCTGGACCATCGCCTCCCACCACCTGGAACGGGGCTGGAACGGCGTCTACTTCAACAACGCCATCGACGGATTTGCCCGCGACGTCGTGGTGGAGAACGCCGACGGCCTTTCGTTCGGTGCCACCGGGGCCAAGAACATCACGTTCACCGACATCGCGCTCGACTTCGACGGGCGGCGCCTACCGGGCGGCGTCTCTCCGCAGGCGCAGCATCATGGGACGGTCACCCGGTACTGGTCCGATGATGTCCTGATCCAGCGGTTCACCGTGCGCGCCAGGCCCTTGCACGGGATCAACATCGAAACCGAATCGATGGGCAACGTCTGGTCGCAGGGGAAGATGGACCACGGCACCTTCGATAGTCACCTGCAGCTCCCGTACGAAAACGTACGCACGGAGATCTCGATCAACAACGACGGCCAGCACGGAGGCCCGGCAGCGTCGGGGCCGCTGCTGGGCGCGCGCCATGTAAACTGGAACGTCGCGCTGACGGGCGGGATGACGTCGCTGGTGGCCGCCGCTGGCGAATTGCCGGCCGGCGCCCTGGTGGGCGTCACGCTCCCCGGGGGCGGAAAACCCGGCCCTGACGCGTCGACGATGGCGATCGTGGAAAACCTCGGCACGACGAACCCGCCGAACCTCTATCTCGCCCAGCGCGCCTGCCGCCTCAGCGCCGTGTCGCCTTCGTGCGCAGCGCTCTGTCCGTAAGCCCCTCCCCTTCACCGCGAGGTGCTGCCTGCGCCAACTGTCGCTTCTTTGCTTCCTGGTGTCAGTCCTCGCTGCTTGCGGAGGAGCATCACAGACGAGCGCACCGCCGCCCGACGCGGCCCCCGCCGCCGGTTTGGACGCCGCGCCGCAACCACCGTCCCCGACCACCGATGCCCCTGTCGCGGGACCGTCGGATGCGGGTGACGTGCCGATCGTCGTGATCGATTCGGCTGCGGGGGTCCCCGAGGTCGCCGGCGACGACAGCGGCGGCGACCTTGCTCCCGCGCGCCCCTGCCAGGCCCTGTTCTGTGAATCCTTCGAGGACGTGGCCGCTGGCAGCCCGCCCGATCCGGCGATCTGGACCCGCACCAGCGACGATCTGGTGGTGGAGGTGACGGACGGGGCGCTGGGCTCGAAGAAGGCGCTGCACGTCCCGTCGGTCGTGAACGGGTTCAAGTACATCCGCGAGAAGAAGTCGATCGCGGCCATGGGGACGAAGTTTTACGGCCGGGTGTGGTTTCGCATCGACCGGCGGCCGCTGGAGCGACCGGCCACCCTGTTCCACTGGACCCTGCTGTCCGCCGACGAGCTTGACGACTACCTGAAGGGCAAACTGATCCGATTTGGCGGCCACATCGAAGGCGACAACAGCAACTGGCTGCGCTTCAATTTCCAGACCCACAACATGCCCGGCGAAACCGGCCTCAACGACATGGCCTACAAGCTGGACACCAAGAAGTGGTACTGCGTGGAGTTCTACTATTCCCTCCCCGACCAGGAGGCGCGCATCTGGATGAACGGCGTCGAGCGCCCCGCCCTGCACTGGCTGAAGTCCGTTGCCGGTTACACCTTCCCCCCATCCATCAGCCAGATGTCCTTCGGCTGGGCCGAAGCCCACGGCATCGCCACACCGTGGGAGGTCTGGGTCGACGAGATTGCGCTCGATACCAAGAAAATCGGATGTGGCGACTAGTTAATCGGCATGCGGCAGGTGGGAATGATCGGCCACATGTCGACGGCCGGCGTGGTGAGGTTTTGCAGATCGGTAAAGACAGCGGCGCCCTTGGTGATGGCGCAAAAATCGGAGCCGGTTGGGAACCGATCGCCGGAACAGTAATGCCCCGGCACGACGATCGGGATCGGCTTTTGATTCACCACCGCCTGCGCGGCCGGGTTGTTTCCGTACTGCGCGGCGGCCCGGATCGAGTAGTAGCTCTCGGCCTGATAGACCTTGTCGAAGGGCGAAGTGATGTCACCGTACTGCGCCCAGGGCCCGGGCGGCGAGGCCGTGGTCGCGGTCGGAATCAGAAATGCGATGGCCTTGGCGATCGAACCGCCGCCCGGCGACTGATAGCCCCATAGGTCGACGCCGGCCCGCTTGCCGATTTCGGCAAGGTGGCACATGCCGGAGGCGTTGTAGTTGCTGTAATGCCAGGACGTCGTGCGCGACAGTTCTTCCGGCATGCTGCCGTCGCCATTGATCTGCGAATCGATCCGCTTTTGCTTGGCCGCATTGAGCACGGTCTTGGCCGCCGCGCTGTCACCGATGTAAAGGTCGATGGAAGCCACCAGCGAGTCGTACCAGGTGCCATGATTGTTGATGGCGCTGCCTTCCGCGGTGCCGATGGCGCTGGTCTGGACCCAGTTGAGATACTGCCGCATCCAGTCCTTGACTCCGGTTTGGTCCGCGGCCGTCCAACCGTTCGGTCGCGTGTCGAGCGCGAGAATGGACAGGCCGTCCAGCGCGTCGGTCAGGTAACCGCCCGCCGATTCGATGAGGCCGGCGGCGCTGCCCGCGCCGCAAGGTCCATGCCGCTGCGCATTCGACATCTCCGGCTTCATCGATTTTGACGGGTCCAGATACCAGGTCCGCGCTACCAGCTCGGCCTGGTCGGCATACGCCGGATCGCCGGTCAGATACCAGGCCAGGGCCAGCTCGAAGATCGCCTCCGAGCTGGCGTGCAGGCCGTGGCGATCGGTGATCATGGCGACGTTGGGATTCCGGATTCCGTCGTGCGAAACGTACGGGCAGGTGCCGAGCGTGCCCGGCGTTCCGGGCGGGTTGGCGTCCGGCGGCCACCAATAGGGCCCCCAGCTGACGTAAAGGCGGGGGTCGTTGTTGACGACGTAGGCGGCGGCTTTGGTGGTCACCGACCAGGTGCCCGATTTCAGCGCCACCTGCGCGGCGGCGATCAAGTTGTCGAACGCGAGCTTTTGCTCGGGGCTGCCGCCGCTGCCGCCCGCGAGCTGCTTTTGCAGCGTCGCCAGTTGCGCGCCGTCGAGGTGAACCGTGGTGGGCGTTCCACCCGGCAAGGTGATGCCGCCGCCGTCGGGATTTCCCGGGCTGCCGCCGGTTCCCGCATTACCACCCGACCCGCCCGAGGGGCCACCGCCGGTTCCCGCGTCGGTGTTGCCGCCACCGCTGCCGCCGGTCGCGGACGCGCCGCCGCTGCCGCCCCCGCCGGCGAGGCCGCCGCTGCCCGAGGACGAACCGCCCTTGCCCCCGCTACCACCTGGGCTTGATGCGCTGGAACCACAGCCGCCGCCACCGACCGACGTGAGCAGAGCCAGAGCCGCCGCAATCGGCCACCATCGTGAATCATGACGGTCGGACCGACGGGTCATATCCGCTATGACACCAATGGCATGGAAAGTGAGAAACGATGACCCGCGCGCCGTGGCGACCGCCGTTACTTTTGCCGCTTCTTGGCGGCGGGCTTTTCCGGGGCCGGGGGCAGGGTCTTGTAGACCAACTCGACCAACTGGTCGCCCTTGACCATGATCTGACCCCACTTGGCGTCGAACTCGGCGGTGGGCTTGGCGGCCTTGATCTCGTCGAGGGACTTCTTGGCGGCGGCCAGCTTGGTGATGCGCTCGCCGATGGTGGACAGCATGTCTCGCCAGGCTTTCAGGTCGGCCTTGGTGGCCAGCGGGCCGTGGCCGGGGATGATCTTGGTGTTGTCGTCGCACAGGGGCAGGACCTTGTCGGCGGCGGTGATGATGCCGAAGAACTGGCCACCGTTGACCGTGTCGATGAACGGGTACGAGATGGTCATTAACGTGTCGCCCATGTGAATGACGTTGGCTTTCTTGAAGTGCACGATGGCGTCGCCGTCGGTGTGGGCTGGCGGCACGTGGAAGACGTGGATCTCGTCGCCGTTCAGGTGCAGCGTCACGTCTTCGGCGAAGGTGACCACCGGCAGCGACGCCGGGGGCAACGCGGGCGTGGTCACCTTCTGGCCGAGGAAGTCCATGAAGGAATCGACGCTGAGCCGCTTGCGGACGTTGTCGTGGGCGACGATCACCGCCCCGCTGGCGGCCAGGCCCGGGTTGCCGCCGGTGTGGTCGAAGTGCCAATGGGTGTTGACCAGAAAGCGCACCGGCTTCTTCGACAGCGCGGCCAGAGCCGTCTTCAGCTTGGGCGTCATCGGGGCGATCTCGTCGTCGATGACGAACACCCCGTCGTCGCCGACCGACACGCCGACGTTGCCACCGGCAAACCCGTTTTCGCCTTCGATCATCGACACGCCGCCAGCGACGGGCGTCGTCTTCAGGGTGACCTTGGCCGGATCACCGAACTGCGCCAGCGCCGGAGCCGCGGCCAGCGCGGCTGCGACAACCACGAACCAGAGTGCCTTCATTTTCATGGGGGCGAGTCTGGCGCAAAGCGCTGTCGGGTCAATCCCGAATTGACCTGAGCCCGATCGAACACACATCGATCGGTTTCCCGACGAAGGCGACCATCAGGCGCGGGAAAGCTATTTCGGCGGCGGGCCGTACAGAGACGCCCGCTTTTCGATATACCCGAATGTACCGCCGAGAGGCCAGCTGAGCGATTGCAGGAGGGTGCCGTCGGCGGCGACCTCGTGTAGGGCCCCCCGCGTTGAATAGGCGACGATGGTGTTGCCATTGGGGAGCCGCTGCACATCCCCCATGATTTGAACATTGATGGCTGGAACTGCCGCGTAAGACCAGGCTCGCATCGCCGACTTGGTCCCGGTGAGGGTGAGCTTCCATTCGATCGCGATCGAGCCGGCACTGCCTGCCCCGTTGTTGAAGATGAGAATCCGATCCACTCCCAGGATGTCCAGGCCGTGCTGGCCGCCGTTCCACAGATTGGCCCCGAACTGGCTGGTCGATCCTCCCAGCACCCAGACGGTCTGGCCGGTTCGGGTGATCTTCGTGTAGTTGTTGTGGTTCAGGTCGGAAAAGATCAGGGCGTCGTCCACGCGCGAATATTGGATCGTGTTCAGGTGACACCCGCCGGTCGTCCCCTCCGCTTTCTGGGCGTTGACGATGGTCTTGACGGTGCCGTTCGGGGCGCGTTCTTTGACGTCGTCGCAACCGTTCGCAGTGTAGCCGTAGAACGCCACGGTTTCGTCGGGCAGGACGGTGAGCTGGTGGTTTTGTCCGACGAACTGACTGGACAGGTTCTCGTCCGTCATTCCGTCCATGGAAACCCGGTGGACTTTCGATGCGCCATTCTGGGCACAGCAGTTGACGTTGCTGATCCACATGTACTGGCCGTCGTAGCTCATCCGCGCCGACGACACGTCACCGCCGATGGAGAACCGCCACACCACCTCGGCGTCGGCGTCGAAGATGTACGCGCCTGCACCCTGACCGGACTCCCCGGTGACCAGGAAGCCACCCGCCAGCTTATCGGCATTCTTGGTCGAGACCGTCAACGTCGGAATGCCGTTCGGCTTGGCGCCGGTCATGACCGTGTAGTCGCCGCTGGTGCAGGTCCCGGCGCCGCCGGTGGCGATGATGCGATAGTGGTACATCTTCTCGGCCTTCATGCCCAGCAGCAGGGTGCGATAGCCGGCCGCGGTCGGGTCCACCGGCGCCGTCATCCCGTAGGCGGTGGTGAGGCCGAATTCGATGCGCGCCGACGTCAGGCCGGCAAGACTGGTTGCCCAGGTGACGATGCCGACGGTCGAGATCCTTGGGCTGATGGTCGCCGCCACGTTGCTGAAGGTGCAGCTGGCCACCACGCTGGCGGCGTCGCCGGTTCCCCCGTCTGACGTCCCGCCACCGCCGCTGCCCGAGGAGCCGCCAGTACCGGTGGTGCCGCCGCTACCGGTGAAGCCACCGCTGCCGGTGGTGCCCCCGGTGCCTGGGCTCCCCCCGGTCCCGGTGGCCGTGGCGCCGCCGGTTCCAGTCGCGGCGGCGCCGCCGGTTCCGGTGCCTGTGCCTGATGGACCCGCGGCACAGGCGACGATGAATCCCAGACAGCAACAAACCAGGAATGACGTCGGTTTGAAAAGCATGGGTGTCTCCCTCTTGCAGTCACTGCGCGCCCACTGTTAGTGGACACATTGACCTAGGGGCATCGAATCGAGCGATCGGGTCGGGAGCAAATATGTTTGAGAACAAGCTGGGCTATCTTGGCGCCTCAAATGGCCGAGATTGACGTAACCACGACGTGGCTGTCACGCTAAGAACGAGATTCGGCGTAGAGAGGCGGGAAGTGTGGCACCGACGGTGTTCCAGCTCAGTTCTAGCTCGGCACGGCTATTGCGTCTACGGACGACGATGACAAGGAGTGATTCTGCCCCGGTTAGGCCATCGACGGCACGATCGGGTCGCAACCGGACGCGCGCTGCCACGTTTTCCGCTAGCACAGAAAGCCGCTGACCAACCCGACGGTACACCTATGACGCGCAAACGCATGTTGCTCGTGTGCGGAACCGCATTGATTTCCGTCCTCCTGCCGAGGCCTGCGGCGAAAGCGTGCAAATTCGCGACGCCTCGACCGCATGTCCTGGATCCGGCACTGACCGGGGTCGACGTTGTGCCGCCCGAGTGGGAGACGTCGCCCGCCGTCGGCTCCGTGCGGCGTGGTTCCGGCGATGAGGGCTGTTTTAGCGGCGCCAGTAGCTGCGACGGCATCGGCACCATGTCCATCACTGTCGCCGCGCGGGACGATCGCGCGGCCGCCGAGTCCATTGGTTTTCGTCTGCGCGTCATCTCCGGAACACCGCCGGGAGGCTTTGCCGCACCAGAGCGCGATGTGCGGCCTCTGGATAGCTCCTTCGGAATCACGATGACGTTTAGCGATCCCGCGGGCGGCGGTCACGAGCCTTTCGACTTTACGCTGGCGATCACGCCAGTGGATCTCGCGGGCAACTTGGGCGAGACCAGAACGGTGACGGTGAGCGATCCTGGCAGCGGCGGATGCGCCATTGCTGGGCCGGGAATCGGCGCGCTGTGGCCGACGATGCTCCTCGCGCTAGTTGTGCGCAGGTCCCACAGACAGGCGGTCGTCCGACAGATCCAACCTGGACCGACCGGCGGCAGCTACCACTGCGTCCGGGGACGCTAGACCGTCTGGAGAAGCTCGCTGCCGCCTCGTGGACGCACTGGGTGACAGATGGGCGGATGAAAGCGCACTTCGCAATGCGGTACACCGCGTTTCTGAGCACATCTCCGCAACGCTGGGTGCGTCACCCTATCCCCCTCCGCCGGGGTACGAACGATCACTCGACGCGCCTACGGATTCCACAGCCCGCAGCCTCATCAGCTTCATCTTCCTCTGCTGCACCGGCCTCA
>DASRQT010000101.1:0-18713 GCA_035696485.1 Polyangia bacterium | reverse complement strand
CGGCGCACACTTTGGCGCGGCGCTCGGGCTGGCGCGCGCGGGGGACTACGCACCGGCCGCCCGGTTGCAGCTGGCCGGCAAGGCCATCAGCGAACAGGCCAAGGACGCCTCACGCAGTGAGCTCGCCGACGCCCATGCCCTGTCCAGCCGCGCGTTGCGCCTGATGGGAAAGTCGGTCGAGGCCGGCGCGGCGATCGAGGCGGCGCTGGCCAAAGACTCCGCCAGTTCCACCGCGCTGGTTGCCGCCGGTGAGCTGTTGCTGGACGACGGACGCCTGCGCGACGCGGTGGCCAAGTTCAAGCAGGCGGTGCCGAATGCGCCGTCGCTGCCGGCCGCGGTTCCGACGCGCGATATCCGATTCGCCGCCGCCGCGGTGTTGATCGAGGAGGGGCGCGCTGACGACGGTCTGGCGCTGCTTCCGCCGCTGCCGGCGCCCGGCGACAAGACTGACGCCGACGCGCGCGCGGCGTTCTGGCGCGGTCGGGCGGCGGAGCTAAAGACGCCCGCCGATCTGGAGGCGGCGGCGCGCGCGTACGAATCGGCGTTGAAGAGCGATCCGCGGTTTGTGCCGGCGACGTTGCAGCTGGCGGCCTTGCTGATGCGCGCCAAACGCCCGGCGGACGCGGTGGCGGCTCTCCGGCGCGCCGAGACTGCCGGCTCGCCGGCGGCGGCCCTGCAGGTGGCGCTGGGCCAGGCGCTGGTGACGTCCGGCGATCTGGAGCGCGCCAAGAAGACGTTCCGCGACGTGCTGGCCAAGTCGCCGCGCTATGCGCCCGCGCGGCTGGGGTTGGCCGCGGTGCTGGAGGCCGCCGGTAACTTCGCCGGAGCGCGCGCCGAGCTGGATGCCCTTTACGCGCAGAGCCCCGACACGCCGGGTTTGCGGCCTCGGCTGGCCGAGGTGCAGGTCTTGCTGGGGGAACGCGACAAGGCGCTGGCGCTGTTCCAGACGGAGGTCGACGCCGGCCAGGCGTCGTTCGCCACCCGCCTGGCGGCCGCGACCCTGGCGCTGCAGATTGGCCGCGTCCCGGCGGCGCTGGCGCTGGCCGAAAAGCTGGTGGTCGACGCGCCGCAGACGCCGGGAGCGTTGCTGCTGCTGGGCAAGGTGCGCCGGGCCGGCGGCGACACCGCCGGCGCCCTGGCCGAGCTGCGGCGGGCGCTGTCGTTCGAGAGCACGCCCGAGCTGCACTATGAATACGCGCGCACGCTGGCGCTGGGTGGCAAGCAGGAGCAGGCGCTGACCGAATACGAGATGGCCAGCGTCCTGCCGGCGGCCAACATCGAACGGGCGCGCATCCTGATCGACCGCAGCGATCTGGAACGCGCGGTGCCGCTGTTGGAGGCGGCGCTCAAACAGGTCCCCGGCCAGGCCGACGCCTGGCTGCTGATGGGAAATTCGTACGACCGCCTGGGGGCACAGCAGAAGGCCGTGGCCGCCTGGCGCGCCGCCGTGAAGGCCAGTTCCGACAACCCGGAGGTGCACTACCGCCTCGGCCGCTGGGAGATGGATCAGGGTCAACCAGGCCCGGCCCTCCTGCACCTGCGACAGGCGGTCGCCGAGATCGGCAAGACCGACAAGATCAGCAAGACCGCGCCGGCACCGACGGGCAAGCCCGCCGCCTGGATCCCCGACTGTTACTTCCAGCTTGGATTCGCCGAGAAGGCGAAGGGGAACCGGCCGGGCGCCGTCGCCGCCTTCAAGAGATATCTGGCGGTGGCCGCGGCCGATGCGCCTTCGCGACCCGAGGTCGAGCAAGAGCTGGGACGTCTGGGTTCGGCGCCATGACCCGCGGCCGGCGCGCAGGCCGGGCCCGCGTCGCCACGCTGGCTGGCCTGGCCGCGCTGACGCTTTGGTCCGGGCTGTCGCAGGCGCAAGAGCCGGCGACGGCTCCCTCGCTACCGAGGGCACCCAGTCGCCTGCAAGGGGCGACATTCCTCGACGACCGGGCGGCGGCCTTCGCGGCCATCAAACCGACCGATCTGGCCGACGGGTTTGCGCTCATGGATCTGCTGGGGGGAATCTTCCCCGACGTCATCGGGGCGTTTGCGCGGGTCCGTGACGGCCTGGGCCTCTACGCCTTCAGCCGCGGCGAGCTGATGGACAATGGCGTTGCGCCCGACGCCCTGGTGCTGGCGTCGCTGGGCGCCGCCGAGGCCGAGGAGGCGACGGCGAAGAAGAAGGGCGGCGCGCATCACTTCTATGTGCGGCATCGCTTCGTGCTGCAGCTGACCGACGGCGACAAGTTCTTGCGCTCGGCGACCGCGATCCTGGCCAGCAGCAGCAGCGGCCTCATCTCCATCGGAATCGAGCGGCCCGCCGGCCCGCCGCCAAAATGGGCGAACGACGTCAAGGCGTTGGCCAAGAGGCAGGGGGTGCGATTGCTGGCGCGACTGCGCGACGGCGCGCTGGTGGCGGTCCGCCGCTCCGGCGACTTTGCCATTGTCGACTACGCCGATCCGTGGGGCGCGGGCGCGGTCGACCCAAACCTGGATAACGCGCGCCTGCTGCAGAAGATGGTGGCGGCGCCCAGGCAGCGGCTGTCCGATGGCCTGAAGCAAGGCGCGCGCAAGCTGCTCGACGAAGAGGAGACCTCGATCGCGCTGGTCATTGAACCGAACGCGCTGGCGCCCCTGTTTCCGCGCGCTGCCTGCCGCAAGGAATGGACCAGCAGCGAGGGCGCGTTGATCGACGACGCCGCCCTGCTGCTGCGACTGCATCCGTTCCAGTGGCGCCTCGAGATCGCGTGGAGCCTCAGCGAGCTCGGCCGTTCGCGTCTGGCTGCGGCGGCAGACGACGACGGTTTGCTGGACGCCGGCGCAGCCACCGGCGACGGGATCGCCGCGGCGTCGTTGCTGGTCGGTTCCCTGGACGTGTTCCGCGCCGCGCCGAGACCACCTCTGTTCGCGGGCAACGTATCGCGCGCGCGGCAATCGCTGGCCGGCTGCGGGCCCGTGGCGGCGGTCGCCCTGGCGTCGCGGTTCTGGCCCCATCTGGTGGCGCTGGAGGTCGAGGGGCGCGCCGCCCGCCTGGGCGCCGCCAGCCTGCTGCCGGCGCTGCGCAACATCGCCGCCGTGTTGCGCGGAATCCCATCGGCGAAGCAAAGCTGGGAGGCACTGACGGTTGTCTTCGCGTCGGTCCCGTCCAGCGCCGGAGAGGCGCTCGGCAACCTCCTGTCGCAGCAAGCGGGAGGCCGCTCCGAGAAGCAGCGGCTCGGCGACCGTACGCCCACCTTTTATGATCTGGCGCCGGCGACCGGCTTTTCCGAGGCGGGCGTGGAACGCATCGCCGGTCACCACGACGCCCTCGCCCTGACGCCGCAATCGAGCGGACTTGGCTGGTACTACCGGATGGCGCGTCGCCCGGCCCGATTCGGCCCGCAGGTGAAGATCGGCGCGTTGTCCCTGAACCTGGCTGCCCTGCTGGAGAGCCAGGCCGAGACCGCCGACGAGGGAACGCGCGCCGCCGTCCGCATGGCCGCAAGTCAACTCGGTCAGCTGGGCGGCAACCTGACCCTCGACGCTGACCGCGAGCTCTTGCGGCTGCAGCTCAACTTGTCGGCCAACCAGTAGGCGCGGCCGCCCGGACTCTCTTGACTACCAGAGGACGTAGGCGACGCCCGCGCCCAGGAAGAACGCGTCGTAAAACCCGCCTTCGAGCCTGGCCTCCCAGCCGCGCAGGTTCGGTATCTTGAAGGTCGCGCCCACCACCACGTTGACGATCGGAATGGCGCCGGGCACGTCGGGATCGGCGAACCGGTGCGGGTTGCCGACCTCGTCGACGCCACCACCTTCGGTCGCCTTCAGCGTCGCCTCGGAGCAGCCGGCGGGTGGGCAGACGATCGGACGGCAGTCCGTGGTGTTGCCGGCGTTGGCCTCGGTGCACCCGGAATTGCTGGTGCGGAGCATCTTGCCGCGCACGATGCCAATCCCGATGCCGGCGCCGTAGTGCATCCCGAACCACTCATTGAACATGGTGCGCCAGATGAATGAGGCGTCGGCGCTGAGGAAGCTCAACCCGCGGAACTGAACGAAGTCGGTGTCCACCGCCGCGTCCTTGCCACGGCCCAGCCAGTTGCCGTCGCCCGGTGACATGTTCTGGTAACCCAGCGCGAACGAGACGTCGAAGTTCTGGCCGCGTCGGAACACCTCCAGCGCGGTCGCGTACGACGTCAGCGGAACGTTCTTCTTCGTGAACAGGTTCAGCATGAATGACGGAACGCTGACCAGCCGGCCCCGAAGGCCGAAACCGTAGCTGTGATCGCTGGCCATGTTGTCGTCGCCGGGCTGGTGAGCAACCACGCCCGCGGGCGCGGCCGTCGCCGCCGACGGCGGCCGGTTAATATCGTTGGGCGCCGCCGGCGGGGCGTCTGCAGGCGTCGCCGCTGCCGGCGGCGGCATGGCCGCGGGTGGTGGACCGCCCGGCGTGGGCTCCGGCGGCGTCGGTGGCGCCGGCGTCACGCCGGGCGCGGGCGCGAAAGGGGACGGGTCCGCGCCGAGCGCCGTGCCACCGGCGAGAACCGAACCAACCAGCACCACCGTCTGAATTGCGGGCAGCAAGCGCGTCATGGCCGGCGATTATATACACCCGCGCACCCTACTCCAGCGGTCCCGTCACGGGTCCCGGCGGCGGTGTCACCCCCACCCGTTCAACTTTGCGTTTGTGGCGGCGCCAGGCCTTGGCGAACACCACCGCGGCGATGGTTAACACCACCAGCACGATCCCGTGTTCGGTCTGCCGCGCGTATTTGACCACGCGATCGATCTGACCGCCGAAGAACCAGGCGGCATAGACCAGCACCGGCACGGAGAACGCCGCCGCCACGAAGTCGTAGATGAAGAACACCGACGGCCGCAGGTGTAGCGTGCCGGCCGTGAAGAAGATGGTGAAGCGAAATCCGGGCGTGAAGCGGCCTACCAGCACGACCTTGCTGCCGAACTTGCGAAAATAGGCCCGCACGCGCCGCTGCCGCCGCGGCGTGAAGTAACGGCGCGCGAACCGGCTCGACAGCACGCGCCGGCCGAAGAGATTGCCCATGAAGAAAGCCATCGAATCGCCGACGATCACGGCCGCAAAACAGATGGCGAAGGCCAGATGGACATCCAGCACGCCCTTGTAAGCGAAGTAGCCGGCCGCGATGAGGGAGATGTCCTCCGGGATGGGCAGCCCGAGGCCACACAGCAGGAGCACCCCCGCCAGCCACGTGTACGCCTCGACCGACGTCATGGTTGAGAGGTGACTTATGAACCACTGCACGCCGGGCCTTGCCTCGAAGGGCGTTCAAGTTACACGAACCGCGTCGAGCAAACGAGGCCCGCGCCACAAATAGGCGGGTTCTTGCCGGCCCGGACCGCCGCCGACCGACCCACAGGTGCGCACACATTTGCTGACACCTCTGACGTCCCCGAGGGCCGCCCGATTGATCGGTCAAACAGATAGAGCGTACAATTTGGCGGTCCATGGCGTCCGCTCCCTCTACCCCAAGGGTATTCGCCGGCCGCTTTACCGCCGTCTCGTTGCTCAAGAGCGGCCAGGACATCGAGACCTGGATCGGCGAAGACCGGACCGACTGTCGACCGGCCATCATCAAGACCGTCCCGGCGGCCACGCTGCCGCGCAGCGAACGGCAACGGCTGACCCAACAGGCCAAGGCCCTGGGCTCGGTCACGTCCCCTTTTCTGACCGCGCCCTTGCAGATCGGCCTCGAGGACGGCCTGGTTTACGCCGCGCTACCGTTCGTTCACGGGTTGACCCTGGAGGAGCGGCTGCGCGCCGGACCCCTCAGCATTCGCGACGCCATCGGCCTGGGCTGCCGGTTGATGAAGGGGCTGGTTCTGGCCCACGCGGCTTCTGTGCTGCACAAGAACATCAAGCCGACCAACGTCATCATCAATGCTGACGCGCAGGTGCGTCGTTCGACGTTGATCGACTTCGGGTTCGCGCGCAGCGGCCGCATCGATTCGTCAATCCGCGACCAGCCGGTCAGCGACGTCCGCTACGTCTCGCCCGAACAGGCCGGTCTGCTCGAGGTCAACGCCGACGAACGGTCGGATCTCTATTCGGCGGGCGTGGTTCTGTTCGAATGCCTGGCTGGCCGGCCGCCGTTCACCGGATCGACGGTGACCGAGGTTCTGCGCCAGCACATGACCGCGACGCCGCCCGAGCTGCGCACGCTGGGGCTGCCGGTCCCGCGCGCCCTGGACGAGGTGTTGCAGCGCCTGCTGCGCAAGGATCCGCGCGATCGATACCATTCCGCCGCCGGTGTGCTGGCCGACCTGGCCGCGATCGAGGAGGCGCTGGACCGGGGCGAGACCGACCCGGCCATCGTCATCGGGTCGCGCGACCAGCGCCCCACGCTGACCGAACCCGCATTCGTGGGCCGCGCTGGCGAGTTGGGGGCGCTCGGCAGCGAGGTTGAACGGGCGCGCCACGGTCACGGACGGCTGGTGTTGATGCAGGCCGAGTCGGGCGGCGGCAAGACCCGCATCCTGCAAGAGCTGTCGATCAAGAGCTGGCACAACGCCTGGGTGCTGCGTGGCCAGGGCGTGGCGGACGAGGCGCCGCGCCCCTTCCAGATGCTGGCCGGCGTGGCGGAGCAGATCATGGCAGTGGCGCGCGCCGAACCCGACTACGCGCGCGCCCTGCGCCACCGGCTGGCCGACGATCGCGACGCGGTCGCGGCCGCGGTCCCGGAGCTGGCAGACGTCCTGCAGACCAAGGTGTCGGGCAGCATCGGCCCCGAAGCCTTCGGGGAGGCGCGCACCATCAACGCGCTGTCGGCGCTGCTGGACGCCCTGGGCAGTGTCTCCCGGCCAGCGCTGGTGATCCTGGACGACGCCCAGGGGGCCGACGAGCTGATGCTGAGCCTGCTGCTGCGCTGGCACCAGCGCAGGCAGGCGAGCAAGGGGAAGGATCACGTCGCCTTGGTGGTGTCATTCCGTTCCGACGAGGTCGCGGCCGACCACCCGCTGCGCCAGATGGAAGACGCCAACCTGATAACCCTGGCCCCGTTGTCGGCCGGAAATATCAGGCAGATGGCCGAATCGATGGCCGGCGTGTTGCCGGAGGAGGCCCAGGCGGTCGTCGAACAGCTCTCGGGTGGCAGCCCGTTCATGGCCTCGGCCGTGCTGCGTGGTCTGGTTGAATGTGGCGCCCTGGTTCATGAATCTGCCGGGTGGCGGGTTGAGCCGCTGGCGCTGGACGACGTCCGGTCGTCGCGGCAGGCGGCGGCGTTCCTGTCGCGCCGCCTCGACCAATTGCCGACGGTCGTGCTGGATCTGCTGGGTGTCGGCGCGGTGCTGGGGAAAGAATTCGACCTGGACCTGGCGGCGTCGCTGGCCGGGCAGTCGGCCGCCGCCGCCATCGCGGCTGTGGACGAGGTGCGGCGCCGGCACATTATCTGGATCCGGACCAAGAACGGCCGCTGCGCGTTTGTGCACGACAAGCTGCGCGAGGCGCTGCTGGGACGCCTCGGCCCCGAGCTGCGCCGCGACCTGCACGGCAAAGCCGCGATGGAGATCGAAGCGCACGATCGCGAGCGCTGCTTCGAGATCGCCTATCATTACGACGAGGCCGGGGAACCGCAGCGGGCGCTGCTGTACGCGCTGACCGCCGGGGATCGGGCGCGCGCCCAGCACGCGCTGGCGATCGCCGAGCAGCAGTTCCGCATCGCCATCCGCGGCGCCCTGGCCGGTGAGAACACCATGCGCATGCGCGCCGCCGAGGGGCTGGGCGACGTGCTCACCCTGCGCGGCCAGTATGACGAAGCCGCCGGGGAGCTGACGGCCGCGCGCGCTCTGGCCGGCAGCGACGTCGATCGGGCCCGCATCGAAGGGAAACTGGGTGACCTGGCGTTCAAACGCGGCGACACCGAGACCGCGTGCACGGCCCTCGAGCGCGCGCTGCGCCTGCTCGGCCGGCCGGCGCCGCGCACCACCGCCGGTTTCTTCGTCCGCTGCCTGTGGGAGGTCCTGGTCCAGACCCTGCACACGTTGCTGCCGCGCCTGTTCGTTGCCAGGCGCCGCCTCGATGACCCGCACATCGAGGACGAACGGCTGGCGATGCGGCTTTACAGCCGCCTGGCGCACGCCTACTGGTTCGCGCGCGGCCGCATCCCCTGTGCCTGGACGCACCTGCGCGGCATGAACCTGGCCGAACGGTACCCACCGACCGCGGAGCTGGCGCAGGCCTACTCCGAACACGCACCGGTCATGACCATGCTGCCGGCGTTCAAGCGTGGCATCGCCTACGCGCAGAAGTCGCTGGCCATCCGGCGCGAGCTCGGGGACATCTGGGGCCAGGGGCAATCGCTGCACTTCTATGGTGTCGTCCTCTACGGCGCATCGCAGTTCGAGGCCTGCATCGCCAAGTGCCGCGAGGCCGTGCGCCTGCTGGAACGCACGGGCGATCGCTGGGAGCTGAACACGGCCGCCTGGCACATCGCCTTCAGCCAGTACCGCCTGGGCGATCTGCGGTCGGCGCTGGAGACCGCCCGCCGGGTCCATCGCGACGGCGCCGCCATCGGTGACGCGCAGGCGATGGGGATCAGCCTGGGCGCCTGGTCCAAGGCCAGCGCCGGTCACGTCCCCGACGATCTGGTGAAAGCCGAGCTGGCGCGCGGCAGCAGCGACGTCCATACCGCCGCCGAGGTGCTGCAGGCGGAGGCGCTGCGCCTTTTACGTGCCGGCCAGAACGACGACGCCGTCGCCGCGCTGGAACGCGCCGATCAGCTGATCACCGCCAGGGGTTTCCGGCAGGAGTACGTCTCGCCCGTGTTGCCGTGGCTGGCCACGGCCCTGCGCGCGCGCGTCGAGGCGACCCCTCTCTACGCGCCGGAACAACGGAAGTTGCTGCTGAAAAAGGCCGCGCGCATCGTCCGCCGGGCCGTGCGCCTGGCCCGCAGCTACCGCAACAACCTGCCGCACGCGCTGCGCGAGGCGGCCCTCTTCGCCTCGGCGTGCGGCCGCCGGCGCCGCGCGCGCGCTCTGCTGGACGCCAGCCACACCGTCGCCGAACAGCAAGGCGCCCGCTACGAGATGGCGCTGACGCTGCTGGCGCGCGCGCGCCTGGCCGAAGCGGCCGGGATGCCCGAGGCGCAGGCCGATCTCGCCCTGGCCCGCCAGGCCCTGGAAGCCATCGAACCCGAAGACAAGCAGCCGGCGGCGGCGCAGGGGTCCGGTGCCATCACGCTGTCGATGGCCGACCGGTTCGATCACATCGTCAGTCAGGGGCGCCAGATCGCCTCGGCGCTGACGAAAGAGTCCGTCCTGGCCGCAGTCAAGGAGGCGGCCCTGGTCCTGTTGCGGGGCGAGCGCTGCGCCGCCGTAGAGGTCAGCCGCAGCGACGGCGGACTGACCATCGCCCCCACCGGCGACCACGCTATCCGCGTCCGCCGATCGATCGTGACCCGCGCCCTGGACGAGGGGCGCCCCCTGGTCGTCACCGAGGCCGCCGGTGAATCCGAGACCATGACCGAGTCGATGGTCGAATTGATCTCAGAATCGATGTCGCGCAGCGCCGACCTGGCCGGCCTGCGATCAGTCCTGTGCGCGCCGATTCTCGTGCGCGGGCGGCCGGTTGCCGTCCTCTACGTGACCCACAGCGAGATCGGCCACCTGTTCGGACACGACGAGGAGCGGCTGGCTCAGTACATCACCACGCTGGCCGGGGCCGCGTGGCTGAACGCCGAAGGGTTTCTGCGTGCCGAGGAGGCGGTCGCGGTCCGTGACGAATTCCTGGCCATCGCCTCGCACGAGCTCAAGACGCCGCTGACGTCGCTGGGGCTGCGGCTCGAGAAGATGCAGCGGGAGCTGGGCCGGTCGGGACCGGTGAGCGATAACTTATTGACCGGCGTCGCCTCGATGACCCGCCAGACCCATCGGCTGGACAAGCTGGTCGAAAGTCTGCTGGACGTCTCGCAGATGCGCGGCGGGCGCATGAGCATCGAGCCCGATGACCTGGATCTGAGCGTGCTGGTGCGCGACATCGGGTTGCGGCTCTCCGACGAAGCGACGCGAGCCAACTGCGCGCTGACCATTGTCGCCCCGGCGCCCGCCATGGGCCGCTGGGACCCGCTGCGCCTGGAACAGGTGGTCACGAATTTGCTGACCAACGCCATCAAGTACGGCGCCGGGGCGGCCATCGAGGTCCGCGTCAGCAACACACCGAGCGGCGTCAAGCTGGAGGTCGAAGATCACGGCATCGGTCTCGGCGCGCAGGACGCCGCGCGCATCTTCGGCCGGTTCGAACGGGCGGTCCCGGCCAGCCACTACGGCGGCCTCGGGCTCGGCCTCTACATCACGCGAGAGATTGTCAGGGCGCACGGCGGAGAGATCGTGGTGACCAGCACACCCGGAAAAGGCTCGGTCTTCACCGTGACACTGCCGCGACAGTCATCTCGCGTTCGGGTGAAGACCATCTCCGGCGAACGGCCGGTGGGACCCGACGGGTCGGTTCCAGCGCCGCGCAGTTCCTAGCGCGCGCGAACGCGGGCGGCTTTGCCGTCGGCGAAAGACCCGCGCCGCCCGTCGCTGTCGCGTTTGACATTGTGTTGCAGCGCACGTAGGGTTCGTCCCGTCGAGGGGGACGCCAAATGCAGAGAAATCGTATTTTCTTGTTGGGAACCCTGCTCGCCGCGTTCGCGGTCGCAGGGTGCAAGCCAGACTACCCGACCTGCGAAACCGACAAGGACTGCCACGAAAAAGAGTTCTGCGTCGCGCGCAAATGCCAGCAATGTCGTGAATCGTCCGACTGCGCGGTGGGCAGCGCCTGCAATGCCGGCAAATGCGAGCGCATTCCGGGTTATTGCCGCAATAGATCCGAGTGTCCCGCCGGGCAGGATTGCCTCGGCAACCGATGCCGCGCTTGCAAGGCCGACACCGAGTGCCCCAAGGGCAGCAAGTGCGTGGCCGGCGTGTGCGCGGCCAAGAAGCCCTGCAAGAGCGAGAACGACTGCGCGCAGAACGAAGACTGCGTCGACGGCTTCTGCGTCACCGAACGCGCGGCCCCGCCGCCGCCGCAAGAGTGCGCGCTGGATCCGGTGTTCTTCGACTTCAACGAATCGGCGCTGACCACCGATGCGACCGCGCGGCTGGCCAAGGACGCTGATTGCCTCAAGAAGGTCGGACGCGGGGCGCAGCTGATCGGCCACACCGATCCACGCGGCACCCAGGAATACAACCTGGCGCTGTCGGAGCGGCGCGCGCAGTCCGTGCGCGATCATCTGGGCCGGCTGGGCGTCGACGGCACCAAGCTGTCGGTCCTGCCGCGAGGATCACTGGACGCCAAGGGAACCGACGAGCCGGGTTGGGCGCAGGACCGCCGTGTCGACTTCGCCTGGCGGTAAGCTCGCCCTGCTGACCCTGGCCGTCACCCTGGCGGCCGCCAGTCCCCTCGCCTGCGTCACCAGCGGCGAGGGCGACAAGATGCGCGCGGACATCGCCAACCTGCGCGCCAAGCTGGAGGAGATCGACCGGCGCGACGCCGAGTACAAGGAACAGGTGGCCCGCCTGCGCAAGGTGCTGGACCAGGCCACCGCGCTTCTGACCCGCAACTCGGCCGACGTGGGCGCCAAGGCGGCCAAGGCCGAGACTGACATCGCCGTCTTGCAAGGCCGCATCGAAGAGATCCTCCACTCCGTGGAGCAAAGGGAGCGCCTGGCTACCGAGGAGCGCGCCCAGCTGGACCGGCGGCTCGGGGCCTTGGAGCAGACGCAGGGCAAGATCATCGACAAGGTCGCCCCCAACCTGCCCGACGACAAGGAACAGTTGTGGCAGCAGGCGGCGTCCCGATTGTCCTCCGGTCAGCGCGACGACGGCCGCCGCTTTTACCGGGTCTTCATCCAGCGTTTCCCCCAGGATCCGCGCGCCGCGCAGGCCTACCTGGCGATCGGGCAGTCGTTCGTGGCCGAGAATAAATACCCCAACGCCGCCGCCGAATTTCAGAAGATCCTCGACGCTTACCCCAAGGCGCCCGAGGTCCCCGAAGCGATGTGGCACCTGTCGATGGCCTTCCTGCAGCTGCGCTTTTGCACCGACGCCAAGTCACTGCTGTCCGATCTGGTCAAGCGCTACCCGCGCTCCCCGCGCGCCGCCGAAGCCAAAAACCAGCTCAAGAATATCGCCAAGCTGCCCAAGTCGAGCTGCACCAGCTAACCCTCAGGGCCGGGCGAACGCGGCGCGCACGGTGCGGCCGGCAGCGGTGACGTCGGGGGCACGGGTCACGGCGGCGATGATGGCGGCGGCGGCTGCCCCCGCGGAGGCGACGTCGCGCACGCGGTCCAAGGTGATGCCGCCGATGGCGACCACGGGAACGGATGCGCGACGACAGACGGCGGCCAGCATCTCAAGGCCCACGACCGGATCGGGATTGACCTTGCTGCCCGTCCCGAACACCGGCCCCAGCGCGATGTAGTCGGCGCCGCCGGCCAGCGCCGCCTCGGCCTGAGCCGAATTGTGGGTCGAGATTCCCATCACGATGCGATGCCCTCCCTCGGCCACGATGCGGCTCGCCTCGGCAAGCGGCAGATCGTCCTGGCCCAGGTGAATGACGTCAGCGCCCACCGCCAGCGCCACATCCAACCGATCGTTCATGCAGAACCGAACCCGGGCCGCCCGGCAGAGAGGAATCAACCTCAAGGCCCCATCGCGCAGCGCCGCCGCGTCCCCTCCTTTCGCGCGCAACTGCAAGCAACAGGGTCCCGCAGCCAGCAACCGCTGCGCCCGCTCAGCCAGGTCGCCCGGCTCGGCCGCCAGTTCGGCCGGTGTCACATCGAGAATGGCGTAGTAGCCATGCAGCCAGTCTCTTGCCGCCATCTCGCCATTATATCGAGGCGGTACGGTAATACGACGCGTCGCGCGCCACGCGTTGGGTGAACGGTAATGTGCGATATTTATGTGTTTTAACATACGTAAAATCTCGCTTTAGTAAACCGATTTACTGGCCGATAATGACTGGCAGACAGATGGGAAATGCCTCGAATACCCCAGTTCCCGTGATTTCCGGCGAGATCTTCGCGGGCAAGTACATCATTGAACGGCTCATTGGTCGCGGCGGAATGGGTTTCGTGCTGGCGGCACATCATCCGCAGCTCCGCCAGACCGTCGCGATCAAGCTGCTGCACGGACCGATGGCGGCGCGCCCGGACACCGCGGCGCGCTTCGTTCGTGAGGCGCGCGCAGCCGCTCGTCTGCGGAACCAGCACATCGCGCGGGTGATGGACGCCGGCACCGACGAACAGGGCCGCCAGTACATGGTGATGGAGTACCTGTCAGGCGACAACCTGCGCGCGCTGTACGGGCTCAATCGGCTTGCCCCCGTGGCGACCGCCGTGGGTTACGTCGCGCAGGCGTGCGAGGCGCTGGCCGAGGCGCACGCGGCCGGGATCGTTCACCGCGATCTCAAACCGGAGAATCTGTTTCTCACCAAGGCGACAGATGGCTCGCCCCTGATCAAGGTGCTGGATTTCGGCATCTCGAAGGTCATGCCGCTCGGCCCATCGACATCATCGGACAGCGACATCGTGACCAACAATCAAGAGATCCTGGGATCGCCCGCCTACATGTCGCCCGAGCAGCTGTGCACCCCCGCCTCCGTCGATGCGCGCACTGACATCTGGGCCCTGGGCGTGATCCTGTACGAGCTGCTCACCGGACGACGGCCCTTCGATCGACCCAGGTTCGCTGAATTGATGGCCGAGGTGGTGACGCAGTCGCCTGCGTCGCCACGCGAGCTTAACCGGGAGATTCCCGCCGAGTTGGCCGCCATCGTGCTGCGGTGTCTATCGCGTAAACCACGGGACCGTTTTCAACACATCGGCGAGCTGGCCGCGGCCCTGTCTCCGTGGGCGCCGCCCTGGGCGGGCGAATCGGTGGAGAGCGCGACCAGGGTCTGGGAGCTTTCGTCCGCGCGTGCGACGCCGGTCGTGGCGATGCCGATCGCCGTCGCACCCAGGTCAGAGACCGCGCGCGTGCGTCGGACCCTGTTCAAGAGAGCCTGTTTCGTCACGGCGGCATTTGCCGTCGGCGCGTTCGGGTTATTCATGGTCGTGAGCGCCCGCGCCGACACCAGTCGTTCCCAACTGGCGGCCCCTCCGTTCGCCGTGACGGCCGCCAGCGCCCGCGCCCGCCCCGCAGCGGAGTCCGACATGGCGATCGTCCCCGACACCCGCCCCACCGTCCGTCGACGCACCGACAAACCGGGCGCGCACGGCCACGCCTCCAAGTCGACCGTCCGCCGCTCCGTCAGCGTCGATCTGCTGAAAAACCGACGTTAATCGGTCCGCTCACCCGCATCATGGTCACGACCGCGTGGACGCCTCCACGTCTTGTTTCGACGAGCTGTGAAGGCGTTCCCCGCCGGCATCAAGAATCAGCGCGCTAAAGCAACATCCCGATCCCGATCGAACCGCGCAACCAGGCTCGGTGAATCGCAACCGACGGTTGTCCCTGCACGTGGGCGACTACCGGGAAGACGTTCCAGCCACCCTCCAGGTCCACTCCTAGGATCATTCTCTCTGACAGCCTCAGCACAACCGCCGACAAGAGGCTGGGGCTGGCCCAGAAACCACGGACCACCCCGCCCACGATGGCAGGATCACTGGCCGGAGATCCCTGTAGCGATGCGACGCCGAGCCTGAGCCCGAGGCTTCCCTGAAGCGCCACCAAACGCGACGCGATCTCGACGAGAGTGGCCCCGCGGACGCTAGCCAGGTCGGCATACACGTTGCCGAGCGGCGTGCGCTGCGCTCCGTGGTGAGCGGAAAGATCGGTCGACCATCGGAATCGGTTCGACAGTCTGCCGGTGAACCGCACATCCCCGCCCACGAGGATGGGCGCTTGCGCGAATTTCACTACCGAAAACATTCCCAGAAGGTCCCGCCGAGAGGGACCCCTCTCCGTCATACGACCGGGACTGTTGCGGTCCTCAGCTTTCAACTCCTTTGTGATCGACGCCGGTGGCTGGCGGTCCGTGGTCGCGGCAGGCGTTGACTGCACGTCTGCCCAACTTGCTAGAACCAGTTCGACAACCGCCAGCCCTAGCAGGTGCGGCCACGCGACCCGATCGGCTTCGTCGAGAGATATCGTCCGGCTCACAGTTCTTTGCGACGTCGGGTCGTAAACCTCAATGGACGCAACGTCGTCGGAGCAGCGGACGGTCGTCACCGTTACGTCCAGATCGCCAGGAGGCGGTTCATGAACCTCTCTCTCGATGAAAACTACGGAGTGACGGAGCTCCAATGCCACCACTTCGCGAACCCGCGCGACCAATGAATCATCACAGCTTGCGACATCCAGCGCGAGCGGTCGTTTCTTTATCGGAGCGGCCGCGCGCGGTGACCGAGTCAAGAACGACGCGACCAGCGCAGCCGTAAGCCCGACTGTGCGCGCAGTCATTTTTCCCGCCAGCGAGCGCGGATCATGTCGGCGTGTGGCCCGTCCGGGAAAAGCGACAGATAGTCCCGAGCGCGACGTTGCGCCAGACTTCGGTTGCCGGCACGGGCCCAGGATTCAATCTCCCGCGCCAGTGCATCGGGCGCCAGCGGCGTGCTGGGGTGGATCTCGTAAACTCGTGCGAACGCCTCGGCCGCTTCCTGGGGGTGGTTCAACTCGTCCAACAGCACGCGACCCAAAACGAAGGCGGCGTATGCAGCCCTTGGGTCGTGAGCATGATTCTCCAAGACGGCACGCAGAGCGACGACGGCCTCCTCCGGTCTCCCGGCAATCCGCGCACGAACGGAGTTCTGGAGGAGAACCTCCACCGAATCCTCGACGGTCTTCTTGGCAGCAAGGTGGTCAACCACCCCCTCGCGGTGATTTGACTGCGGCCGCAGCCGCGTGATCCTCTGCTTCCTCGCATCTGTACCTCGAAGGTTCGTCGCGCTCGAGGGCGCGAGGCGGGGGCCACCAACAGCGGGCAAAGGTCGGTCCTGTTCGCTGGTGTCGAAGATGGCAGATTGGCCTACCGTCAAGCGGCGTTCGTCCGAAGGGCCGATCGCCTCCACCACACCCCGGGCGACCTCAACGCGCACGCTCTCACCTGTGCGTTCGACGCTGAAGCTCGTCCCAATGACCATGACGCGAACAGCGCCTGCCCGAACCAGAAATCGTCGTTCAGGACGGGGCATCACATCGAACGACGCTTTCCCCTCGATCAGGGCTATCTCCGTCAGCGTCGCCGTTGAGATTTCTACCTTGATATTTGTCCGCGCGTCGTCAAGCAGGACGGTCGATCCGTCCGCCAGCCGCAACCTTCTCGAAGGCGCTGGTGTGACGACCACCGCGCTCGCCGGATGGTCGACCGCGAGCTGTCGGTCGGTTCCAGGAAGACCCTTCCAAGCAAATACGGCGACCAGTCCAGCGGCGATCGCAGCCACTGCAGCGACCGATTTGTAGGCCATCACTGCTCGCCGTCGTGGGAGCAATGCGCGGTTCGGCTCCGCCAGATTGATCCCGGCACGGACCGTCTCTTCCAGCATGCTCTCCATTCGCACCGTATCGGCCACCGCCGCCGCCGTGGAAGCATCGGCTCCACGCAGGATGGAATCCAGCTCTGCCACGTCCTCGTTGCTGGCCAGTCCGCCCAGGCACCGCGACATCAAGACGACCGCACGGCCCCCGGTGGCGCTCACGCCGTACCTTTCGACGATCGGAGTTGGCGCTGCACGCACGCCTGCAGCGCGGCGCGAATTCGCTCCAGCGCCTTTTGGACTGCGTCCGGCGTGCTCATCACGCGCGCCGCGATTTCGGAAAGCTGCAGCACGTGTCCGTAGCGCAGTTGCACCAGCACCTGTGACTTCTGTGGCAGCTTTTGCAAGCAGTCAGCCAGCGCCGCTTCCGCCTCACTCCCCTCCGCATCGTAGGCCGAGAACGCGGTCTGCAAGACGTCGATGGCTTCCAAAGAGAGGGGGACTGGTCCCCTACGATCGCGCGCCGCGTGTTTCAGGATCACCTTCGCGGTGATACCGCGCGCCCAGGCTCCAAAAGAACGATCGGGGTCGTACCGTTCGAACTCGCGCCACAGTACCAGCGCCACCTCTTGAAGGACGTCATCGCAGCGGGCGCGATCCCACACCAGGGAACGGACGAACGCTCGCAGGTTGGGCTGACAAGGGACGAACAGTGTCAAAAACCGCGAATGGAGGTCGGACGACGGCCCTTGGTCAGCCACAGTTGTTGTTCCTTTTGGAGCTTACGAATCCGACAAGACATTCGCTATCATCCTTCGGTTCTCTCCGATTTCTCGTCAGTCGCTGTCGGTTCTCGCGGGCCACAGAGGAATGAGCATTAACGGCGATCAGTGGGGTCGCCGAAAGACGGAGGATCCATCATGACGAGTTGCTCACTCACGTACAGGTTAATGCTGGGAACCCTGTTCGTCCTGACCACCGAAGCCTGCGAAATTAAGGGGAACGACCGAACCGGCCTGTCTATTGTCGTCGCGACGGAAGAGGGCGAGATCTCGAAGTTTCCGCGCCAATGTATTCGTCCCATTGCGGGTGAGGGAGGCGCTGGCGGGCCGGCGAGGCCGGGACCGAACGATGCCAGCGAGGATTCGCTTTGCGGGCTTGATTGGGATCTCCAGTGCGCGTTTCCGGGCACTGAGGAGCTTTTGACCTTTGTCCAACCCGTGATCAGCAGCCAGGAGATCCCGACCGGATCGGGAGGCGAAATCATTCCGGGCACATACCAGCTGGAGTCTTTCATCGAGCACGGGGACACGTCTCTTTGCCTGGGAAACTCTGGTATGAGGCGATATCAGGCGCTGCGAGTCGGCCCTCGCGATGGCTGGCTGGATGACGAAGACAATCACTATCTCCACTGGCCGTTGACCTTCAGCTACTCAACCTCCGGCCGAGATATCGACGTGTCGATCACGTGCCCGTACGGTGCGACGGTGGGGTCCAATAGACCATATGGACCTTTTGGCCCCTTCAAAACCTACACCGCGACGGTTGAACACCTTCAGCTATTCAGCCCCGCCTGTCGCTACCAGGCGAACTTCCGGCGCATCACCCCCTGAGCCTCCCGCGATGTTCAGGGTGATGTCGTCCGTCATGTTCCTTCTGGCCGGCGGAGCTTGCGAGCTGAAAGGAAATCAGGGCTCGGCGCTGTCGATCATCAATCCGAAGGACGATATTGGTGCTTCGCGACCGCCGCTCGAATGCTTTCTCCCAACCGGGGGTCTAGGTGGGTCAGGACCTGTTCAGGTTATCGAGGACCCCGTCTGCAACATGAACTGGGACAGGCAATGCGCATTTCCGGGGGTCCAGGATCCCGCGACCTTCGTGTACCCGGAGCTCACCGGTGACGCGATGCCGTCCGGATCGGGAGGAGAGATTGCCTCGGGAACCTACCAGCTAGAGTCGTTTGTCGAGTATGCGGACACATCGCACTGCCTGATAAGCTCGGGGATGCGTCGGTCCCAGGTGTTGCGCATCGGCTCGCGCCACGGGTGGCTGGAGGACGAGGACAATCGCTATCTTCACTGGCCAATGACGTTCAGGTACTCGACGGCGGGTGTGAGTATAGACGTGTTGATCGCTTGCAGAACTCTCGGCGGCATCACGAACGTGCCGTACGGCCCCTTCGGACCGTTCGAGACCTACACCGCGACGACCACGCACCTTCGACTTTTCAGCGCCGCCTGTCATTATCAGGCTAGCTTCCGTCGTATCGGCCCTTAACCAATGCAGCCGCTTATTGGACCGGACACGATGATA
>DASRQT010000100.1:0-29955 GCA_035696485.1 Polyangia bacterium | reverse complement strand
CAGACCTGCTGCAAACCGCAGTGCCCGGTCGATGGACAGTGTGGGGGCGGCGACGGCTGTGGTGGAACATGCGGCTGCACGGCGGTCGCCGGCCAGCGTTGCGTGGGGGGCCTGTGTTGCAGTCCGCAGTGTCCGGCGGACGGCAGCCATGCCGGGCGGACAGACGGGTGCGGGGGGACCTGCCCGTGCGCGGACGCCGCCAAGTTGTACATGGGCGCCTGCTGCAAACCGCAGTGTCCGGTCGACGGCACCTGCGGGGGAATGGACGGTTGCGGCGGGACCTGCGGCTGTTCGGGCGGCGGGGGGCGCAAGTGCATCGGGGGCCTGTGCTGCACACCGACCTGTCCCAGCGACGGCAGCCGCGCCGGGCAGTCGGATGGCTGCGGCGGGACCTGTGCCTGTGCCTCCGGCAGCAAGCTCTACCAGGGGGCCTGTTGCAAGCCGCAGTGCCCGGTCGACGGCACCTGCGGGGCCACCGACGGCTGCGGCGGGGGCTGTGGCTGTCCCGACCGGTCCAAGTGCGTGGGTGGGCTGTGCACCGCCCGGACCTGCTCGCCGGCCTGTGGCTGCGGCCAGACCTGCGTCGACGGGACGTGTCAGACCCGCGACTGTGGCGCCGACGGGTTCCGGTGCGGGTGCAGCTGCTGTAACGCCGGTGATCGCTGCGTCGCGGGGCGGTGTATCACCGACGTCGTCGTCCAGTAGCCGGGCGCCGTCCCGTAGCCGGCGCCGGCAGCCGTCCACTGCCCCCTTGACGGCTGGCGCAGGGTGAGTATTGCTGGAGGCGTTTCGAACCGGGAGGACGGGCGGGGCAGGTGCGTGCGGCGGGTGGGTCCCTCCCCCAAACCAGCGAGGAGTTTATGGGAGCCAAAGACATTGTCTTTTCGCAGGCTGCGCGGCGCCGGGTGGCGCGCGGAATCAACACGCTTGCAGACACCGTGAAGGTGACGCTGGGTCCCCGCGGGCGGAACGTCATCATCGAACGGCCCTGGGGCTCGCCCCTGTCCAGCAAGGACGGCGTCACGGTGGCCAACGAGATCGACCTTCACGAAAAGTTCGCCAACATGGGCGCCCAGATGGTCAAGGAGGTCGCCGCCAAGACCGCCAGCGTGGCCGGCGACGGCACCACCACCGCGACCGTCCTGGCGCAGGTGATCTTCAATGAAGGCGTGAAGCTGGTGGCCTCCGGGCACCTTCCGATGGAGCTCAAACGGGGGATCGAGGCGGCCACCGCCAACGTGGTCGCTTCGCTGAAGAAGATCTCCAAGCCCGTGAAGGGGCGCACCGAGATCGCGCAGGTCGGGAAGGTCAGCTCCAACGGTGACACCCAGATCGGCGAGATGCTGGCCGAGGCGATGGAGAAGGTCGGCAAAGAAGGCGTGATCACGGTCGAGGAGAACCAGTCCATCGCCACCGTCCTGGACGTGGTCGAGGGGATGCGGTTCGACCGCGGCTACCTGTCGCCGTATTTCATCACCGACACCGAACGTCTCAGCGTCACGTTGCAGGATCCGCTGATCCTGGTGCACGAGAAGAAAATTTCTTCGCTGCAGGATCTGATTCCGATTCTGGAACAGGTCGCGGGCGCGGGCCGTCCATTGCTTGTGATCGCCGAGGACGTCGACGGTGAGGCCCTGGCGGCGCTGGTCATCAACAAGCTGCGCGGCACGCTGTCCGGCTGCGCGGTCAAGGCCCCGGGTTTCGGGGATCGCCGCAAGGACCTGCTCAACGACATCGCCGCCATGACCGGCGCCAAGGCGATCATGGAGGACGTGGGCATCAAGCTGCAGAATCTGCAGCTCGCCGACCTCGGCACGGCCAAGCGGGTGATCGTCGACCAGGACAACACCACCATCCTCGAGGGCGGCGGCACAAAGGACGCTGTCCAGGGGCGCATCAAGCAGATTCACAAGGACATGGAAGCGACCAACTCCGAATACGACAAGGACAAGCTGCAGGAGCGGCTGGCCAAGCTGGCGGGCGGGGTGGCCGTGATCAAGGTCGGCGCCGCGTCGGAGCCTGAGATAAAGGAGAAAAAGGCGCGGGTCGAGGACGCGCTGCACGCGACGCGCGCCGCGGTCGAGGAGGGGATCGTCCCCGGAGGCGGTGTGGCCCTGGTTCGCTGCATCGAGGGCCTGGGCGCGCTGAAGTTCGATGACGATCGGAAATACGGCGTCGACATCGTGCGGCGCGCCCTGGAGGAACCGCTACGCCAGATCGCCAGCAATGCCGGCGCCGAAGCATCGGTTGTCCTGCAGCGCGTGCGCGAGGGCAAGGGTGGGTTCGGCTACAACGCCGAGACCGAGGAGTTCGAGGATCTGATCGCGGCTGGCGTGATCGATCCGACCAAGGTGGTGCGCGCGGCGCTGCAAAACGCGGCGTCGGTCTCGGGCCTGATGTTGACGACCGAGGCGATGATCGCGTCCCGCCCCGACGCAGACCCGAGCCCGAACTTGCCGGCGCAGCCGCCCGGCCCTCCGCCGGGGCCCCAAGTGGACGACCACCACCACGAGGACGACGACCACTAACGGCGGTTCGCCGCTTCGCGGGAGGGGCTATGCCCTCCCGCGGAGTGATCAGATCAGCGGCACATCGGGATGTAGCCGTCGATGCGCAGGCCGGAGATCGTGATGACGTTGGGCATATCGCCGACGAAGACCAGACCCCGCACGGCGGCGCGAGCCATGGCGTAGGGCCAGGTGGGCTTGCCCAGCGAGTTGGTGGTCCACTGGGCGGGATCCAGCGGGAAGAACTGCGTCTTCACCTGCCCGCCGGTGGCGGGGACCATTGTGACCCACTGGGCGCCTCCGCTGTAGTGGAATCCGGGGCGCATTTGAATCCACAGGCTGGCAGTCGCGCTGTACGTCAGCGTGATCCCCTTGGAGTTACTGAGATCGACCTGCGTGTTGAAGGTGTTTCCGATCAGCACCTCCATCACGTGCCATTCGTTCCTGAGGAACTGTTCCTTGGCCACGTAGCGATTGCCCTCTTTGACCAGCAGCGTTCCGTTCATGGTATGGTGGTGCCTTCGCCGCTGGCGCCGAAATACTGGATGCGGTCGATCGACGGCGTGCTGCATTCCTGCAGTGGCGCCAGCCCGCCATCGGGATCGCTGATGGCGGTATCTCCACCCGACACGGCGCCCGCGTCCCCGTCGCCGACCGGCGCTGCGTCCGTGGCCACGCCGCCGCCGCCGTCACCGCCACCACCGCTGCCGTCGCTGGGCGCGCCGCCGCTGCCGGCTCCGGAGGTACCCCCGCTGGCGCCGCTGCTGCCGCCCGATGCGCTGACGCTGCCGCCCGAGCCGGCGCCGCCCGCGGTCGTCCCCCCTGAACCCGGGAGGGGAGGGCCAGCATCGCTGGTTGGTGTGCACGCGCCGCCAAGCAAGAACGCGAGCCCGAGCAACAGCGCCACCTTTGTCAGCCAGCTTGCCATGGTTACTTGTAGTCTGACGCCTCCCAAAACGATCATGACGCAACCCGAAATGGCGACAGCTTCGGGTCGGCCGACGGAGATCCGCAGGGTTCTGGCAGCGGGGGTTTTCGGATAAACTGCGCGGCCATGAAACTCAAACGCGTCGCGGTCGTGGGGCTCTTGGTGGGTGCGGGGGTGGCGGGGTGTACGGTGTTTGTGCACCTTCCCAGCACTCCTCAACTGCAGGCGCTGAGTGAGGAGCAGGTGTTCGCCATGGCACCGGCACCGGATTGGCCGCAGCCGCAGGCGGATACCGCGGCCGCGGCGGCCGTCGACATAGCATGCGGGATTGGTCCCAAGACGACGACCGGTCAGCTGTACGCCGCGGTCAGCGTACGCGGGAGGCCGCCGGCGACCGCGCTGGCGCCGCTGAACATCGCGCTGGTCCTCGATCGGTCGGGTTCAATGGCGGGCGATCCGTTCAGGAACATGTTGCTCGCTGCCGAGTCCTTCGTCGGACAGCTGCGTGACGGCGATCGCCTCGCGGTGGTGGCGTTCTCCGACGCTGTCTACGAGGCCGTGCCGCCGATGGTCATGAACGGCGGCAATCGGCTGCTGGCGGTCGCCGGGATCCGGGCGCTGCGCGACGGCGGGGCCACCTTCTTCTCGGGCGGTATGCTGGCCGGATTGGCCGAGGTCTTCAGCGCGTTCCAGGCCTGGCAGGTCAACCAGGTGGTCCTGTTCTCCGATGGTCAGCCGAACATCGGTATCACCAGCGCCACGGAGTTGAGCCGCATCGGCACCCGCGCCGCCGAACGCGGCGTCAGCGTGACCACCATCGGATTCGGCGAGGGGCACGACGAGCTCTTGATGCAGTCAATCGCCGACGCCTCGGGCGGCAACTACTACTACGTCGATAGCCCGAACGACATGCCGCAGATCTTTCAGCGCGAGGCGGGCGCCATCCTGCGCAGCGCCGCGCGCGGGACCGACATCGACGTGGCTCTGCCGCCCGGGTTGGTCCTGGAGGACGTCATCGGCTACGACTACACGATCGCGGGCGGTCGCATCTTCGTCCGGCTGGGGAGCATCCCGCACGGCGAGGAGCGATACGTGGTGTTCCGGTTCCGGCCGGCCGGCGGCGGCACGCTGCCGTTCGGAATCGTCTACGCCGATCTGGCCCGGCGCGGTCGGTTCGGCGTCGGTTGCAGCCCGACCTATGACGCAAACCGAGGGGGCAACGATCGCTGGGCGCTGGAGCTGGCCGGTCGGGCTGAAGCCGCGTGGGGCCTGAAAGAGGCGATGGCGTGGGCCGACTCCGGCAGCGAGGTGTTCGTCATCTCGCAGATCGGGTACACGCGCGGGGTCATCGCGACCCTGCGCGAGACGCTGGGTCCGCAGTCGCTGACTACGGAGGACAACATGTTGCTGCAGGCGCAAGCCGAGCTGGGGCTCAAGGTCGCGGCCGGCGCGACGGATTCGTTCCTCAGCGGCGGCGTTCGCGGCCTGATGAACTTTGGCACCAACACCGCGATCAGCACCGCGACCACGGCCGCGGTATACAAGATCGATCAGTCGTTCCGCCCGCGCGCGCGGGTCGGCCTCAACGTCATGTTCAACGGCGCGAACGCGATGCGGTACTCGGCCTACGGCACCACGTACAAACCCCGCGACCGCGACGGCAGCCTGCGCTTCAAACGCGCCCGCTTCCGCAGTTACGAGATGATGCGCGCGCGGCCGCCGCACTAGCTACTGGCTGACGTGTAGAGCCGCAGCGCGCGCAGCCAGACGCGGCGGGCGATGGCGGCAAAGACCACGCCGCCGGCGATGGCCAGGACCGCGGTGTGGGCGGACAGCCGGCCCAGCAGCGCTTCGGCCGGGTACGTCGTCATGACCGCCAGCGGGAAGACGAAGGTGAACACGAAGCGCAACGTGCCCTTGAAGATGGTGACCGGCCAGCGGGCGACGTCGAACGCTGAACCAAAAAGGTAGCTGAGGTTGTCGACCTTCACCACCCAGAACGCCGCGGAGACGACCAGGATCCAGATTGAATACAGGATGAACACCGCCACCACCAGGAACACCAGCGCCAGCGCCACCGCCGACAGCGTCGGCCAGCGGCCGAGCAGGTGGAAGGCATAGACGAAGATCATCAGCGCGCCGATGAAGTCGATGACCCGCCAGGGTTCGAACTTGGCGGTGGACACCAGGAACTGCGCGTCCGCGGGTTTGAGCAGCACGAAGTCCAGGGTCCCCTTGCGCACGTGCTCGACGACCGCGGTCAAGCTGGGGCTGACGGCGCCCTCCAGGAACGCCTTCAGCAAGGTGAACCAGGCCACGACCACCAGCGCCTCCGCGAACGACCAGCCGGCGATCGAGGCCCGGCCGCCGAACACGACCGCGAACGGCAGCAACGTCACGCCGATCCACATCAGCGCCAGCAGCCCGCGCACGATGAAATCCGCGCGATATTGCATGGCGGTGATGCCCGACATGCGAAACTGCAGCCGCAGCAGGCGCGTGTATCGTGACAGCGTGCCCACCAGGGTCGATGAAAGTTCGGGCGGCGCGGCGGATGCGGTGCCGGCCATGGTCATCCTCCGTAGGCAGCGAAGCGCCTGACGCCCTTCCGCCAGACCGCGATCGCCGCGACGCAGAAGATCGCGACATAGGCCCACTGGATCCCGAGGTCGGTCAGCGCCGCTGCCCGGGTCTCGAGGCCGACCAGGGTCTCGACCGGGAACCCCAGCATGAAGCGGAACGGCAGTACGTGCGCCACCTGGCGCACCCAGCCGGGCAGTGATTCCAGCGGTATCAGATAACCCGACAGGATGGCGTGAATTGCCAGCCACAGCTCGAACATGCCGAGCGCGCTCTCAATGAAAAACGCCAGCGCGCCCATCAGGACCATGGTGAAGAAGATCAGCAGCCAGGCGCCGACCAGCGAGGCCAGGAAGATCGCCAGCAACGCCGGATCGCGCACCGCCAGGCGATCGCCGGCCGTCAGCACCAGGATCACGGCGATGGGTGAGATCACCAGGAATCGCAGCGGCACCGCCGCCAGGTGCTCGGCGCTGTAGGCGACCAGCGGGTGCAGCGGTCGCAGCAGCTTGGCCGACAGGGTGCCGTCCCGGATCTCCATCGACATCTGCCAGACCACCCACGTGCTGGTCAGTAGCCGCACCGCCAGGATGGCCAGGTAGTAGGCCGTGAACTGCTTTCCGTCGAAACGCCCGACCGGCCCATTGGCCGCCACCTCGTGCCAGATGGCCAGCATGACCAGCGGCATGTTGGTGGTGAGGATCCAGATCAGGAACTCCGCGCGGTAGGCGATGACGCCCGAGATGCCGACGCGCAGCAGGGTGGGGTACGCGCGCAGCGCGCTTCTGATCACCGGGACGCCTCCGCCGCCGCCGTCGCCGATTCGCGCGCCAGCCGCTGTGCCGTGAAGAGCTCCCGCATCACCTCCTCCAGCGGCGGATCCTCGATGGTGAGGTCGGCCTCCGGCATCGCCGCCAGGGCCTCGCGCACCACCACGTTGACCTTGGCCGACGGGACCGACAGGATCGCCTGCGCGGCGTCGATGGTCACCACGGTCGCCATCTTGGCCAGCTGCGCCTCCAGCTGCGCGCGATCGATCGCCGATGGCAGGCGGATCGTGACCCGTTTTTCGGGCCGAACCCTTCGCACCAGCTCCTTGAGGTCGCCGTCGTAGATCAGGTGACCGCGGTCGATGACGATCACGCGCGGGCACAACGCCACCACGTCGTCCATGTAGTGGCTGGTCAGCAGCACCGCGGCCCCGAAGCGCTGGTTGTAGTCACGGATGAACTCTCGCATCTTGGCCTGCATGGACACGTCGAGGCCGATGGTCGGCTCGTCCAGGAACAGCACGCGCGGGCGGTGCAGCAGCGCCGCCACCAGCTCGCACTTCATCCGTTCTCCCAGTGACAGCTGGCGCGCCGGCTTGCGCACCAGATCGCCGATGTCGAGCAGCTCGATCAGCGCGTTCATGGTGGCGTCGGCCTGTGCGCGCGGGATGTCGTAGATGGCGCGGTTCATGGCGTAGGTCTCGACCGGCGGCAGGTCCCACAGCAGTTGCTGCTTCTGGCCCATGACCAGCGTGATGAGCTGCAGGAACCGCGGGTCGCGCTGCTGCGGGACGTAGCCGCCGACCCGGACGGTTCCGGTGGTCGGGTGCAAGAGGCCGGACAGCACCTTGAGCGTCGTGGTCTTTCCCGCGCCGTTCGGCCCCAGGAACCCGACCCGTTCCCCCTCGCCGATGTGGAAGGACAGCCCTTCGACCGCCTTGACGGTCTCGTATCGGCGGTGCAGCAGCGAGCGAATGGCAGCCGCCAGTCCCGGGGGCCGCTTGTGGACCCGATAGGTCTTCGAGAGGTCGTTGACGTCTATCACGCGATAGTCCGAAAGATGCCGTCGGCGCCACGGCCGCGTTCCCTTGTATACTTCAGAAGGAGGTCACGATGTCGACGGTAGCGCTGACTGCGGAGAACTTCGACGAATACGTGCAGAAGCCGGGGGTGCTGGTCATCGACTGGTGGGCGCCGTGGTGCGGTCCGTGCCGCGTGTTCGGCCCCATCTACGAGACGGCATCGGACAAGCACGCGGATATCACCTTCGGCAAGATCAACACCGAGGACCAGCCCGTCCTGGCGGGCACCTTTCAGATTCAAGCCATCCCCACGCTGATGGTGTTTCGCGACCAGGTGCTGGTGTTCGCCCGTCCCGGGGTGATCCCGGCCCCGGCGCTGGACGAGCTGGTGGAGAAGATCAGGGCCCTGGACATGGATGAGGTTAGGCGCGAGATCGCCGCCCAGCCCGACCAGGCCGAACCCGACCAGCAGGAAAGCGGCGGCGACACCGGGGGTGGGCAGGGGTAGGTGGGAGGGGGTAGGGGAGCGTAACCCCGGTCGGGGCGCGGTTACGCCTGTGTAACAGATTGGGGGCCTCTCACAGGTATGGGGCTCCCGGGGGCCCGCAATCGCGCGTTGGTTTCGTTCTTGCTGTGTCCCCTGTTCGCTATGGAACAGCGTGAAAAAGTACTGGTGGTGGACGACGATGTGGATGCCTGCGAGCTGATCTCGACTGTCCTGGGGCAACTGGGCTTCGAGATCGACGTCGCGGCTGACGGCTATGAGGCGCTGCGGAAGTTGCGGTCCGCCTCACCTGACATTGTCCTGACCGATCTCCAGATGCCGGGAATGAACGGAATCGAGCTTATTGGCGCGCTCAGACAGATGCATCTGAGTCTGCCGGTGATCCTGATGACGGGAGCCGACACGCAAGATCTTTGCACGTCGGCCGAGGCCTATGGCGCCGTTGCCTGTCTGGCCAAGCCGATCAACCTCGACCAGCTGATCTGGAAGATCGAATCGACCCTGGCCTGCCAGGGCCGCAGCCGCGGCCGCTACGCCGCCGCGGTTTAGACCCGCCTCCAGTAGCGGGGACCCCGCCAAGATGTAATGATTGGCGCAGTGGCTGCAGTCTACCTCAATGACTATATCGAGGAGCTAAAGCGCGTCGGAGAGGTGGTTTTTCGACGTCGCCACCCTTCACCGGTGCTGATCGTCACGGGCAAGGCGGCCGAGCTGGTCGATCGCGGGGCGTCGCACGAGGTGACCATGGTCGCAAAGGCAGCGACAGGGTCGCACGCCAAGGAGCTGGCGCTGCTGCACCGGGTCTTCCCCATAGTCAAGGCGCCGTTCTCCCCGCGCGGCCCGGTGCTGCTGGGGCGCACCGGTGATAACGACGTGGCCATCCCGGAGTACTCGATCTCCAAGCGACACTGCTTCTTCGAGTTTCAGCCCGGACAGACGCTGGTCTGCGACTGCGGCTCCACCAACGGGACGCTGCTCAACGGCAAGAAGCTCGAGCCCAAGACCGCGGTCCAGCTCAGGGGCGGCGAGATGATCACCCTGGGACGGTACGCGTTCATGTTCCAGACCGCCGCCGGCTTCCTCGACTATGTCCGCACCCTCGGCGCCGGCCGCTGAGACGGCCGACGCTCTCTGGTTCGCTTGCTGCCGGCGTCAGCGCTGCTTTTCAGCGCTGCTTAGCGCTTCCTGGCGACGGACAGCTTGTCGTCGACGCGCTGGACCCCCTTGGTCGATCGCGCGATCTCCATCGCCCGCTGGCGCGCGCTCTCTGACGGGACGGTTCCGCGCAAGGTGACCACGTCGTTGTCGGTGTCGACGTTGATGTCACTGCCGTCGAGAGCGTCCTCGCTCACGAACTGCGTCTTCACCTTGGCCGTGATCCACGAATCGGTCACCGCCTCGCCGGCCTGGGCGACCTCGCGCTTGATCTCGTTGCCCAGGTCGCGATCCGGCACCGCGACCGAGATGTCGTTTTCGATGCGCGACACCCCCTTGACGTGCGCCAGCTGCTCGGCCCGGGCCTTTTCGCCGCCGGTGCTGACGCTACCCTTCAAGGTCGCGATCCCCTGGTCGTCGACGTCGACGTTGATCTTGTGCTCCTTGAGCTGCTTGTCTTTCTCAAGACGCGTCTCGATGCGCTTTTCCACCGGGTTGTCGGCGCGTGCCGTCGGTCCCACCGACATCACAAATCCCAGCGCCAGCGCCGTCATAACTATATTCTTTGTCATCATTAGCCCTCCAGGCCCAACTTAAGGTCGGGCGCGCGAAAGCCCACCCATTGCCCACTGCCGAGACGGCCCCACTATGTCGATAGACGCTCTCGACTGGCCGGCGTTGCTGGCCCGCCTGGCGCGTGAGGCGCGTTCGGATCGCGGTCGCGCCGCCTGCCTGGGGCTAACGCTTGCCGAGACCGCCGCAGAGGCGCGCGCGGCAATGGCCGAGGTTGGCGAGATCGGGCAGCTCGCGCGCAGCGGGAGGCCGCTCCCTTCGCTCGCGTTCGCCGAGGTGGACGAGATGCTGACAGCGGCCGAGAAGGCGTTGCTGCTGGGCGCCGACGAGCTCCGCCCCATCGCCGCGTTGTGCGATGTCGCCCAGGCGGTGGCTGACTTTTTCACGGCCGGCAGCGGCGAGGGGAAAGCGGCTGCCGCGGTCGCCCCGCTGGTGGCGGCTCGCGCCGCGCGGCTCGACCCCTGCCGCGCTCTGGCGGCCGAGATACGACGCACGTTCGACGCCGCCGGCGAGGTCCGCGACGATGTTTCGCCCGAGCTCGGCCGCCTGCGCCGGGAGCGCGAGCTGCTGTCGGCGCGCGTACGCTCGTCGATCGAAGAGCTGATGCGGTCAGAGGAATTCGCCGGCGCGCTGCAGGACCAGTTCGTGACGGTGCGGCAGGATCGGTTCGTGCTGCCCCTGAAGGCGTCGGCCAAGTCGCTGGGTCTGGGAATCGTGCATGACACCTCGCGCACCGGGGAGACCGTCTTCGTCGAGCCGACGGCCGTGGTCGGCCTCAACAATCGGTTGAAGCTGGCCGAGCTGGACATCGGACGCGAGATCCGTCGCATCCTTGAGCAGCTCACGGCGCGCGTCGCCGAGGCGGCGCCCGCGCTGCGCGAGGACGTCGAGATCCTGTCGGCCCTGGACGTGATCAACGCCAAGGCGCGCCTGGGCGTGGCTTACGACGGACAGCCGGTTGCGATCACGGACACCCCCCAGATCACCCTGCGCGAGGCACGTCATCCCTTGCTGGTGTTGCGCCAGATCGAGGAAGGATTTTCCGTCGTGGCCAACGACGTCAGCCTGGCCGTTGACGGTGCCCGCGTCCTGATCGTCAGCGGACCCAACGCGGGCGGCAAGACGGTGCTGCTCAAGACCGTCGGCCTGGCCGCGCTGCTGGCGCGCGCCGGGATGCTGGTGCCCGCTGCGCCGGGTGGCCGCGTCGGCTTCTTCGACGCCATCCTGGCGGACATCGGCGACAGTCAGTCCGTGATGGGCGACCTTTCGACGTTTTCTTCGCACCTGAAAAACATCGCCGAGATCCTCCGGATCGCAGCCCCGGAGCCGAAGTCGGTTCGGTCGCTGGTGCTGCTGGACGAGGTGATGGCGGGGACCAATCCCGAGCAGGGGGCGGCGCTGGCGCGCGCGACCGTCGAACGGCTGGCCGATCTCCATGGCGTCGCCGTGGTCACCACGCACTACGACAGCCTGAAGGGCCTGGCCGAGGCGGATTCCCGCTTCCGCAACGCCGGGATGGAGTACGACGTCGAGCGGTTGCGCCCCACGTTCCGCCTCAAGGACGGCGCGCCCGGCCGGTCGTACGCGCTCGACATCGCGTCGCGCATGGGGTTGCCGTTGGCGCTGCTGGACCGCGCGCGCGAGCTGGCCGGGGCGTCGAGCATCGGCCTCGAGGAGGTGATCGCCAACCTCGAGGCGCGCGAGGCCGCGCTGGATCGCGAGACCGCGCGTCTGTCCTCCGCCCGCGAGGCGCTGGCCGACAGCGAAGCCGACCAGCGCACCGCGACCGAGGCGCTGATCCGCCGCGAACGGGAGCTGGCCCGCTTCTCGCGCGCCGCCATCGAAGAGTCGGTGCGCGAGGCGCGCGAGGCGCTGCGCGCGATCGTCCGTTCCGCGCAGCAGGCGGGTTCGTCTCGCGCGGCCGAGGACGCGCGCGTGGTGCTGACCGAGACCGCGGCCGCCGTGTTGAGCAAGCTGCCGGTTGACGAGCCGGTCGTCACATCAGCAGCGGCCGGCATCAATCTGGTGGCGGGTGCGCGCGTCTTTGTCCCGTCGCTGGGCGCCGACGGCGTCATCGTCAAGACGGCGGACGCCAAGGGGCGGGTGAAGGTCACCGTCGGTGTGATGACCATCGAGGCGGACGCCGCCAGCCTCGAGACCCCACGGGCGGCGTCGACGGCGCGTCACCCGCCGTCTCGAACACTGGCGTCGCCAGGCCGCGCCCGTGCGATCGACAAGACGGCGCGTCCTGCCCCACAGGCGGCAGGCCCCGAGGCCGGCGGGCTGGACATGGCCTTCCCCAACGCGGGCAATACGCTGGATCTGCGCGGCCACCGCGTTGACGAGGGGCTGGCGAAGATGGAAGCCTTCCTGGACCGCGCCGCGCTCGAAGGCGTCTCACCAGTGTTTGTCATCCACGGCCACGGCACCGGCGCGCTGCGCGCCGCCGTGCGCGAGCAGCTCGCGCGTTCAGTCTACGTTCGGCGGTCGCAGCCCGGCGGCAAAGGGCAAGGCGGCGACGGCGTGACCGTCATTGAGCTGTGAGCGCTCAGCGCCGGATCGGGACGACCAGCACCGGGCAGGGCGCCCTGTGCAGCACCCGCTCGGCGACGCTGCCCATGATGGCGTGGCTAAGGCCGCTGCGCCCATGCGTTCCCATGGCGATCAGGTCGGCCCCGATCTTCTTCGCGTGTTCCACGATCTCCGTGTGGGGGCGTCCCATGAGGGTCGCACTCTCGCACGACACATCCAGGGCGCGAATGCGTTCGACCTCGCTGGCCATCCGCTTCTCCACCTCGGCGTTGATGCGTTCCATGTCAATCGGGAGGGTCACCACCTCCAGCGGCGCGGGCAACACGTACGTGGGATCGGCCAATACGTGCAGCAGCTGGATACTGGCCTTGAACGCCCTGGCGTAGGAGATCGCGACCTCCACCGCGGCCGTTGACGACTCGGAAAAATCCATCGGAATCAGGATGCGTTTGACCATGGCTGCCTCCCGCGGTCCTTAACCTAAGCACAAACCGGCCCTTGACGAGCCCCCACCCCGGCTGGCAGGAAGGACGCCATGTCGCTGCAAACCATATCGGCCCGGATTCGGGGCTTTATCTGCCTCAATGCTCATCCGGTCGGGTGCGCCGAAAACGTCAGGGCGCAGATCGACCTGGTGTCGGCCGGGGCTCCCGGGCGCGGTTTGAACGACATACTGGTGGTGGGGGGCAGCACCGGCTATGGGCTGTCAAGCCTTCTGACCGCCGTGTTTGGCTACGGCGCTCGCGGCGTGGCCGTCTGCCTGGAACGGCCGGCGCAGGGAGAAAAGACCGCCTCCGCCGGCTGGTACAATCTGGCGGCCGCCGGGCGCATGGCCACGGCCGCCGGTAAATCGATCACGACCATCAACGGCGACGCCTACGGCGATGACATCAAGGCCGAGACCGTCGCGCTGCTGAAACAGCGTGGCAGCAAGCTGGACAGCATCGTCTACAGCCTGGCCAGCCCCAAACGTGTCGACCCGCGCACCGGCGTCAGCTACACGTCGACGCTCAAGCCGCTCGGCGCCTCCTATCGCAGCAAGACCATCAACCTCAACACCGACCAGGTTATCTCGGTCGAGATCTCCCCGGCCACCGAGGCCGACATCGAGGCCACGCGCAAGGTGATGGGCGGCGAGGACTGGGAGCTGTGGATCCGCGCGCTCGTCGACGCCGGCGTGATCGCGAAACAGTGCCGGACGGTCGCCTACAGTTACGTCGGTCCCGAGCTGACCTATCCCATCTACCGGTCGGGCACCATCGGAAAGGCCAAGGAACACCTGGAGGCGACCGCGCGCGCGCTGGACGCCGAGCTGGGCGCCGGTTTTGGCGGCAGCGCATACGTCAGCGTGAACAAGGGGCTGGTCACACAGGCATCCAGCGCCATCCCGGTGGTGCCGCTTTACATCAGCATCCTGTACAAGTTGATGAAAGAGCGCGGAACCCACGAGGGGACGGCCGCGCAGATCAAGCGTCTCTTCCAAACCCACCTTGGCCCCGGCCGGACGCCGACGCTGGATGAGCTGGGCCGCATCCGGATCGACGACCTGGAGATGGATCCGGAGATCCAGCGCGGCGTTCTGTCGACGTGGGACCAGATATCGACGGAGAACCTGTTCCACCTGACCGACTACGCCGGCTTCAAGCAGGAATTTCGTTCCCTGTTCGGGTTCGAGGTGCCCGGCGTCGACTACGCGCAGCCGGTCGAGACCGACGTTCCCCTCTGACCGGCGTGGTAACCTTGCCAGCGTGAGACGGTCAGAGCTGCTGAAGGTGGTGGTGTTCTGTCCGCATTTTCAGCGGAGCGTGAACGCCACGAGAAACCTCGTGATCGACCGGCTGGTGGCGTGCGACGACAGCGACCGCTGCCGCGATCCGCAACCGCCGGCGGCGGGCGACGAACACCTGCGACCGTTCCCGCACGGCTGTCCGGTCTTTCCTTCGCTGGCCAAGTAGACGCGCCGGCGGGTTCCCGCCGGCAAAGCTAGGGCTTGCCCGGCGCCGCGGCCGGCGCCGCGGTGCCGATGCCGCGCTTCTTGGTGACCTCGGGCAAGATCTCGCCCTTCGGCTCGGGTGCCGTGGTCGCGGTGGCGGGAGGGGCCATCGGTTTCGGCGCCGGCGCCTCCGCCGAGCTGCCGGGAGCCTCGCCCTGTGACACCAGGCGGAACTCGATCCGTCGATTCTGCTCCTTGCCCTTCTTGGTCGCGTTGTCGGTGATGGGTTTGTCGGGGCCGTATCCGACCGTGGAGACTCGCCCGTCTTCGATGCCGGCCGACACCAGGTAGGCCTTGACGGATTCGGCGCGGTCCTTGGACAACTTCATGTTCACGTCGCGCTTGCCCTCATTCGACGTGTGCCCCGAGATCTCGATGCGCAGGGCAGGGTAGTCCTTGAGGACCTGGACCGCCTGCTTCAGCGTCGGGAAAGACGACCTGGCGACGTCGGCGGAGTTTTGCTTGAAGTTGATCCCCTTTATGACGCCGGTGAACTTGGCCACCGCCGCCGGAACCTGATCGGGACAGCCGTCTTCGTCCTGGAAGCCATTCTTGGTTTCGGGCTCGTTCGGGCATTTGTCCTGCGCGTCGGCCACGCCGTCCAGATCGTTGTCGGGATCGGGGCAGCCATCATCGTCCTGGAAGCCGTCCTTGTCTTCGGGCTGGTCAGGGCACTTGTCCTTGCTGCCGACGATCCCGTCCCCGTCCTTGTCTTCCTCTGGGCAACCGTCCTCGTCGTCGATGCCGTTCTTGGTCTCCGGCTCGTTCGGGCATTTGTCGTCGGCGTCGGCGATGCCGTCGTTGTCGTTGTCGGGGTCCGGGCAGCCGTCGCCGTCCTGAAAGCCGTCCTTGTCCTCCGGCACCAGCGGGCACTTGTCGAGATCGTCCGGGATGTCGTCCCGATCAGAGTCTTTCGACATCGCCGGCGGTGGCGGCGCCGCCGGCGCGCTCTTGCCGCCGAAGAAAAACGCCACGCCCGCCGACAGCTCGAAGTCGGGCGATAGCCCCTTGGACGTCGTGTTCGGCACGCCCAGCACGCGCCCGTCGAGGCGCGCGGCGATGAGCGGCGTTATGCGATAGCGCGCGCCGACGCCGGCGTGCACGGTCATGTCGGTGTCCTTCTTGATTTCGCCGTAGGCGATTCCCTCGGTCGACGCGACCGACAGCGCGCCGACGCCGGCCAGCACGAAAGGGGTCAGCTTTCCCTGCAGCAATTGCCCGGGCACGATGTTCACCAGGGCGTGGATCCGATAGCCGACAATGACGGCACTGTAATTGTTGATGCTATCGGAGGTCGGGATCCCGACGGCCTCGCCTTCGATCGAGACCAGCGGATGCAGCGCTATGCCGGCGCGCAGGCCCATCAAAACGGAGGTCTTGGGATGCGGCAGGGCCGGATCGTCGGCGACCCCCAGCTCAAGATCGTTGGCGAAGAAGTGCCCGCCGACCATCGCGCCCAGCTCCAGCTGGAACAGCTTTGGTTCGTTCTCTGCGTGCGCGGCGCCGGGCATCAACCACGCTGCCGCCAGCCCAACTGCCAACGCAATAATTGACCCTCTCGGAAGTCGGTATGCCATGGTACGCCGCACTATATACTGAATGCCGCGCCGCCCAAAGATTCCGAGTGGGGTGAAATGCGTATCGGCCAAGAGGGCGGTATCGAATCGCGCTACGGAATAATTGTCCCTGGGGGGGCGTCCGAGATATAAGCGCGTTCCCTGACCTGAAAGGAGAGACCATGATTCGTTCTTCGGCCAATCTGTTGTTCGCATCCTTCCTGACCCTGGCGCTCGCCGCTGGATTCACCGGCGTCGCCCGCGCCGACGACAAGTGCAAGATCGCCACGAAGGGTGATTCACCGACGGCCAAGGCCTGTGCCAAGGGTGGGCTGGCGGAGGCGAAGAAGATCATGAAGGACATGGTCAAGACCGCCAAGGCCAACGGCGGCAAGTTCACCTGCGAGGGCTGCCACAAGGACCTGGACACCTATGCCCTGACCGCCAACGCGCAGGACGATTACAAGAAGCTCGAGGCCGCTCAGAAGAAGTAGTCAACCACCCGATTCCAGCACGCCAGCAGGATTAGCTGCGCGGTTCCGTTTCGCGCTGCCGCACCAGGGGGCACCGGTAGATCGCCGGATGTCCGCTGGGCGGGTGTTGACGTCCCGTCCCGGACTGGGTAGATCGCGGAGCGCAGCGAAATGAAAACCGTTACTGAGTTCCCAGGGATCGTTCTTAGAGAGGCGGCGCGCATCAGGCGCGCCCACCGGCCCCAGCCCGCCCCGGCCCCGGCCGCCGCCGACCAGCCGGCCGCCGACCAGGTGGCCGCCGACCAGGTGGCCGCCGTTCAGGTGGCCGCCGTTCCCGAAAATGCGGTCGCGACGGACGGGGCATCGGACGCCGCCGGACCGGCCGAACCGGTTGCCGCCGCCGACGAAACTGTGGGGGCAGAGGCAGCCACGTCGGAAGCTGTCGCACCCGCGGCCGACGAGGCCGTGGTCGAAACGGTTGCCGGCGAAGCGCCGTCGGAGGAGCCTGCCGCTACCGCGGCCTCTTCCGACGAGCCTGCCGCCGCCGCAGATTCCGAGGCCCCGAGCACCGAGACGCCACCTGCCGAAGCCGCCGCCCCCGAGGACAAAGGCCCCGACCCGTCAGGACCGTTTATCGAGGCCGAGCTGCAGATTCAGGGTGATCGGTTGGCGCGCCTGCTCGAGGCTCTCGAGGTCATCCGCGACCGGGCCGATAATGTGCGCCTGATTCGCGTGCTTAGCGGCGAAGATCCGCCGCCCGCCGCCAAGAAGCAGGGCGACTTTTATTACGTCGTCGATCTTCTGCCCAGGGGTGGAGGCGCCGGCAAGGGCCGCGATCGCGGCGGTCGTGATCGCGGCGGTCGTGGGGGCGGCGAAAAGCGCGGTTCCGGCGGCGGTGGCGGACCCGGCGGTGCCGGCGGACGCGATCGCGGGGGCTTTGGCGGGGCGCTGCCTCGTGAGCCTGAACGTCGTGATGTGCCCGCCGGTGGCGAGGGCTGGATGGTGACGCGGGCGCCTGCGCCTGCCGCCGATCGCGGTGACCCGCGGCGACGTGGAAAGGGACCACGCCCTGGCGCTCCCGGATCGCGAGGCCCTGGCGGCCGAGGACCTGGCGGTGGCCCGGGCGGAGGATCCGGTCGCGGCCCCGGTGGTGGTCCCGGAGGACGCCCCGGTGGTGGTCCCGGGGGCAGGCCGGGCTTTGGTGTGCGTGCGCCCGAAGCGCGCGGTGGTGACGCGGCTGGTGCCAAGCGCGCGGTTTTCGGTCCGCGCCCGACCGGTGAAGGCGCGCAGCCCCCATCTGCGGCAGCGCCCGCTGGCGGCGGCGACCGTGGCCCCGGCCCTGCTGGTCCACGCGCTCCCGGAGCAGACCGCGGTCCCGGTGGTAGCGGCGGTCGCGGTCCCCGTGGCAGAGGCCCCGGTGGTGGGCGCGGCCCCGGTAGCGGTGGTGGCGGTCGCGGACCCGGTGGCGGTGGTGGTGGCGGCCCGGGTCCTGGTGGCGGTCCTAAACGCGATTCGAAGGGCTGGCCGATAGCCTAGGCGCGTTAGCCTCGGTTACGGTTGCAGCCAGATCGAGATGACCTTGTCCGACCGGTTGTTGTTGTTGTACTTGTCCGTCGACGAACCGCAGTCGTACGCGTAGTCGTTGTTCGAAGCCTTCTTCCAGCAGTTCTGACCGCTGCTGGCGGTGGTTGACAGATAGCAGTACCCGACTGGCATGATGACGCCACAGGCGCTGGTGGTGCAGGTCCGTCCGTCGCTCAAGCCAGCCGATGTTGATACGCCGGCCTTCATCGGCGAGCGCGTGCACGAGTAGATGTACGGGCTGCCGTTGAACAGGTTCCCCCAGAAGGATCCTTCGCCGTAGCTGAAGTCTGTATGTTCTTGCGCGGTCACCGGCAACGCCGACGTCCCATTGGCACGCATCGAGATGGGATGGTTGTGTCCCAGTGAGTTGGTGCGCGCGGCCAAGCAGGCCGACACCCACTCTTTGCCGGCGTTATCCAAAGGACCCTTCTCCCACGACGCCGCCAATCCCAGCTGACCCGGGTTGACCTCCGTGATGGTGGTGCCGGCCGTGTTGGTCCACGTGTAGGTGACGGATTTCCCGGCGGGGAGGGCACAGGAGACCATGTAGTGGAAGAACATGCGGCTCAAGGCACCGGTGGCTGACTGGTCTCGCAGCGCTGTCATGACCAGGCCGTTGCTGGTGAGACCGTTGCTGGTCAGGCCGTTGCTGGTGAGGCCGTTGCTGGTGAGACCGTTGCTGGTCAGGCCATTGCTGGTCAAACCGTTCGAGGTCAGCCCGTTCGCCGAGGCCAGAGAATCTTCGAAGTTGATGTCCGTCGACTCCTGTTCGCCACAGGCGGGAAGCAGGGCGAGAAGCGACGTCAGCGCGAGGGCAGGCAAGCGGCGGTACAGCATGTCTCTTATCAGGTGCAATAAACGTGCGCTAGATTACCTATACTATTGCGATAGTAATTCCGCCTACATAGGGGATTGCCCATCGCTACGCCGTTGCGGCCGGGGCAACAGATCTGTTGTTCAGGCCACGCGCGCGACCAGCTGGTCGACTCGGCTCAGCACGGCGCGAGCCGACATGACGCGGGAGTAGACATAAAGCGCGCCGGGCAGGTCATCACCCAGTGCGGCCTCGCTGACGCGCAGCTGTTTGCTGACCGCGAACAGGATGGGGTGGGGCAGGCCGGCCCGGACCAGGTCGACGCGCCGCCAGACGGCGTCCCGGCTCCAGAATCCCAAAACCTCCAGGAAGACCCGCTGCCCGGTTTCTCGGTGCTCGAACACCAGATCCGGGACGCACAGACCCACGCCGGGAAGGTCCAGCACATCGCTGGCGACCTGGGCGCGCCAGACACCATCGGACCGGTTGACGTCGCGAAGCAGCGCAGCGACCTCATCTGGCAACCCTTCCAAGCTCATCGCGGGGGGCTTGGAACCCATCGAGGATTCCGAGGTTGATCGCGTGAGGGAGGGACGGCTTCGCCGGCCCGAGCTCATCGCGGGGGACTCGGGACCCTCCCAGGGTCCCGAAGACAATAAAAACCGGACGGGCTGTCGCTGTTGCCCCCACATCACCTCGGCCTCGATGCGCCAGGCGTCGCACGAGGCGATGGCCGGGAGGGCCAGCGCCAGTTGCAGACCATAACGGGTCACGGACTGAAAGAGGCTGAAGGGGCCGTCGATTTCAATCCGGTAGCGACCTCGCGCCGTCGTGACGATGTTGTGCAGCAGGCGCAAGAACTTCAGCTTTCGAAACAGCGCCCGTACGACCGCGGGATCAGCGGCCCGCACCTCGGCGATCACGCGGACGGCTCGCAGCAAGATCCCCTGCGCTTGCGCCAGATCAAAGTCCGCCGCCAGCCGCGGCGGCGAGACCGCGCCGACGTCGCGCAGCCGCTCGGCCCCGTGCAGGTCGGCGTAAAGCTGGGCTTCGACGTCGGCGTCACCGCTGTCGCGGCGCGCGGCGACGTCGCGCAGGATGGCTTCTCTGTCGAACGGCGTTCCGGCAGGCAAGGCGCGGCGGGCGGCGTGCGCGGCCGTGAACAGCTGCCGGCGAAGGTCGGGTGCGTCGGCGGACGAGGCGCTCCAGACACAACGATCCGCGATCAGCTTGCGCACGCCGCCGGCCAGACGTTGCTCGTGCGCGGCGACCGGGACAGCGTCCCACGACGTCTCCAGGTCATCGCGGCTCTGCCCGACCGAGGCGCGCGCGATCCCCAGATAGGTTTGCGCCAGGTCCTCCACCCGGGCGCGCGCGGCCTCGCCGAGCGGCACCAGCCGCAGCTCGGACCCGCGCCGCCGCGCGGTGACGAGATCAGCGGTAAGCACTGTGGTCTCGCCGGCGCGCGCTGGTGAAAGTTTCGCTGGTCCCCGCAGTCACCAGCTCGTACAGCAAGGCGTGCTTGTCGCCCTGTGGGCGCAGGATCCGGCCCAGGCGCTGGACGTGCTCGCGCACCGACGCGCTGCCCGAGATCACGACGGCGACGCTGGCCGACGGGATGTCGACGCCTTCGTTCAATACCTTCGAGGTGACGATCGCCCCGTACACCCCGTCGGTGAGGCCGCGCAGGATCTCGCTTCGCTCCTTGACGCGCGTCTGGTGCGTGATGACCGGAACCAGAAACCGGCGCGACACCTGGTAGGCGGTGGCGTTGTCCTGCGTGAACAGCAGCATCCGCTGATCGCGGTGGTGCTGCAGGAGGTGGGCGACGTAGTCCAGCTTTGCCGGCGCGGCGAACGCGATCACGCGCTGGCGCTGATACGCGGCCATCGCGCGGCGGCCGGCCTCGGTGCGCGACGACCGGATGATGAAGTCGGACCAGCCGGAGGGCGTGCCCATGCGGATGCCGTTGTCCTCGAGAAAACGCCGATAGATCGCCCGTTCGTCGTCGTATTCGGCCCGGTCCGCGGCGCAGAGCTCGACTACCAGGCGCACGGTTTCATACGGCGCCAGGTACCCGCCGGCGGCGCCGGACAGATCGACGATGTCCTTTCGGTAAACCACGGGTCCGATCAGGTGGTCCAGCTCGGCGTGGCGGCCGTCGGGGCGTTCCGGCGTGGCGGTCAGGCCCAGGCGATAGGGAGCGAGGCTGGCCCGCGCCGCCAGCGCATACGCCGCTCCCGGCAAATGGTGACACTCGTCGAAGACGACCAGGCCGAAACGACCGCCCAGGCGTTCCATGTGCAGGTACGCCGAGTCGTAGGTGGCGACTGTCAGCCGCTGCACGTCGTAGTCGCCGCCGCCGATGACGCCGACGGGATCGCCGAAGGTGATGCGCAGGACGTCGTACCACTGACGGACCAGGTCAAGCGTCGGCGCGACCACCAGCGTGCTGCGGCGCTTGTCGTCGATGGCCAGGCACGCGACCCAGGTCTTGCCCGCGCCGGTCGGCAGGACGACGACGCCGCGTCCCTGGTGGCGCCGCCAGGCCGCCAGCGCCTCCGCCTGATAAGGGCGGGGCTCGCGGCGAACACGGGCGCCCTCCGGCAGAACGTCGTAGCGGCGGGCCTGATCGTCGACGGGCCGTGCCTCGGCTGCCAGCGCGCGCCTGACGGCGGCGTAGGCGACCGCGGGCGATCGGTAACAGGCGGTGCGCGGGTCCCACTGGCAGTCAGCCGTCGGAGGCCGCGCCGTCACCTCCAGGCCGCGAACCTCGATGGTCCCGGCGACGTAGGTCAGCGTGACGGCGGTGGCGGGAACATCCACGCCCGCAGACTAGTACGTCTGCGGCGTTCGCGGCTACTTGAGCTCGACGAAGGAGATGGTGCCGATGTTGAGGCCGCTCTTGATGACAAAGAAGACCGAGTGGCGGCCGGTGATGCCGCGCGTGTCGATGGTGCCGGTGCGCACCGCGAACGCCGTCGCGCTGGGTGTCACCGCGGTGGTCACGCTGCCCAGCAACCGTCCACCGACGCTGTCGAGGTGGGCTTCGATGACGCTTCCGGAGGTGAGCGCGCTGACCGTCGCCTCGAAGGTCTTGAGCCCGCCGTCGACGTTGCCGAACTGCACGTCGTTCATCTGGAACCAGTCGCCGCTGTCGGCCTGGGTGACCGCGTAGGCGGCGGTCGAGAGCAAGCCCATGGAGCCGTCGCTGTTGCCGGCTTCCATCTTGTTGCGCAGGAAGGTCGTGATGGGGTTCGTCCAGACCTTGCCCGAGGGGTCCTTGCACGAGACGGCGGAGACGATCTTCTTGCCGCCCGGGCCGATGGTGGAGGTCTGGGTGCAGGCGGTCGCGCAGCTGCCGGCCTTGGTGAAGAGGTCGCAACCGACGTCGTCGATGCAGAAACGCTTGACCTGTTCGGCCTTGTTCGATTCGGTGCCGGTGCAGGTGAACATCTTGGGGGGCGAGACGAAGACGTTGCCGAACACGGCGCCTTCCTGGTTCGGGAAGTTGATGTCGTCGCCGCTGGCGCCGATCATGCTCAGACCCGGCGCCGCGGAGACCAGCTCGACGGCGACATGGCGCGCATCGCGGTTGCTGAGCGCCATCAGGCAGGCGGTGATCTTCTCCTGACAGGCGGTGTCGCAGGCGCCGTTGTACCAGCCCTGCGCGACGCCGACAGCGCCAGGAAAGCTATACGTCCCGGTGGTCGTGGTCTTGGCCAGCGACGTGATAGATGTCAGCGCGCACTTGGCGATGTACTTGGCCAGGTTGCGGCCTTCGATCGTGGTCATCAGGCCATTTGAGGTGCTGAGCCCGTTCGAGGTGCTGAGGCCATTCGAGGTGCTGAGCCCGTTCGAGGTGCTGAGCCCGTTCGAGGTGCTGAGCCCGTTCTCGGACGCGATCGCTTCACCTTCCGCTTCAGCCACGTCCGCGGTGTGCTCGCCCATGCCGGCACAGCCGAAAACGGGGAGGGCGAAGATCAGGGCCAGGCGGGTGGGGAGCGAGAAGTTCGAGGTGCTGCGGTTCATTTTGCTACGTGTCCTTCAAGGGAGGTTTGTTGTTCCGACCTCAACCTCCTCTGCAACACGTGTGCTAGATTACCTATTAAATAAGTCAAATCTATTACACAAGGAATACATATAGTTAGAAGAACACTGTTCTGATGCACTGCATTTTTGTGATGTCTGGAAGGCAACGTTGTTGCAAGCAGATCAACAACAGCGCGGCCAGCGCGGCCGGTCGGGCGCGGTAAAACCGGGCCATGGCGATCGAGGTCTTCTGGATAAGCGGCAGCCCCTTTTCATGGCGTGTATTGCTGGCCCTCGAGATCAAAGGGCTCGCCTACTCATCGCGGCTCTTGCAGCGGTCGGAGCGCGAGCACAAGACGCCGGAGTTTCTGGCGATGAATCCGCGCGGGCAGGTGCCGGTTTTGCGCGACGGCGACACCGTCATCTATGAATCAATCGCGATCCTCGCCTATCTCGACCGCAAGGCGCCGTCGCCGCCGCTGTTCGGCACCAATCCCGCCGAGGCCGGCCACATCTGGCAGCTCATATGCGAACAGATCGCCTATCTGGATGAGATCGCCGACGACTTCATCCTGCCCCTTTATTTTGGACAATCAGAAGAGCGATCGGCGCAGGTCTCGGCCGCCATCCCGATCATTGCCAAGGAACTTGCGCGAGCGGAGGAAGGTTTGCGCGGGCGGTCATGGCGCGTCGGTGATGCCATCAGCGCCGGCGACATCAGTCTCTTCCCGACGGTCAAGTCGTTGCTGCGGGCGGCCGGAAAGCCGGCGGCGGGGGCGTTTGACCACGGGCTGACGCCCTTCGCCCAGCGCTACCCGGCGCTGGCGCAATGGTGCGCGCGCATCGAGGCGCTTCCCGGTTACGAGCGCACGGTACCGCCGCACTGGCGATAGATTAGGCTTGGGGACCATGGAGATTGTCTCCCCCGACGGGGCCGAGGTGATTGTTCGCAGCAGCGCCGACACGACCAGCGTCGGTGACTGGGCGCTGGTCCTGGAAGCGGCCGGCATCGCCCACCGCGTAACGCAAACCCAGACGAAAGACAGCTGGGTCGTTACCGTGAGCCCGACTGATCTGTCCGCGGCGGCCGGCGCGCTCGATGCCTATGACGCAGAGAGCCGCGCGCCGCAGCAGGAGGCCGCGCTGCCCCCGCAAGCGGACAGCATCCTCGGGATTGTGGTGGCGGTCCTGCTGTTGGCGGCGTACGTCGTGATGGGCCCACGCGACACCGTCGAGCCGACGGCCTGGTTTCGCGCCGGCAGCGCCTCCGCCGAGCTCATCGTGCGCGGTCAATGGTGGCGCGCCGTCACCGCCCTGACGCTGCACGCGGATCTCCTGCACCTGTTCGGGAACGCTGTGGCCTCGCTCATCTTTGTAGCCGCTGTTGGTCGCTGGTTGGGCTCAGGCGTCGCCGCGCTGCTGATTCTGCTCGGGGGTACCGCCGGCAATTTGCTGACGGCGATCATTCACCGCACCGGTCACATCTCGGTGGGGGCATCCACGGCCACCTTCGCCGCGCTGGGGATTCTGGCCGGCCTGCAGGTGGTGAGGCGGCTGCGTTTCGGGCCGCTGCGTCGCCGCGCCTGGCTCCCGCTGGGGGCGGGCCTGGCTCTGTTCGCGATGCTCGGCGTCGGTGAGCGCTCGGACATCTTCGCGCACCTGTTTGGCCTCGGTACCGGATGCCTGCTGGGCGCGGCAGCCGCCCTGGTGCTTCCGCGACGGCTGCGGTCGACGTTCCAGGTCGCCTTGGGTGTCGTCTCGCTGACGCTATTGATCTTGAGCTGGGCGCTCGCGTTTCGTTGAGATAAGCCATCTAGGCGCGCCCCGCCAGTTCGGGGTACACCTCGGGCAATGGTGCGGAGTCCCGAAGAATCGGATCAAGATTCCGATAAAACCGGCACCCAGGAGGATGGCAGCGCGCCCGCCGCCGAGGTGGCGCTGCCCCTCGAGCCAGGGACGGTCCTGGCCGGACGATATCGACTGGAGGAGATCCTGGGCCAGGGCGGAAGCGGGATCGTCTTCCGGGCGTTCGACGTGGTGGTCAACGAGGGGGTTGCCATCAAGATTCTGCGCCCGGACCGCGCCATCCAGCGCAGCTGGATCAAGCGCCTGGTGCGGGAGGTGAAGGTCGCGCGGGCGATCCGCCACCCCAACGTGTGTCGCGTGTTCGAGGTGAGCCACGCCGACAGCTACTGGTTCGTGATCATGGAGCTCGCCACCGGCGGGACGCTACGTCAGCTGCTCAAGACCGGCTCGGACTTTCGATCGACCAGAGCGGTTCGCAGCCGTCAGGACCGTCTGGCCGATGCGCGCGCCGTGTGTGCCGGGCTGTCGGCGATTCACGCGGTCGGGATCGTTCATCGCGACGTGACCCCGCAAAACGTGCTGCGGATGAGCGACGGGCGGCTGATGATCTCGGACTTCGGTCTGGCGATCGCCGACCAGGACACGACCACGCTGCACGGCGGGACGCCCAACTACATGCCCCCGGAGGCGCTGCGTGGCGAGCGGTCGAATCAAAGGTCGGACGTCTGGCAGCTGGGGGTCATGCTGCACGAGATCCTGTTCTGCGAGCGCCCGGTCTGGCAGCAACGCGGGCCACGCGTGTTTCTCAGGTCGCCGGTGGGGGTTGATGCCCCGGCCATGGATGAGGAGCTGGCCCGGCTGTGCGCTGATTGTCTGGAGGCGCAGCCGGAGCTGCGGCCGCCCACGGCGGTCGCCGTGGCAGGCAGGTTGGCGGCGGCAGAGGCGACGCCGGCGCGAGGCTGGCTTTTGCGCCGGTGGCTGCGCGCGTGGCAGTGGTTGGTCCGGCGGCGGGCGGCCTTCGCCACGGCGCTGGGCATCGCCACGGTGTCTGCGATCGCCGTTCGCGGTTTTCAGATCGCGGAGCGGCCCGCGCTCTGTCGTGGCGCGCAGGTCCGGCTGGCTGGTGTGTGGGACTCGGCCGTCAAGGCCACGGTCGAGAAAGCGTTCTTGCAGACCCACAAACCATACGCCGGTGCCGCCCTGGCCAGCGTCACACAGGCCCTGGACCTGTTCGAGCGACTGTGGACGGGCATGTACAAGGAGGCATGCGAGGCGACCCACGTTCGCGGTGATCAATCGACGGAGGTGCTGGACCTGCGGATGGGGTGTCTGACCGAGCGCCTGGGTGAGGTCAAGGCGCTGACGGCCGTTCTGGGTGATGCCGACGGCGAGGTCGTTCAAAATGCCGTCAACGCCGTCGGGGCGATCGCGCGCCTTGACCGATGCGCCGACGTCCCTCAGTTACGCGCCGTGATCAAATTGCCCGAGAGCCCGGCGCGGCGGGCCAAGGTCGACGATCTGCGGGTGCGGATCGCGGCCTTGAAGGCATTCTACGATTCGGGTCGCATTGCCCAGGGGCTGCGGGAGGCGGTCGCCACGATCGAGAAGGCAGATGCGCTGGCCTACCCGCCGCTGCAAGCCGAGGCCTACTACCGGTTAGGCGTGTTGCAGTCGTTGGGCAGCGACGCGAAGTCGACAGAGCAGTCGCTGGAGCACGCCTTGTGGCTGGCGGAAAGCGCGCGGCACGACGAGATCGCCGCCGAGACCGCCATTCTGCTGGTCGCGGTGGTCGGCTCCCGACAATCGAACGATGATCAGACCGCGCGCTGGTACCGCCATGCGGAGGCCATCCTGTATCGCATGGGTGGCCACGAGCTCTTGCAAAGCTGGCTGGCCAACAACTGGGCGGGCGCCCTGTCCAGCCGGGGCAAGTTTGCCGAGGCGTTGCCGCTCTATCAACATAGCCTGACGATCAAGGAAAAGTTCGGGACCGCGCCTGACGTGGGAAGGGCGATCGGAAACATCGCAGAGACGATGCGGGGTCTTGGCCGCTATGACGAGGCGCTTGTCCACAGCGATCGGGCCATGGTCATCATTCGCCGGGAATTTGGATCGGCGCATCCCGAGCTGGCGGTTCACCTGAACAATCGCGGCGAGATCCTTAACGGTTTGCATCGGTACGCGGAGGCGTTGCCGGTTTTCAAGGAGTCAATGACGGCTATGGAGGAGGGGGGGGAGGCCGGCTCCGCCAACTTCCTGCTTGGATTCCCGCTGACCGGGTGCGGTATCAGCTACCTCGGTCTGCGACAGCCGGACAAGGCGGTACCCCTGCTGGAGCGCGCGCTCTCGATCCGGCAAGAGATCGACACCGAACTGCGTCTGGCCGAGACCCGCTTCGCGCTGGCGCAGGCGCTGGCGCTGACCGGCGGGAATGGAAAACGTGTCGCCGCGCTGGCCTCGGCAGCAAGAGCCGAATACCGCCGGTCGGGCCGCTTTCCCGGAAAGGTCGATGAGATCGATCGCTGGTTGCGCCGCTAGCGAGATGCGCGGGACCGCCGCCAGTCGATGGTCCACACGGTGCCGCGCTTGATCCAGTGCAGAGGGCGGCGCGATTCGGCGGGCGTCGCCAGCGCCAGGTGGTAGAGGTGATCGATGCGCGAGAAGAAGCCGCGTGTGTGCGGGCTGTCCGCGCAGTCGAGACGGGTGGCGTCGAGGTGGTGGCAGAACTCGTGCAGCAGCGTGTTCAGCAACGCCCTGGGGCTTGAGACCTGGGCGCGGATGGCGGTTCGCATCCAGACGCGAATTTGTTGCGTCGCCGGGGTGTAGTCGCCGAACAGCTGGTAGGTGCAGACACCGGCAACGACGCGGTGGGGGCGAATTCCCAGGATGCGCACCGGGGGCAAGGGGACGCCGTAGAACTCGGACAGCACGGTCAGGACGCCGGCGCAGGCGGCGCGCACCGACGGCAGGCGGCCGGCCACCATGGCCTCGGTCAGCGTCCTGGTCGCCTCCTGAAGCGGTGCACCGGAAGGTAACGGCAGCACCACCAGGCGGTCGCTCTTGAGATAGATCTCCTGTTTGCGCGTGGATCGCGGCAGCGGATCAGTGATCACGCATCGAGTGTAGCGTGCAGGCGGGGGCCCTGATCCCGATCATGGTCATCGGTTTCATCCTGGCTGGGCAGCTCCACCGTGAAGGTAGAGCCCTTGCCCAGCTCACTTTGAACGGACACCTGACCGCCCAGGGCCTCGACGATCTGCTTGACGATCCAGAGGCCTAGGCCGATGCCGCCGAAGTTTCGGCTGGAGACCGCGCGCTCGAACCGCCCGAAGATCCGTACTTGGTCGCCGCTGGAGATTCCGACCCCCTGGTCGCGAACCGAGACCCGGCATCGTCCGTCCTTGCCGTTGACGTTGATCGCGACCGGTTTGCCGCTACCATATTTCAGCGCGTTCGAAACCAGGTTGGTGACCACCTGTTCCACACGACTGCGGTCCCAGCGGCCGACCACCGGTCCGTTGGTCTCGATGGTCAAGGGACACCCGACGCGAGCCGCTTCCTCCTCGAACCGCGCGCCGATGTCGGTCACGACTGTGTTGAGGTCAACCTCGTCGATGTCCATCTCCAGCCGTCCCGAGGTGATGCGCGAGACATCCAGCAGGTCGTCGATGAGGCGATGCAGCCGATCCGCCTGCCCCTCGATCTTGGTCAGCTTGGACGCCAGCTTGTCGGTGGTCACGGCGCCGCCGCTGCGCTGGCTCATGCGGGTGAGGTTGCTCAGCTCCAGCTTTAGCGACGTCAGCGGCGTGCGCAGCTCATGAGAGGCGACCGACAGGAAGTCGTCGCGATGGCTGACCGCCAGCTTCAGCGCCTCCTCGGCGTTCTTCTGATCGTCGATGTCGGTGGCGGTGACAATCCAGCCGACCACCTCGCCGTGTTCGTCGCGTTCCGGCATGCCCCGGCCGAGGTGCCAGCGGTAACTTCCGTCCACCCCGCGGCGAATGCGCAGCTGCCGTTCGAAGGGGGCATGATTGGCGATGGAGCGCTCCCACGCCGACTGGGCGCCGGCGCGGTCCTCCGCGTGAACGACATCCCAGAACGACGTCGGCATCTGGGGGCTCACGACCACCCCGCAATAGTCAAGGCAGGCACGGTTCCAGTAGTAGACCGCGCCCGCCGGGTCGGTCGCCCAGACACACTGGGGCATCGAATCGACCAGGCTGCGGTAGCGGTGCTCGCTCTTGCGCTCGAGGGCCTCACGATCGCGCTCGCGCAGCAGGCGCTCCTGCAGCTTGATCCGTTCGCCTTTCAGGTGAAGGTCAATGAACACCGAGGCCTTCGATCGCAGGATCTCCGGCTCGAAGGGCTTGAGCAGGTAGTCGACCGCGCCCTGCGAGTACCCCTTGAAGACATGTTCGGCGTCGCGGCTGATGGCCGTGATGAAGATGATCGGAATGTGGCGGCTGCGGGTGTGCTGTTTGATCAGCGCCGCGGTCTCGAACCCGCTCATCCCTGACATCTGGACGTCGAGCAGGATCAGCGCAAACTCGCGCTTCAGGATCTGCTTTAACGCCTCTTCACCCGACTGGGCGCGAATGAGGGTGTGGCCCAGCGGCGCCAGGATCGCCTCCAGCGCCAGCAAGTTGGCGGGGTGGTCGTCGACCAGCAGGATGCTGGCCGACCCTGTGTCTGCCGCCGGCAAAGTGCCGCCGGCCGGGTCAGACGCGCCGTTCATCGCCGACGCTGTCTGAATGCAACGTCGCCGCGCCGCCGCTCCAGACGCGAATCAGGTCCATCAGCTTGTCGGCGTCGACCGGTTTCGGCAGGTAGTCTGATGCTCCGGCATTTATGCACTTGTCGCGGTCGTCCTTGAGGGCCTTGGCCGTGATGGCGAAGATTGGCTTGCCACGGAAGCGCGGGTTGGCGCGGATCATCTTGATGGTCTCGTAGCCGTCCATACCGGGCATCATGATGTCCATCAGGATGACGTCAATGTCCGGTTCGTACTCCAGCGCCTGGATTCCAGCCTTGCCGTTCTCGGCGTAGACGACCTTCATCCCGCTGGCCTCCAGGATGCTGGTCATGGCGAAGATGTTGCGGACGTCATCGTCCACCACCAGCACCT